>CACAXP010000014.1 GCA_902536485.1 uncultured Alphaproteobacteria bacterium | reverse complement strand
TATTATCTAGGATATCTAACCTATAGATTATCAAAAAAAGAAGTTGAGATAGGTAAACCAGTTCTTTGTGTTGGGAACTTAGTTATTGGGGGGGCAGGAAAAACACCCCTTGTATTAAGGATTAGGCAATTATTGTCTAGGGATTATTCTAAAATCTTTGTTCTTACAAGAGGGTATTTAGGAAAGAATAAAGGTCCTTTGATTGTAAAAAAAACTATGCATTTTCAGGATGTAGGTGATGAAAGTTTAATTCATGCTAATTTTGGATCAACGTGTGTCTCAAAAAATAAAGTTGAAGGTGCAAAGCTATGTAAAAAAAATGGGGCGGATCTTATAATTCTGGATGACGGATTACAAAGTATCAATGTTAAAAAAAAAATGTCATTATTGGTTATTGATTCTTTTTACGGAACTAAAAACAGATTTATATTTCCCTCTGGTCCGTTAAGACAACCAACTAAAGATGCGTTAGAATTATGCGATGCTATAATAATTCTAGATAAAAACTTTACTAAAAAGAAATATGAGTTTGTTTCACACAAAAACATTTATACTGGTTACAGAGAATTAAAGTTTAGTAAAAATATAAAAAGGAAGGTGATTGCTTTTAGTGCACTTGGAAATAATCAAAATTTTTACGAAAGTCTCCTTGATCATAAAATTAAAGTTGACGAGTTTATTTCATTTCCAGATCATCATAAGTTTTCAATTGTTGAAATAAGAAATATAATTGAAAAATCAAAAAAAAAAAAACTTTCAGTTGTATGTACAAGAAAAGATTATTTAAAGATTCCCGATCAATTTAAAAAAAAAATATGTGTGGCTGATCTAAATATAAAAATTAATAATTCAGAAACACTTAGACAATTTATTTTAAAAACCCTAAAAGAATGACGAATTTAAAATAGTTAGAGGATCTACAGGAGTATCGTTAAGATATATTCCCCAGTGTAGGTGAGGGCCAGTTGCTCTTCCAGTCATGCCGACAGAGCCAATTTTTTCACTTATTTGAACATATTGCCCTTCATCAACTATGATTTCATCCATATGTGCAAAAATAGAAATTAAGCCAAGTCCATGATCTAATATCACAGTATTACCTGTAAAAAACATGTTATTTGCAACAAGTTTTACTTTTCCAGATGAGGGTGCAATTATTGGTGAACCTTGTTTTTGGGCAATATCAATTCCATAGTGCGGTCGCTTAGGTTTGTCATTTAAGATTCTTTGACTACCAAAAAAACCTGTTAATCTTCCTTCAACTGGCATTACAAATTTTTCATCAAAGATTTTTTCAAGCTCCCCAATTTTTTTTGAGTTTATAATTTTTTTTTGGTCAACTCTAATTTTTTCAAGATCCTTTTTACTTGGTTCAACTTTTCCTCTTGGCAAACCACTAATTCTTTCTATCTTGTATTTTTTTTTTTTTACGACATAGGTTTTCTTGACATCATTGTAACTTATTATAACTTCACTATTATGTTTTCGTCCAAAAGCAAAAATAAATTCTCCGTTATCAAAAATATCTAACTTTTTATTACCAATTTTAATTGAGTCATCTTTCTTTATTTTTCCTAAAATAACTCCACCTTCACAAAAACAACCAAAAATTTTGGGGAAATCTTGGGAAAATAGAGGTGTCGAGCAAATATAAAAAAAGAGGGAAATAAGACAGAATTTTTTCATTTTATTTTTTTAACTCTCATTTCATCTTTGAAAAATTCAACTGATAGTTCATCCCCTACTTTAACTTGAGTAGTTTTTTTTATAATCATATTTTTATTTTTTATAACTGCAAAACCCCTTTTTAGCGTGTCCTTGTACGATAATATATCTAGTTGTTTGATTGATGAATTTAGATACTGTTTTTTTGTATTAAATAAATTGTTAACTTGTTTTGATAAGCTTTCATTTAGAAAGTTTATTTTTTCTTTTAAAACCTCAAAATTTTTAAAAAATATTTCTAAATTAAGTTTTCCTGAATTCTCAATAAACAATATTTTTTTTTGTGAAAGCTTATTCTTTATCTCATTAATTAGTTTTTGCTCAAAAAAATCTAAACTTTGAAAGTAGGCATTGACTTTATTTTTAAGGTCAGGGAGCTTATTTTTCAAGATTGTGACTTCATTTTTCTTTTTTTCTAGGAAAGAGGCCATTATTTTTTTTAAATATAGAATTTTTTGATCAAATCTAATTAAGATTTCATTTCTCTCAGGAACAATAATTTCAGCAGCTGCTGAGGGTGTTGGTGCTCTAAGATCAGAAACAAAATCACAAAGAGTTATATCAGTTTCATGACCAACAGCTGAAACAATCGGAATAGAACAACTGAAAATTTTTCTTACTAATTTTTCTTCATTAAATGGCATTAAATCTTCTAAGCTTCCTCCCCCTCTTGCTATGATTATTACATCAGGTTTATCAAAATTATTATTTTTGTAATTCTCAAAATAATCTAATGCATTACAAATCTCAGTTGCGGATGATTCACCTTGAACTTTTACTGGATATAAAATAATTTCAAGAGGAAATCTATCTTTAATCCTATGAACTATATCACTAAATACTGCACCTGATTCAGATGTAATAACACCTATAGATGATGGGAAAGTGATGATTCTTTTTTTTTTATCTTCATCAAAAAGTCCCTCTTTTGAAAGCATCTTTTTTCTGTCTTCTAAAACCTTGAGTAGAAGTCCTTCGCCCTGATACTCCACCTGTTCCACAATAAGTTGATATTTCGACTGCGGAGAATATGTCGTTACTCTCCCAATAATCACTACTGAAGAACCTTCTTCTATTTTAACATTAAGTTTATTAACATTAGATCTCCAACAGATTGCTGATAATGAACTTTCTTTATCCTTCAAAGTAAAATAAATGTGCCCTGATGAGTGTTTTTTAACTTGTGAAACCTCGCCGACAACTCTTAAACTCAAAAAACTAGACTCGATTATATTTTTAATAGATTTATTAAGCTGAGTTACAGTATAATCTATAACATTGGAGTGTACTTTCATATTAAATGTAATATCATAATAAGGATTTTTTTTCTTGAATATTTTAGTTTTAGGAAGCGGAGCGAGAGAACATTCTATTTGTTGGGCTGTTAAAAAGTCTAAATCATGCGAAAAGTTATTTTGCTCACCTGGTAATGCAGGAATTCAAAAAATTGCAGAATGTGAATTTATTAATTTAAAAAAAAAAATTCGGATCCTTAATTTCTGTAAAAAAAACTCTATTGATTTAGTTATAATTGGTCCAGAGGAATACTTAGCTGATGGTGTAAGCGATTATCTCGAAAATAAAGGAATAAAAACCTTTGGTCCAGTAAAAAAAGCTGCGAAACTTGAAACCTCAAAATCATTTGCCAAATCTTTTTTGTTAAAAAATAAAATATTAACACCAAAATATCGTAAATTTACGGCAGTTAATAAAGCCATAAATTATTTAAACTCCATAAATTTTCCTATTGTTATTAAAGCAGACGGTTTAGCAGCGGGCAAAGGGGTTATTATATGTAAAAATTTAAATGAAGCAGAACAAACAATAAAATTAATGATGGAAAAAAAAAAATTTGGGGAAGCTGGAAACAAAATAATAATTGAAGAATTTATTGATGGTTTTGAAATAAGTTATTTTGCCTTTTTCGACAAAAAAAATTTTTTACCATTAGGTTATGCCCTTGATCACAAAAGAGCTTTTGACAAAGACCTTGGTCCAAATACCGGCGGGATGGGTTGTTTCACACCATCCAAAAAAGTAAGCAAAAATTTGAAAAAAAAAATTATAAAAAATATTATAGAAAAAACTTTTTTAGGCTTTAAAAAAGAAAATTTTACTTATCGTGGTATTTTGTTTTTTGGATTAATTATTAAGAATAATGAACCCTACGCAATTGAATATAATGTTCGCTTTGGTGACCCAGAGTGCCAAACACTACTCAGAAAATTAAACAACGATTTTTTGGAAATTATAACATCTATTACCAAAGACGAATTAGGAAAAATTAAAATTACCAACTCAAGAAAATCAGTAGTTTGTGTTGTTTTAGCGTCTAAAGGATACCCTGAATCGTATAATAAAGAAATACTAATTCCAAATCTTAAAAAAATTAAAGATGATGAAAAAACTATAATTTTTCACGCTGGAACAAAAAAATTATCTTCGAATTATTTTTCTAATGGTGGAAGAGTACTATCTGTTACTTCAACAGGAAAAACTATTGAAGAGGCCAGAAAAAGTGCTTATAAAGTTTTAAGAAAATTAAATTGGAAAGATGGTTTTTATAGGAAAGATATTGGTTTCAAAAATTTTTAATTATCTAAGCTTTTTAAAAAAGTCAGTCAAAAGTTTTGAACAATCTTTTTCTTCTATGCCTCCATAAAATTGATAACCATTGTTTTCTAATTGATAATTAATCTTTTTATGTGTAAGAGAGCTACTTTCTGAGTAAGCGCCAAAAAATATTTTTTTTATCCCAGACTCGTAAATAGCGTATTCACACATCTTACATGGTTCAAGAGTAACAAAGATTGATAATTCATTTAATTTATTGATATTTAGTTTTTTACATGCTTTTCGGATGGCTAAAATTTCTGCGTGGGCAGTTGGATCATTTTTTTCAATAGAAGAGTTTGACGCTGAACTTATAATCTTACCCTTCTTATCGAATATAACACAACCAACTGGTATATCATTTTTATTTGCTGATTCTTTTGCTATTTTTAATGCTAATTTTATATGACTTTTTTTTAGCATTTTAAAATTTCTACCTTCTCTCCAGATATTACATCTTTCAACTTTTTTAGATCATATTCTGTTTCGCCCCAAATGTTACATCTATCTGCAAGTCTAATTTCGCTGGATCGTGAAATAGGTGTTTTTCCATAACCAATGGCTATTGCTTTCCCACTTGGCCAATAAGCAATTTCACCAAAAGATATTATATCTTTAGCATCATCCTCTAATTCACTAGAAAGATTAGTATAAAAATATACCTCTTCGCCCCATAAATTAATATCCGAACCTAAAGGTAAACTTTTCCAAATTAATTCTGCAGTAGCGGTATTTTTTAAGCTGACTACTATCTCATGATTTTTTATACAGATTTTACATTTTTTTTGCATATAATAATTTAACATCAATTATAAAAATTTAATAGCCATGAAAAAACCAATTATTGGAATAACATTAGATGAGGAGAAATCAAAAACGTATTCAAAATACCCTTGGTATGCTGCAAGAAAAAATTATTCAGAATCTATCGACTTAGCTGGAGGAACTTCTATTTTTCTTCCTCACTCAAATGTAAATATTAATCAGTATTTAAACCTTATTGATGGCTTAGTCATTACAGGAGGAGACTTTGATATAAACCCTGAGATTTATGGTAAGAAAATTTCTAGTAAATTCGTAAAATTAAAAAAGGAACGAACTTTCTTTGAATTTGAAATTACAAAAAAAGCCCTTGATATGGAACTTCCTCTTTTGGGAATTTGTGGTGGCCAGCAATTATTAAATGTAGTACTTGGGGGAACTCTTATTCAACATATTCCTGATGAAATTCAATCTAGTATTAATCATGAACAAGAAAATCCTAGGGACCAACCAAGTCATATTGTAAAAATTAAAAAATCATCCCATCTACACAAAATCACAAAAACTGAAAAAATGTTTGTAAATTCAGCCCATCATCAATCTGTAGATGATTTGGGAAAAGGATTGGAAGTAAATTCATTTACTGAAGACGGAGTAATTGAAGGAATAGAAAATCCAAATCAAAAATTTTGTATAGGTGTGCAGTGGCATCCAGAGTTTTTAATAGATGATAAAGATTTAGAAATTTTTAAAGCATTAGTTGAAAGTTCCAGAAAAAATTGAAAAGTCAAAAAATAAGAATCTCAAAAATTTTATCTCATGCCGGTATTTGCTCTAGACGTGAAGCAGAAATACTTGTTAAAGAAGGAAAGATCGAACTCAATGGTGAGATATTTAAAGAATTTTTAATAGAAAAGGATGAAATAAAAAAAATAAGAGTACTTGGAAAAGAATTAAAAAAACCAAAAACAAGAGTTTGGTTTTTAAACAAGCCTGTAGGTTATGTTTGCTCAAATAAGGAGCAAAAAAATCAAAAAAGTTTATTTAGATTACTCTCAACAAAGGGTTTTCCAAGAGTTGTTACTGTAGGAAGGCTTGATGTAAATTCTGAGGGATTGATAATACTTACAAACAACCCTTCCCTTTCTAATTTTTTGGAGAGGCCGTCAAATAAAGTTGAGAGAATCTATCTTGTTGATGTAAATGGAAATTTACCTAACAACTTTTATCACCTAATAAAAAAAAAAATTAATATAGATGATATAATTTATGAAATCTCTAGTTTAGAAACGATCTACAACAAAAATTTTAATCATCAGTTTAAAATCAAACTTTATGAAGGAAAAAAAAGAGAAATAAGAAATATCATGAAATATTTTGGGCTTAAAGTTTTAAAATTGAAAAGAATACAATATGGGCCATTTTTATTAAAAAATTTGGAAGAAGGAAATGTAAAAGAAATTGAAGAAAAAAAAATCAATAATTTTTTAAAACAGTTAAATTTTTCTTATGAGAATAATTTCTGGTAAGTATAGAGGAACAAAATTATTTCTTCCTCCTGATGACTTAATAAGACCAACATCAGATAGAGCAAAGGAAATGGTTTTTAGCACCCTGAACTCAATAATTTTAAAAAAAAAGCTAAATTTTGATGATATGAAAGTATTGGATTTTTTTTGTGGTACAGGTGGTTTTGGAATTGAATGCATTTCTAGAGGGTTTAAAAAGGTGTGCTTCATAGATAACTCAAAAATTGCAATTGATCTTACAAAAAAAAATTTGAACCTAATCAAAGCTCAAAAATTTGCTGAAATTTATAATTTAGACTTTAGAAACCTTAAATTTACTCCATTTAGAGCTGATATTTTTTTTTTGGATCCACCTTATAATAAATTTAAAATTTCTGAGATTTTAAAATCCATTATAAATGCTGGGCTTATTAACAAAAAATCAATTGGAGTTTTAGAATTACCAAAATCAACTCTTCAAAATGAATTATCATTTTTAAGTATTATTAAAGAAAAAAAAGTATCTAATTCATTGTTTTTATTTTTCGAAATAAATTAAATTATTTTCTACCAAATAGTTTCTCTATGTCACCAATTTTCAACTCGACATACGTCGGTCTACCATGATTACATTGGCCTGAAAAAGGGGTGGATTCCATTTTTCTCAATAAATCATTCATTTCATCAACTTGAAGGTCTCTTCCTGCTCTGATAGAGCCATGACATGCCATCTTTGAACAAATCTTATTTATTTCATTTTCAATAGATTTTGAGTCGTTTGTTTCCAGTACTTCTTCAATTAAATCAGTAACAAGTTTTTTTACATTACAATTAGCTAAAATATGAGGTAACTCTCTTACAATTAATGAAGTTTTTCCAAAGATTTCAATTTTAACACCATATTCAGAAACTAGGTGAAGTTTTTTTTCAATGTTTTCAATAACCGAAGAGTCAACATCAATTACTACGGGGATAAGTAATATCTGAGTTTTTATTTTTTTTTCAAAGAAGTCTTTTTTTAATCTCTCATAAACAAGTCTTTCATGAGCAGCGTGCTGATCTGTTATTATAATTCCTTCATTAGTTTCTGAAATGATATAGGTTTTATGAAACTGACTTTTTGCATAGCCTAGTGGAAAAAGTGATGGATTTTCTTTGTCCTGTTTATCAATATTATTTTTCTCTAAGGTGTGACTTAAATTATTAAGATTTTCATCATTAAACTTTTCATCTTTTAATTGTAAAAAAGTTTTTTGATTAGATTTAAAGGAAAACTTCTCTATTGCCTTTAATGTATTTAAAGTACTAGCTCTATGACCAGCTGTCAGCAAATTTGATTGAAAAACCTTAAGAATTTTTGATCTTAAATAATTTAAATTCCTAAATCGCATCTCATTTTTTGATGGATGAACGTTTACATCAACTTCATCTTGTGGACATTCAATAAACAAAACTAATTGAGGAAATCTGTCGTAGGACATAAAGTCTCTATACGCTACCTTAAAAATAACATTCATTGATTTATCTTGCACTACTCTTCCATTAACAAATAAAAATTGATTGTTAGTATTTGAATGATGAAAAGTAGGTATTCCAATATACCCTTTAAATTTAAAATTTTCAGAGGTTTCATTGATGAAGATTGAGTTGTCAATAAATTCTGACCCTAGTAAAGTTGCTATTCTTTTTTTTAATTTCTCTTTTTTGTCACAGTTTTTATCACTTTTTGTCAAAATAGCTTTTTTATTATTAATTGTTAAATCAAAATCAATGTCATAGTTGCAGAGTGCTAATTTCTGAATAATTCTTTTTATTAAAAGCGACTCATAGTTATCTGTTTTTAAAAATTTTAATCTAGCTGGTGTTGAAAAAAATAATTTTTTAACTGATACCGTTGTCCCTTTCCTGTGATTGACAGGCCTTATTTTTTTTTTTATGCCTGCAATTATCTCAATAATCATTCCATTTTGATCTTCATTAATGTTAGATTTAATGGACATTTCGGATACCGACCCAATTGAGGGCAAGGCTTCTCCTCTAAATCCAAGAAAAGACAATGTATCTATTTTTTTTTCATTTAATTTTGATGTTGCGTGTCTAGTTACTGCTAATTCAAGCTCTTGTTTTGAAATCCCATCACCATCATCTGTAACTATAATTTCTGTTTTGCCGCCATCTCTTACGAATATCGATATTTTTTTTGAATTAGCGTCAATACTGTTTTCTACAAGTTCCTTTACTGCAGATGAAGGTCGATCAAGAACTTCTCCGGCAGCAATTTGATTAATGATTTCGTCCGGGAGTATTTTTATTTTATTCATTTTCTAAAAATTCCTTTGTTAGAATCTTCCCTTCTTCAACTGCAGGCTGATTAAAAGGATCTACATTAATGAAGTAACATGAAAAAATGGTTTCTAAAAATAAAAACATTATTAATGAACCAATTGCATTTTCATTTATTTCATCTAACTCAATTACTCTTAAAGGGGCTTTTTTTTGTTTTAAGGTTTCAATTGTTGCTCTTAATTCAAAGATTAACAAATTTTCGAATGGCCTATTATGAAGTAAACTAAAATTTTTATCTTTACCGTAACTACAGTCTAGCTTTTTATTAAATTTTTTTTTGTTTTCAAAAATAAAGGTAAAAAATTTATCAGATGGACCATCCAGGTACAACTGAAGTTGACTATGCTGATCAACTGTTCCTAGTGCATTTACTGGTGTAATTCCCATTTTATTTTTTCCGATACTTTCAGCCCATAATTGTCTGTACCAAAAAGATAAGTTATCTAACCTATCAGAATAGGGCATAAAAACTGAAATGTTGTAGTTTTTTTTATATAAATTCAATAAACATAAAGTAGAAAAAAATTGGTTATCAAAAAAACTTTCGTCATCAATAAGATTTTTTAAAAAAAGTTTTCCACCTTCTCTAAAACTTGAAATTTCAAATCCTGCCAAGGATGCTGGCAACAAACCAACTAAGGAAAAAATAGAAAACCTACCTCCAATATTTTTTTTATGTTCATAAAATTTAAAACCCTCTTCCTCCTGAATTTCTTTTAATGTACTTTTTTTATTTTCTGTAATTATAAAAACTTTTTTTTTAAAATTATCAATTTCTTTCATTTCATTTTTTAAAAAGAAAAATTGGCTTAAGGTTTCAATAGTTTCTCCAGATTTTGATATCACGACCAAAGCAGTATTTTGTAAATTGATTTTCATTGTTAATCTTGAGATTGACCATTCGTCAACGTTTTCTAAGAAAAATATTTTTGGTGAAGAATCTTTAAAAAAAAAGTTTTCTTTAATTGAGACAAGAGTTTTACCACCTAGACTAGATCCTCCTGTACCTAAAAATAAAACATTTTCAAAATTTCTTAAGTGATCAGCTAGTTTTGTTATTTCCCCTAAATTATCACAATAAATATCCTTTAAAAAACCAAATGATTTTGATGAAATATCTTTAAAAATTTTTTTTTTAGTAGAGAGGTATTTTTTTGATTTTAATTCAGACTCAAAGTAATGAAGGTTAAAAAAAGATTGTGAAAAAAGCATAAAATTAAATTTTAGGTTCACCTACAATCATAAAGAAAAGGGTTTCACTATCAAATAAATTTTTTGCTAAATTATTTAATTCATTTAGCTTTAGATTATCTATTATCAAATCTCTTTTATCAAAATAATCCTCACCTAAATCATAATACTGAACAATCATTAACAAACTTGCTATTGACAAAGTACTTGTAAAATTTCTTGAAAATGAACCTTTATAATAGGTTTTGGCATTTTGTAACTCTATTTTTGTAATTCCCTCTGTTTTAATTCTATTCCATTCAGTTTTTACCTTCTCAATTGTTTTACCTACATTTTGGTTTCGTGTTTGGAATCCGCCTACGATCACTCCCGCATATTCGTAGGGCAGCAAGTATGAATAAATTGAATAAACTAAGCCATTTGCCTCCCTAATTTCTTTATATAATCTTGATTGAAAACCTCCTCCTCCAAGCACATAATTGATAACTCTCGCAGCAAAGTATTCCTTATCTTTTCTACCTAAACCTTTTTGACCAAAAACAACAGTAGTTTGAGGGGTTTTCATCTCAATTATTTTCATTCCCTTATTTAAATCCTCTAGCATTGAAATTGGATTTATAAATTTTTTACTTGGTAAATCTCCAAAAACATAATCAACGTATTTTTTTGCTAGATTTGGTTCTATATCTCCTGCTATACCAATAACTAAACGATTTTTAATAAAAGAACTTCTGTATATAGATTGTATATCATCTCTCGAAATATTAACTAAAGTTTCGAGACTACCTTTTGTGTTCCTTCCGATTAATTTATCTTTGAAGAAAAACTTGTTGAATTTATTTGATGCAATCGTTGATATATTTGAATTATCAATTTTAATACTAGCCTCAACTTGAGATTTGACTTTTTTAATTTCGTTTAAAGGAAATTTAGCTTTGTTGATTGATTCATGTAACAAATAAAAACCCTCTTGTAGTCTAGGTTTAACTACCTGAAAGGTTCCCTCAATTCTTTCTTTACTTGTAGAAAAAGAAATTTTAATCCCGTTTTCTCTTTTGAAAAGTCTATACTCTGATGCAGTAAAATTTTGTGTACCCTCGTCCAACAAAGATGTCATTAAACTTGTAACTCCACTTTTACCAACAGGGTCAAGAATAGAGCCTCCTTTAAAGGAAAAACTGATACTTACGAGTGGAAGTGCTTTATCTTCGATTAACCAAAATTTTATTCCGTTCTTTGTTTCAAGTGATTCAAACTGTATTGCATCACTATTTTTACTTAAAAAAAAAGTAGTTAAAAAAAGAAAAAAAATAAATCTCAATTTAATAATTCTCCTAAAACATAATTTTTATTTTCATACAACTTTTCTAAAGCTTTCTTAACATCATTTAGGCTTATATTATTTACTTTTTCTTGCCATTTTTTAATGTCATCTAAGGTTAACCCAACTGTTAAAGCCTCACCATAAATTTGAGCAGGATTTAAGACTCCGTCTTTTTTATAAATTGTGTCAAAGTAATACTTTTTCTTTTCTATCTCAAATCTTTTAGGTGTAAGTTTTTTATTTATAATCTCCTTAAATTCATTCATTATAATGTTGTCAATTTCACTAGATGTTTTTTTTTCGTTTGGAATTGCATACAAATAAACATTTCCCTCTCCTTTAGTGAGCCCTTGAAAATAACCTCCTACAACAGAAAAAATTTTTTTCTCTTCAACAAGGTTTTCATACAGTAAGCTTGAAGTTCCTGATGCAACCATCTTAAACCCCATATCGAGTGCAATGGAATTATTAACATCCGAATTATAGGAAGTTGTTCTGTAAAATTTTTTCCAGATCGGTTGTTTGACTGTTGAATGTTGCATTTTTACAAATATATTTGTGTTCAAATCAGGATCCGTGATTTTATCAAGTTTAGATTCTTGCTTACCTTTTCTAATTTTTCCAAAGTATTTTTTGCTTAACTTTTTAGCTTTCTCTAAATCAACATCACCAGATAAAACTAATAGAGCATTATTAGGTTTATAATTTTCTTTATAAAAACTTAAAACATCTTCATATGTTAATCCTTCAATTTCATGTCTCCAACCAATTATTGGTCTTCCATAATAATGATTCGGAAACAAAATAGATCTCATTGACTCATCTAGCTTTGATGATGGATCGCTTTCGATTCTCTGAAATCTCTCCTCAAGTATAACCTGTTTTTCTATCTTTACGTTTTCTTTGGTAAGTGTTAGGTTCGTCATTCTATCAGCTTCCATTTTCATCATCTTTTTTAGCTCTGATTTTGGAAAAACTTGATAATATGCAGTGTAATCATAACTCGTAAAAGCATTTTCACTTCCACCAATTTTAGAAATATAATTGGAATAATAACTATCTGGAAACTTTCGAGTTCCCTTGAACATTAAATGTTCCATAAAATGTGCTAACCCACTTTTTCCTGTTTTTTCAATTCCAGAACCAAAGTTGTACCAAATCATCTGTGCGATAACTGGGGCTCTTTTATTTTTTATAACAACAACCTGCATTCCATTTTTCAAATTAAAAGAGTGAGGAGGGGCTTGCTCGTTACTAAGTGAAGCGGAAAAATAAAGAGAAAGAAAAATTAATAAAACAAATTTCATTTAGTCTAAAACAGGTAATTGATCTAAACTGTCATATTCCATTGGTGTTGAGGATGGTTGAAAAAACTCATTATCAGGAGGAAAGTAACTTTCTACATTAGGGAGTGGTAGAGAGGGCTGAAATGAAGCTACATTTCTGTCAGGTACATATCTTCTCGAAAAGTTATAACCTTTATCATAGACAGGCCTATAGTAAATATTACCTCTTTTGAAGCCATCCACGTATTGGCTATATACCCATTCACCAATAGTAAATCTTTTATTTTGTTTAAATCTCTCTAGGGAATCTGAGGGAGTTGAAGAGGACTCAACGTTTATTTTAGGTGAAAAAAAATTAGTAACTCTTGGATTGACTGTTTGATATGGTAACATCTGCTGATAATTATCTTGCGGAATTTGTTGGTTAGAGATTGCTTTAGTTCTTTTCAAGGTTGTTGGGTCCTTGTTAAAATCAGGTGGCAAAATTAAGTCAGGTGTACCTTCATATAAGGAATCATCAATATCAACTTTATTCAAACCAGCTAAATCTTCTAACGTTTCACATGATGAAGTAAGTATAAATGAAAAAATTAACAAGAATAAGCTTTTTTTCTTAGTCAAAGTCATCGCAGACATACCCTCCATTTACTAAATCTTTTGCAACTTGTATACAGTTATTCTGAATACCAAAAAGTTCCATCTCTTCTTCCTCAGTAAGCATTCTAGGAATTTGTTTCTCCGGTACTAAGTTAAGATTAGAATTATTTGGTGTTTGTAAAACTGGTGGTGCAAGGTTTAAATTATTATTATAAGAATAAGGCAAAACTGGAGATACCTGATCTATTGAATATTGAGGAAATGGAGGTGGCTGTGGAGCTAACATGGGCGTGCCATTGGGTCCTACAAAATAATATTGTCTAGCACTTCTATAAATTGGATCAAAATAAGGTTGCAAAGGAGGCTGTTGAGAAAAACTGGGCTGAACTGGAAAACTTTGTAGAGTTTGATCGGGCATTGCAAAATCAGGAACCTCAACTGCCTCTTCAATGATTATTGCTTCACTTTGTTCAGGCTCAGTCTCCTCCCAAAAATTTACAGAATCGTAAATATAATCTCCAGCTTCACTTATTGAATCCCAGGTTGTATCAAGTGTAGACTCAATTGTGGAACAAGAAGTTATGAAAAGCATGTGTAAAGCTAAGCAAAACTTTACAAACTTTCTTAAAATATTCATTTATATACTATATATAGTGTTTATTCAAATTATAACACAAACATTTTGTTATAATTAAATATATTCATATCATTAGTTTTAACGTTTGAAAAGAGTATTTTATCAATTTTTAATGGTTTTTTTTAAAAATTATTAACCAAAAATAAACTATTCCTCCTAAGGTTATGGATGAATCAGCAATATTAAAAGCTGGCCAATGATAATTATTCAAAGAAATATCAATAAAATCAACAACATGCTCTCTAATGACCCTGTCTAAACCATTACCTATAGCACCTCCTAAAATTAATGAGAGAGCAATTTTTTCCACAAGTTTTTTAGATTTATTAAGCAAATAAATAATGTAAAAACTTATCAAAAAAGAAACTAGTCCCAAATAAAATGAAATATTTAATTTTGATAAAATTCCAAAGCTTATTCCCCTGTTCTCTACGTATACAAGATTAAGCCATGAAAAAATTTCAAAAGGGGGGTATAATGATAATTTATATACAATTGCTAAATACTTCGTAATTTGATCGGTGAAAATCGACAGGCAGGTAATCAAAATTACCACAATTTCTTTATTGAGAGTTTCAGAAATTTTCATCAATAACTTTTTCACATCTCACACACAATTCATTTTGAAATTTATCTTTAAAAATTTTCCAACATCTCGGACATTTATAACCGTCAATTTTTTTTATTTTTACAAATATATTTTTATTTTCTTTATATTCTTCAAAGTCTTTATCTAACTCATCAGAAAAAGAAACATTAGAACAGATCAATATTTCAGAAAAATTTTTAATATCAGCAATATCTTTTAGGTTTTTTTCTTTTAAAAAAAAACTAACATCTGCCTCCATTGTTGACTTAATCTCCTTTGCATTTCTCATTTTTTCATGAAAAAATAAAAAAGCATCTCTTAGTTCAAGAATATTTTTCCAGTTTTTTTCCAATTTCTCGTCATTCCAATTTGATGGTAATTCCTGGTTAGTCAATAGATGACAACTTAACGCTACATCATTATCAATTTCTTCTCTCCATGACTGCCATGCCTCTTCAGTTGTAAATGGTAGTATAGGAGAAAGCCAACGTATTAGGTTTTCAAACAAAAAGCTCATTACAGTTTTTGATGAATTAACTGAAAGGGAATTACTGCTATCACAGTATAAACTATCTTTTCTAATATCAAAAAAGAATGCTGAAAGCTCAGTATTACAAAAATTTAGAATAATCTGAAAAGCTTTACTAAAGTTAAATTCATTAAACATTTTTTGAATTTCATCATTTACATTCCATAGTCTGTGAAGAACATACTTTTCTAACTCTGGTAGTTTCTCAAAAGGAACTCTATTTTTTAGCTTCCATCCATTGAGGTTTCCTAAAATAAATCTTAGAGAATTTCTTATTTTTCTATAGCTTTCAGAATGTCTATCTAAATTTTCAAAACTTATTCTAACATCCTCCGTAAAATTAGAACTAGCAACCCAGATTCTTAAAACATCAGCCCCATATTTTTCAATTACTTGTTTCGGAGAAATTACATTTCCTAGCGATTTAGACATCTTTTTTCCTTTATCATCAATAACAAAACCATGCGTTAACACAGATTTGTAAGGACTTGTGCCATAGAGACCACAAGATTCCAACAATGAAGTTTGAAACCAACCTCTATGTTGATCAGAACCCTCAAGATACAAATCAGCTATATCAATTTTTTTATTTCTCAAGACAAATGCATGACTGGCACCTGAGTCAAACCAAACATCCAATATTGAATTTACCTTAACATAGTCATCTGGATTATAATTTTCAGTTAAAAACTCATCATTAGTTAATTCAAACCAACTATCAACACCTCTACTTTTTAGTACTGATAATATTTTTTTATTTACCTCTAAATCTAATAATGGCTTTTGTGTTTTTTTTTCTATAAAAATCGTAATTGGCACTCCCCAACTTCTTTGTCTAGAAACGCACCAATCCGGTCTTTCATTAATCATAGACAAAATTCTATTCTTACTATTACTAGGAATCCATTTAACATCTTCAATAGCCCTGATTGTTTTTTTTCTTAAATCATTTTTTTCCATTGAGATAAACCATTGAGATGTAGCTCTATATATTAATGGAGCCTTCGATCTCCATGAATGTGGGTAACTATGTTTGTAATCGTTTACGCTGATAATATTAGAAAAACTTTTTAATTGATTTATAACTATTTCATCTGCTTTAAAGATATGTATTCCTTTAAAAAAATTTATATTATCTTCATACATACCTCTTGAATTGACGGTACTTATATTACCAAGTCCATACTTTTGACCAACACTAAAATCTTCCTCGCCGTGATTTGGAGCAATATGTACAAAACCAGTACCAGTGTCATCTGTAACATGATCACTAGGGTAAATTTTTACATTGAAAGCAAATCCGTTCTCCTGAAGAGGATGGTGACATGTGAAGTTTTCCAATTCATCATGAGAAACATCTTTATTTATTTTAAAATTTTTTAATGAATGAACTTTTACAAACTCTTCGATCAACTTGGATGAGATAATTATTTTTTCATTTTTGTTAATATTTAATTCATTTTCTTTTTCTGTGAATTCTATAATTTTGTAATTTAGGCTTTTCGAATAAGCAATCGCCTTATTGCACGGAATCGTCCAAGGAGTTGTTGTCCATATCAACACAGACGTTTGATCTAAATTTTTTACAGGAAATTTAACATATATCGATTTCGAAATTTTTTCATGATATTCAATTTCAGCCTCAGCCAGAGCTGTTTGTTCAACAACTGACCACATCACTGGTTTAAATCCTAGATATAAATCCCCCGCTTCAAAAAATTTTAGGAGCTCCTCAACAATCTTGACCTCTGAATCTTTATTCATTGTTAAATAAATTTCTTTCCAATCACTCTGAATACCAAATCTTTGAAATTGTGTCTTTTGTTCCTCGACCCAATATTCAGCAAACGATCTACATCTTTGCCTAAATTTATTTAGCCCGACTTCACCTTTTTCTTTACCTTTTTTTTTAAATTCCTCCTCAACTTTCCATTCAATTGGTAGACCATGACAATCCCATCCCGGAACATAATCTACATCAAATTTATTCAAAAACTTTGCCCTACAAATAATATCTTTTAGAATTTTATTTAGCGCATGGCCTAAATGTAAATCACCGTTAGCATAGGGAGGTCCATCATGAAGAATATATTTTTTAAAATTAGAGGTATTTTTTTTTAGCTGCTCATATATTTTCTTTTCCTTCCAAAATTTAAGCCAATTATTTTCTGTAACAGATAAATTAGCTTTCATAGAAAAATTAGTTTTTGGGAGATTAATTGTTTTTGAAAATTCCATTTTTTTTCACTAGCTTGATATCTTTTATAATTTGATCTTTTAATTTCTCAACTGATTCAAATCTTTTTTCCTTTCTTATAAATTTCAAAAAACTTACTTTAATTTTTTTTCCATAAATTTCCTCGTTAAAGTTAAAAATATGAACTTCTAAAATTGGAGTTTTTTTCATAAAAGTCGGCTTGACACCATAATTTGCTATTCCATAAAACTTTTTGTTAGAAATTTCTTTTGGCAGTTGAACTAAAACCGCATAAACACCATAACACATGTCGCAATAAGAACTGACACTCATATTAGCCGTTTTAAATCCAATTTCTCTTGCTTTCTTTTCTCCCTTTAAAACCCTTCCAATCACTGTCCATTTTCTTGTAAGAATTTTATTAGCCTTTTCAATATTCCCATCTCTCAACAAGTCTCTAATCAGGGAGGAGGAAACTTCAGAACCATCGATTTTTTTTTCTTCAATTTCAGTAAATTGGAGTTTGTTAGATGATCTACAGAAATCTCTCAAAACCTCAACATTCCCAGTCTGTCTATTTCCAAACACAAAATCAAACCCTGTTACAATGTGACTTGCCTTTAAATTCTTTACCAAAATCTTTTCTATAAAATCTATTGAGGAGATTTGCATAAAATTTTTATTAAATTTAATATTTAGCATAAAATCTAATTTTGTTTTTTTTAAAAGTTCATATTTCATATGAAAAGGTGTGAGTCTAAAAAAATCATATTTTTTTTGAAAAAAAGATTTGGGATGTGGCTCAAAGGTTATAACTCCAACTTTTTTTTTAAGGTTTAAAGAAATTTTTTTAGCTACATTTACTACTTCCTGATGACCTAAGTGAAGACCATCAAAATTTCCAATAGCAATGACAGAATTATTAAATTTTTTTGGGATTGTAAATGTTCTAAAGACTTCCATTTTTTTTAAAAATCTTTTTTTGAATTCACAAGAACTACTGCTTCCCCAGAAATGATTTTTTTTTCATTTTTAAAACATTCTGTTTGTAATTTTACTTTTTTTTTTTCTTGGTCGATTTCCTCAACAGTTACTTTGACTCTAACTAAATCATCTATAAAAACTGGAGCTAGAAATTTTAAATTTTGGCTTAAATAAATACTCCCAGGTCCAGGAAGTTTAGTTGCAATTAATGTTGATATCAAACTTGCTGATAAAAATCCATGAGCTACTTTTTGCTTAAAAATAGTCTTTTTTGCAAAATCTGAATTAGTATGCACCGGGTTGTCATCACCTGACAATTTAGCAAACTCATTTATATCTTTCTCAGTGATTTTTTTTTCAATCTCCTCAGTTTGATTAAGTCTAAGGTCCTCGATAAAAAAACCATGCAATTTCTTAAAATTTTCAAGTTCCATTCTGATTCCTATAAATTATTAATAATATATGATATAAAAAACTCTTCTTTTATAAAGTTTTAATCTAAACCTAGCAGGGCTTTAGAAAAATCCTTTGCATTAAAATCTATTAAATCTTCTTTCTTTTCACCTGTTCCAACTGCTAAAATCGGAATCTTTAAAAGCTCAGCTATTGGAACTATTACACCGCCTTTAGCAGTTCCGTCAAGTTTAGTAATTATTAAACTATCAATCTCACAAATTTGTTTGAATACTTCAGCCTGTCTGATTGAATTCTGACCTATATTTCCATCTAAAACTAGTGTTATTTGATTGGGAAATGATTCATCAATCTTTTTGATGACTCTTATAATTTTTTTCAATTGGTCCATTAAATCTGATTTGTTGTGAAGTCTTCCAGCTGTATCGACAATCAAAACATCGAGATCTTTTTTAATTGCTTCTTGAATAGATTCAAATGAAAGTGCGGCTGGGTCAGAAAATTCCTTTGCCGAAAAAAACTCTGAATTAGTTTTATCTGACCAAATTTTTAACTGTTCAGTAGCTGCAGCTCTGAATGTGTCAGCTGCAACAAGACCAACTTTTTTTTTTGCACTAATATATTTATTGGCAAGTTTGCCAACCGTTGCAGTTTTGCCAACACCATTAATTCCAACAATCAGAAAAATAAATGGTTTAGCTTTTAAATCGACTTTTTTTTCCAAGGGTCGTAATAAATTTTCGATTTTTTTTTGTATTACAATTCTTACCTTCTCTGAGCTTGGTTCAATCATCTTAGATTTTCGAAGGTCTTCAATAATATCAGAAGAAAAATTTGCGCCTAAATCGGATGATATCAAGAACTCTTCAAGCTCCTCTAGAGTGGTTTCATTAATTTTTTTTCCTTTGATAACTTTTTTTATTCCATCAGAAATTTTTTCAGATGATTTTGAAAGCCCAGATGTTAATTTTTTAAACCATCCAAAAACCAAAGCTAAGCCTCCGCGCAAAATTTGCCATTAGTAAAAGACTTCAATTTTACTTTAATTATTTGCCCATTCATTTTTTCAACTTTTTCATTTATTGAATCAATAGTTACCTTATAAAAATTATTTGTGTAACTTAAGTCTTTTGTTTCATACAGGACCTCAACAATCTTTCCTATATTTTTTTTTGCACCTTCCTTAATTAAACGATTCGTGAAGTTCTTTGCTGTTTTAATTCTGGATTTTATTACAGAATTTAAAACTTGCGGCATTTTAGCTGCAGGAGTTTTGTTTCTAGCAGAAAATGGAAAAAAATGAACATTATTGAATTTGCATTGAGATATAAGATCGAGCGTATTTTGAAAATTTGAATCTGTCTCTGTTGGAAAGCCAACTATTAGGTCAGCTCCAAAAGTAATATCTTTTCTGTGACTTTTTAAATCCTGGCATATCTTAATTACAGTTTCTCTATCATGTCTTCTTTTCATTCTTTTTAAAATTAAATTGTCTCCTGATTGAACAGAAAGGTGAATGTGAGGCATTAATTTTTTTTCAAATCTCATAAGTTCAATTAAATCACTATCTATTTCAGCGGGATCTATTGATGATAATCTTAGTCTCGATAAATTTGGGTGAAGTTTAAAAATTCTTCTTAGAAGATTTCCTAATTTTGGTTTTCCTGGGAGATCCTCACCGTACGATGTTAAATCAACTCCAGTAAAAATTACTTCTTTAAAACCATTTTGTAAAACATTCTCTACCCTTCTTGACACTTCACCAACAGGAAGACTCAAGGAATCCCCTCTCCCATAAGGAATAATACAAAAAGTACATCTATGATTACATCCTTGCTGAATTTGGATTGTAGCGCGTGTTCTTTTTGATTCCGTATTTGCTAATTCTGGAAACTCATATTTTTTTCCAACTAAACTATTTTCAAACTCGTAAGCTTCAGGAATAGTTTTGTACTTATTATCAATTATCCTAGAAACATTTTTTAGATTTTCAAAAAGACCTTTTTCTAACTGACTTGCGCAGCCAGTGACTATAATTTCTTTGTCAGGATGATATTTAGCAAGCTTTCTGACTTCCTGAAGTGATTTTTGAACAGCATTATTTGTTACTGCACATGTATTAACTACAATTTTTTTTTCATGCTTTTTATCAGACAAAATACCATTAATAACTTCCGATTCAAAAAAATTTAGACGACAACCTAAATTTATTACTTTTGTCTTTTCTTTATTAAACATTTCTTAAATCCTCAAAATTTATTTTTCCTTCAAATACTTTAGTTGCATCACCTGTCATGAAGATATGTTCATCAGAAGTAATTTCAACTTTTAAAAGACCTCCAGGCATTCTAACTAAAACTTTATTTTCAACAAGTTGCATCTTATTTGTTGCAATTACGCTTGCGCAAGCCCCAGTTCCACACGCTTCAGTTATGCCAGCTCCTCTCTCATTTGTTAAAACTGAAATTTCGTTTTTTTTCAAAACTTCTACAATATTTATGTTGACTCCTTGAGGAAAAAATTTGCTGTTTCGGACTTTTAATGAATCCTCCGTAAATTTGTTTTTGTCAATTTTATCAACAACAAACACCAAATGTGGATTTCCTATATTAAGTGCAAAACCATTTTTTAAATATGAAAAATCAAAACCCAGGTTAGAACTATCCATTTCTCTTATTAAAGGTATATCTTTCCATTTATATTTCGGTGAACCAATATCGACACTTAAAGTAGAATCACTATTAAATTCTACATCGATAAGTCCTACATCAGTTTCAATTAGACAATTTTTTGAACTAAACTCCTCATAATGTAACTTTCCTATACATCTCAATGCATTACCACAAATTTCTGCTCTAGTTCCATCATTATTGAAAAAGTGAGTTTTATAATTTGCAATATTTTTTTCAAGTTTAATTAGAAAAACAATCAAATCACATCCTATTCCCTTTGTTCTTGAAGATAGAGCTTTGATAATGTTTTTTTGAGGCAACTCTTCGCTCCATGGAAAGATTAAAAAATCATTTCCAAGCCCATGCATTTTTTTAAAGTTATATAATTTCATAAATTTTATTTATAACTTTAAGAAATTATCTTTTTTTGTTATAAAAACAACACTTTTAGTCAGTCCGCGAGTTTCGCGCACTGGCTTTTTTTGTTTTTTTAATTATGTTTGAGAATTTACAAAATAAAATTTCAGGAATCTTTGATAAACTCAAGGGCAAGGGAGTAATTGATGAAACTTCTTTAAATGAAGCTTTAAGGGAAATTAGAGTTGCACTACTAGAATCAGATGTTTCTTTATCAGTTGCTAAGGATTTTATTGAAAAAATTCGTGAAAAAGCTCTTGGTCAAGAGGTTGTTAGAAGTGTCTCTCCTGCACAAATGGTTGTCAAAATTGTTAATGACGAACTAACCCACTTGTTAGGTTCAGAAAACAATGAAATAAATTTAAGTTCCAAACCACCCGCTATCATTATGATGGTAGGACTTCAGGGTTCAGGGAAAACCACTTCAACTGCGAAAATGTCATACTGGATAGAAAAAAATAAAAAAAAGAAAGTCATGATGGCATCTCTGGATATCTACAGACCAGCTGCACAAGAGCAGCTAATTTCACTTGCAAACAAAAATAATTTAACTGTCCTTCCAATACAACAAAATAAATCACCTTTAGAAATTGCAAAACTAGCGCAAAAAGAAGCAATTGCAAACGAATCAGACGTTTTAATTTTAGATAGCGCTGGAAGAAATCATATTGACAAAAAAATGATGAAAGAGGTCAAGGATATCTCAGAAAGCTTCAAGTTTACTGAAATCTTTCTTGTAGCCGATTCAATGTCAGGTCAGGATGCGGTTAACACGGCAAAAAATTTTTCTGAGAAAATAGAATTAACAGGAATTATTTTGACAAGGGTAGATGGTGACGGTAGAGGTGGTGCTGCTCTTTCAATGAAAGAGGTTACAAAGAAACCAATTAAATTTATTGGTGTAGGCGAAAAAATAGAAGACATTGAAATTTTTTATCCAGATAGAATTGCAAGCAGAATCCTTGGTATGGGAGATGTTGTTTCACTAGTTGAAAAGGCTTCTGAGCAAATTGATCAAGAAGACGCAGAAAAACTTCAAAAAAAACTTCTTAAAGGAAAATTCTCTCTAGCAGACTACTCTAAGCAACTTGATCAAATTTCAAAAATGGGTGGGGTTCAAAGCCTATTAAAATATCTTCCAGGGATGTCACATCTTAAAGAAAAAGTCGAGGAATCTCTTGAAAACAGCAATATATTTAAAAAACAAAAAGCAATAATCAGCTCAATGACAAAAAAAGAAAAAGTCTTTCCAGATATAATCAAAGCGTCAAGAAAGATTAGAATTTCAAAGGGCTCTGGAACCTCTGTTCAAGATATAAATAGATTACTAAAACAATTTAAAAAAATGAGTCAAATGATGAAAAAAGTTGGAAACAATAGAGAATTAGAAAGTTTAATGAAATCTGGCCAAAATGGAGACATCAGTTCGATATTAAATAAAAACAAGCCATTTTAATTTTTAGAAAGGAAAAATAAATGTCAGTAGCACTTAGATTATCAAGAGGAGGTTCAAAAAAGAGACCTTTCTTTAGAATTGTTGCAGCGGATATAAGATCGCCAAGAGATGGAAGATTTATCGAAAGATTGGGTACATATAACCCAATGAAAAATAAAGATGATCCTCAAAGGATTACTCTGAATGTTGAGAGAATAAAGTATTGGTTATCTGTTGGTGCCAAACCAACTCAAAGGGTTCAGAAATTTTTAGCAAA
>CACAXP010000013.1 GCA_902536485.1 uncultured Alphaproteobacteria bacterium | reverse complement strand
TTTAAAATATGTTTTTCATGATCCTCATACGGATAAACAAGCGAGTATTTCTATGAAATCAATGTCTAATTTTTCAAATAAAACTTCACAATTAATGAAAAGACAATATGAAGAAAATCCTTTTCCACGATGGAGATTTACGTTAAGACCTATTAAAGGTAATGATATAAACGAATTTACAAAAAAATATTCTGGCACATTTTTCAAAAAACCTGAAATACTCATAGCTGGATGTGGTACTGGTCAGCAAGCGATGGCGTGGTCAGCATATAAGGATTCGAAAATTTATGCAGTGGATCTAAGTAGTGAAAGTCTTGCCTATGCTATTAGAAAGGCTAAGGAGAAAAATATTAAAAATATTAATTTTTATCATTTAGATTTATTAGATCTAGAATTATTAAATAAAAAGTTTGATATAATAATTTCTACAGGTTGCCTGCATCATATGGAAAAACCTCAAGATGGACTAGAGTCTCTTGTAAATGTTCTAAAACCTCAAGGTCTTATATATTTGGGTCTATACAGTAAACGGGCTAGATCTGAAATTCAATGGACAAGAAAATATATTCAAAAAAGAAAAATAGATGTTACAGAAGATAATATGAAATCATTTAGAACAAAAATATTAAATTCTGAAAACAAAAAACTTCAGTCAATTAGAGGTTTACATGATTTTTTTAGTTTGTCTAATTTTAGAGACTTATTATTTAATTACACTGAGCATACATATGATTTCATTAAAATTAAGGAATTACTTGAAAGTAAAAAATTAAATTTCATAGCATTTAATGAAATGAACCCTAATGTTAAAAATTCATTTAAAAATCATTTTCCAAATGAAAATGACGAAGTAAATCTTGAATTATGGGATAAGTTTGAAAAAATTTATCCTAAAACTTTTCTAAGTATGTATAGGTTTTGGGTAAAAAAAAAATCAAATAATTGATTTAGTTTTTAATATTTTTTTGCCGATTAATGGTAGCGCATAGTTTAAAAAGGAGTTAGTTACGAAGCTTTTTTTCATATTATAAAAACTTTGAGGCATTATCTTGGTCTTTCCTGCAACCCTTTCAAGAGAGTTTGCTATAAAGGTTGTTCTGTAGGGAACAGTAAATTTTTTTCTTTCAAGAATTCCAGCTGAAAATGAAATATTGTTCTTATTTGAATATTTTACAGCAAATCTACCAATCTTTAGTGCTTCCTTTTGATCTATCTCTGAAGTTGAACCTAAGAAGCACCTTTGTGGATAACCTAATGTATCAGCACGTACTCTTGGTAACTTAAGTTTTTCTTTAATCTCTTCAGATAAATAATCTCCTAATGAACCAGTTCCTGATAATTGAATATTTCCATGTGCATCATATTCAGTTTTTTTTGTAATTTTTTGAGAAATTAATCTTTTATTTTTATCTTGAATTCCTTCAGAAATTGCTATCACACATCTTCCACATTTATTAAATACAGTTTTGACCTGACTTAAAAAAGTATCCACCTGAAATGGAGATTCAGGAATATAGATTAGATTTGGTCCGTCATCACTTTCTTTTTTAAGAAGTGATGATGATGCTGTAAGAAAGCCAGCATGTCTTCCCATTACGATACCCAAGTAAACACCTGGCAGTGATTTTACATCATAATTAATTCCTGAAAAAAGTTGGGCTACGTATTTTGCTGCAGAACCAAACCCTGGTGTGTGGTCGTTGCCTACAAGATCATTATCAATTGTTTTTGGTATGTGTATACATTGGAGGTTGTATTTTATATCTTCGGCATATTCTGAAACTATTCTCAAGCTATCTGATGAGTCATTTCCACCAATATAATAAAATTTAGAAATTTTTTTATTTTTTAAAATTTTTAAAATTTCTTTACAGTATTTTTTATCAGGCTTATCTCTTGTGGAACCTAATGCTGCTCCCGGTGTATTAGCAATTATTTTTAAATCATTATCAGAAATTTTATTCAAAGAAATAAATCGATTATTTATAATACCATTTACACCATTTATAGATCCTAAAATTTTCGATTTATAATTGTTTTCTTGTTGAATAATTCCAACTAATGATTGATTTATAACATTAGTTGGTCCTCCACCTTGTGCTATTAGAATATTCTTATTACTAACCATTTTAAATTATGCTAAGTTTTGATTATGCAGATTAATGTTGAAATTCAAGAAGAAAAAATAAAAAAACAAGTTTTGGGTAAACTAAAGTCTGTGAGAAAAATTCAGTGGAAAGAAAAGAAATCAGAACATAAATTAGAACACATCCTAGAAAAAAAGTTTGGGTTAAACCAAATAATTTCAAAATTATTAGTATCACGAGGAATTGATAATGAAAACTTTGAAAAATTTTCTAATCCTCTCATCAAAAATATTATGCCAGATCCATATGTTATAGATAGCATGGAATGTGCTTCTAAAAAGATAGTTGAATTCATAATAAAAAAAAAAAAAATTGGATTATTGGGTGATTATGATGTCGATGGGTCTGCTTCTACAGCAATTATGTGTAGTTACTTAAAAGCTTTAGAAGTTGATTTTGAGTTTTACATACCTGATAGAATTGAAGATGGATACGGACCAAGTAAAAAAATTATGGAATATTTAAAAAACAAGGGATGTGAGCTTATTATTACTTTAGATTGCGGAACCTCGTCTTTGAAAGAAATAAATTACATAACAAAACAGCAGGTTGATGTTATAGTTGTTGACCATCACAAACAAGGAAAGGAGCTACCTGATGCATTTGCTATAATAAATCCTAACAAAAAAAAAGATAACTCAAATCTCAAAAACCTATGTGCAGCTGGGGTAGTTTTTTTTTTGCTAGCTTCAGTAAATAGAGAGCTAAAACAAAAGACAAATTTATGTGTTCCTAATTTACTAAATTACTTAGATCTTGTCGCATTAGCTACAGTTTGTGATCTCGTTAAACTTGATTTAATGAATAGAGCTTTTGTTAAACAAGGTTTGAAAATATTAAATAATACAAAAAATGACGGACTGTTATCATTAATTAATGAGTCAGGAATTAAAGAAAAAGTAAGTTGTTATCATTTAGGTTACGTTATTGGTCCGAGAATAAATGCAGGAGGTAGGGTTGGAAAATCTTATAAAGGTACAGAACTTCTTATTTCATCAGATAAAAATTTAAACTTTGTAATAGCAAAACAACTAAATGAATACAATACTTTGAGAAAAAAGATAGAACTTCAAGTTGAAAAAGAAGCTATTAGTCAGGTAGATGACAACGCTAATGTCTTATGTGTTAATTCTGATAATTGGCATCCGGGAGTAATAGGAATTATTGCAAGTAAATTGGTGGAAAAATTTAATAAGCCTTCAATTGTAATTTCTGAAAATATTGATTTGTGCAAGGCGTCATGTAGATCAGTTAATGACTTTGACATAGGTAATTTGATAATTGAGGCTGTAGAAGAAAAAATCGTTGAAACAGGTGGAGGACATAAAATGGCTGGTGGTTTCTCTGTAAAAAAAGATAAAATTACAGAATTAAAAAAATTTTTGAAAGATAAATATAATCCCGAGTCATTTGAATATACAAAGTATTATGATTATGATCTAAAATTATCTTCAATAGATATGAATTTATTTAATGAAATTCAAAAAATATCTCCTTTTGGGATTGGAAACTCTACACCAAAATTTTTGATTAGAGACTGCATAATTAAATTCCCAAGAATAGTTGGCGAAAAGCATCTTTCCTGTATAGTATCCGATATTTATAAAAATGAATTTAAGTCAATTGCATTTAATGCGATTGATAATTCAATAAACAACTTTATTGTATCGAATATTCAAGAAATGTTCAGTTTAATTGTAACAATATCTAAAAATACTTGGCTAGGACAAGAAAAAATTGAACTACGAATTGAAGATGTGATAAATAGTTAGTCTACTATTCTCATTTGAGTGTAGTATATTTTGCAGTTCTTACCATCAGTGGATATTAAGCATTCTAAATATTCTGATAGTCTAGCATTAGAACATCCAGCTTCTTTGTAAAGTGGTATACCATAAAAATTTTTTTCAAAACTTTGTTTGAACTTAACTAATTCTTTTTTTTTTTTATCAGGATAGTTATTGAAAATTTTTTTAATTTTAAAAATGGCATTTTCATAAGGATAAATGATTTCAACACCTCTTTTATAACAAGTGTAGTCAACGTTTTCTTTAACGCTAGAAAGAGAAGGAGTTAGCATCGCAAAAGCTAAGATAAATGTAAAAATATGTGCTCTATATTTCATAATAATTTGATTTACTATATATAATTATTAGATATATATAAGTTTATAAAATAATTTCAAGTGTTTGTCCCCTTCGTCTAGTGGTTCAGGACACCGCCCTTTCACGGCGGCAACACGGGTTCGAATCCCGTAGGGGACGCCAAAATCTAGTTTAAATAATATATCTAATTAATCAGAACAAATTTAACTGGAACGTCTACAATATCATCAACGAATTTATTTCCCAATTTAGCAGGTTTGAACTTCCATGTTTTTAATGTTTCTATACTAATATCATCAAGGACTTTAAAACCACTCGATTCCAAAATTCTAATGAATTTAACATTTCCTTGTTTATCTACATCAGTTTGAAGTACTACTCTACCTTCCCATCCTTTTTTTCTAGCAATTAAAGGGTAAGTTGGATGTGGATTTTTCTCAGAGCCAATTTTATAGGTTGCACTAGATTTTGGAGGTGTAATTACCTTGCTTAATTTCTGATGTGAAGAAAACCTTGGATTCTTAATTTTGTTTTTAGATTCTTTATTTAAATTTTCTTTTTCAAGGTTGTTATTATCAAAGTTTTCTTCATTTAATTTTGAAAGATTCTTAACATAGGGGTCGATTCGTGACTTATTTATTTCATTATTTAAATTTTCATTTGTTTTATTTGAAATTGAGGGTGTTTGCTTTTTTAAAGCCATATTTATTTCTATTGATTTAAGAGTGTCAGAGTTATCAATTTTAGGTATTTCTTTCGAGTTTTGATAAGAGCTTTTTAATTCAACTTCTATCATAGATGTCTTTGGAATAAGCTTCTTTTTGTTTCCCTCAATCAACAGCACCAAGATAATGGCATGAATTGCAAATGAAAAAAAAAAACTAAGTTTTTTGTAAGCTTTTAATTCTTTTTTCATTAGAAATCTTGAGACAACTTAAAGAAAATATTAAACTCAGGTAAAGGATATACATTATAGACATTATGAGTATTCCCACTTACGGCATAATTATAATAACTTTTATTTAGAATATTATTAGCTAATAAGGATACCTTAGTATTCTTAATTTTTCCTTTCAAGCCTATATTAACTAAGTAATATTCTGGAATCTTTGGTTGAAAATTTATGGTATCATTTATCATTCTAGCAGTACTTCTATAAAATAGTTCCGTACTAAGCGTAAAATTATCAATAAGGTTCAGGTTCAGTTCTAGTGTATTGGTTAAACTAGGAACTCCAGGAATTTCATTTCCTCTGTAATTACCACTTCTCATTTTTGCTTTTGTAAAAGCAAATGAATTATTAAAATTGACATATTTGTTTAATGTATAGCTTACAGAAGATTCAAATCCATACCTTTTGCTTGGCTCTAAATTTTTATTAAGAAAATCAACGTTATCATAATAAATTTCCGCTCTGAGCATCATATAGTAAAAGGAATTGGTAATGTTTAAATCGTTATTTTGAAATTTATGACCAATTTCAAAATCATTTGAAGTCTGCGTTCTTAATTTAAAGTCAGAATTAACATTCCACTTACTTTGCCCAACTCTTTGATCAACATTGGGGTAAGTGAAGCTTCTCCCTAAACGGGCAAAGATATTTCCATAATCTTCAAGGCTCCTTTCATAACCTACATGATATGAATATTGTGGATCATAAGTTAATGAATCGCTGTTAGCTTTGGTAGCTCCAGGTGCGGGGCCAACAAAGTCTGAGGCTTTTAACCAGTTACCTTGAAACCTTGCACCAAAACCTATCTTGTTTAATGAATTTAATTCAGTTTCAAAATTGTAATACAAACCTAAGTTAGTATCTGAAAATTTATACACGTTGCGGGTGGCTGCTCCACGCCCAGCATGAGCGCCAATCATATTTGACATATACTTACGTTTGTAATAAGTATAATTTAAATCAAGTCCTGAAATATTTTCAAATGTATAACCAAATTTTTTAAATCTAAATTTTGCTTTTGGGTTATACGACGAAACATATATATCTGCATCCGTATGGGCTGAAAACTGATCAAAAAAAAATCCTTGTGATTTTGTAAATCGATAACTGGCATCATTGATTATTTCAAGAGTATTATTAGGCATGTAAGCAGAATTTATAAAAATCTTTTGTCCATAGTTTGTTGCAAAATCGCGGGGTGTATCAGTTAAACGAGGGTCAATTGAAAAAAGAGTTGACGGGACATCCCCTGGCAATTCAATATATCGATCATGAGCAGCTAAGTTAAAATGTAAAGTATGTTTAGGGTTGATATTAAAATTAAACTCTAAATTTCCGGTTTTTTGTCTTAATGCATTATTTCTTCGATAACCGTCAGTCACAATGTAATTTGAATTTCCTGTAACTGAAATGTTTTCTAAAGATTTAGTTCCTGACACAAACCCTTCAAATTGACCAAATGATCCAAAGGTTGTTGATGCCTGGTAATAATCCTCAGTTCCTGGAAGTTGATTAGTTATAATATTTATAGCTCCTGCAGTAGCATTTCCTCCATACAAAACAGAAGCACTATTACCTTTAATAATTTCTATTCTCTCAATACTGTTTATTGGTATATTTGCAAGATCTGCTCCATCTGCACTTAGATCTATGTTTGAGAGTTTGTGCCCATTTAATAAAATAAGCGTGTTTGACATTGAGGTATCGGCAAAACCTCTTAAATCTATTGACTGGTATGAACCAAATCCTGTTGTTCCGTACAAATCTTTGAATGAAATTCCAGGAACTTTTGATATTATTTCAGGTAAAGATGCACCAGGATATTTTTGGATATCATTTTTTGATAATATAACAGTACTGCTCCCTGTCATGCTATTGTTGATTAGTTTCGATGCCGTAACTGTAATTTCTTTTTCAAGATTCTCTGAATAAGTTTCTGATGAAAAAGTAACTAAAATTGAATATAAAAATAAATAATAAAACTGTTTTTTCATTTTTTCCCGACTACTGTTTATAAAAGTAAGTTTAACTTTCATAATAATTAATATTTAAGTAGGAAAAATTCCCACTGAGGTTAAACACGTCACCTCAATGGATGAAAACCATAACCAGAAGACCTTCCCGTAGCCTGATTGAATGACGCTAACTTAGCAGGTTTCCTGACTTACAGCTTAGCAGCAAGACGCCTTCCCAAAAAAAAATTCAGTGGCGTATGTCTTACAACGCTGATACACAGTAGCGGGGGCTGTTCTAGATTTAAACTAGATTCCCTATTATCCTCTATGAAGCACTAAGTATAATTAAATAATATATTAAAGAACTTTTATGTCAATTTACTTTAAATTTCTTATACTTAAATTATCTTAGAATTATGAGTTTTTTAAAACATAATTCTTACAAGGAAGTTCCGGTGGATTGCGAATATATTACCTTTGGGATGGGCTGTTTCTGGGGTGCTGAAAAAAGATTCTGGGAAGTGAAAGGTTTAAAAACCACCGTTGTTGGATATTCTGGCGGCAAAACAGATAACCCAACATACGAGGAAGTTTGTTCTGGACAAACTGGTCATGCAGAAGTTGTGAGAGTTATCTTAGATAAAAAAAAAATTTCTTGGGATGAATTATTTCAAATTTTTTGGGAATCTCATGATCCAACACAATTGAATAGACAGGGTAATGATATTGGCACCCAATATAGATCAGCAATTTTTGTTAAAAATGAAAGAGAGTTGCAAATGGCAATTAACTCTAAAGAAAAATTTCAAGAAATTCTTAATTTACATAATTATGGATTAATCCAAACTGAGATAAAGATTATAAAAACATTTTTTTACGCCGAAGAATACCATCAAAAATATCTTTATAAAAACCCTAACGGCTATTGCGGTTTGAAGGGATTAGAAGTCAGTTACAGCTAATAAAAAAATTTACCAAGACCATAAGTAAAAACTAATTGGCCTCCAATTGTGTGAACAAGAAGACATGTCTTGAAAGATTTATTTAAATATGCGTACGCAAATATTGGTGAAGTAATAAGGGTAATAAAAAAAGCGTGAAAATTTTGAAAAACTAAATGAATATATGCAAATATAATAGAATTCAAAACTAGATATAGAAACTGATCTTTAAATAAACACGAATATCTCTCAAAAAATAAAACTCTAAAAATAATTTCTTGAGGAATTACTGAAAAAATTGGATAAAGAAGCATTACTGCAACCCAGAGAAAAAAATAATTTTTTGGGAGGTTGAATAATAAATTACTATCTAAAATTATTGTGTAAGAAAAAGCAGAAACTATAAAAATTAATGAGATTAAAAAAAAAAAATTCCATTCAGTTTTTTTTTTTAAAGATTCAAAAGAAAAACTTGGAGTTTTTTTAAGTAGATATAATGACAGGAAAAAAACTAAGAAAAGAGGTAAAAAAACAAAAATCTTTTGTTCAGAAAAAAAGAAGTTTATAGATATTACTATTAAAGGAATTAAACAATAAATTATTAAAAACTCAATTACTAATTTCTTCTTTAAGGTATTAACCATTTTCCCTCAATTAAAAACTTACCATCATTTTTTACAACTTCAAATAATGCACGTCTATGTCCTTGACTTGCTAAAAATAGCCATTCAATTTGATTTATAGTAACTCTTATTTGTCCAAAGTTTTTGAAGCCTTCTTTGGTTTGTTCTAAACTTGGTGCATCAAATGCAAATTTTTCTGAAAACCCTGAGCTTGGTTGTTTAGATTCTTGTCCAGGTGGATCTACAGTTAAATAACATCTTTTTGACCAGTTAGTTAACTTATTCCATGCCTCTTGAAATGACTTCTTTATATTTGTTTTTCCTCTTATTCTTAGTTGAATTTTTTTTTTTTCATCATAAAAAACCAAACATACATTTTTATTTTTATTAAGTTGATTGATTTTTTGTGACCTTAAATCACTATGAAAACTAATTTCCATTTTTTCTGTATCAAAACCTCTCAATACAACAGTTCTTGCATCGGGTTCATTTTCAACTGAAGAAGTTGCTACAACAAAATTGTGAAAACCAGATTTTCTGTCTTTAACTCCTCTTTGAATTAAACCTAAAATTTCTTCAAGTGTTAGATCTAGGTTATCGTAATAATTAGGTAGTTGTTTCATTCTTATCAGTTAGTTTGTTTAAAATAATAGCACATGCATTAGACACATTTAAGCTATCAACTATAGCATCCTTTTTTATAACTGTTTCAATTCTTACAATAAAGTCGCAGTTTTTTTTAACAAGCATTCTTATACCTTTATCCTCTGACCCTAAAATTAAAACTTTTTTTATGTTATTAGGTATAGAATTAATAGTATCATTAGAATTAGAGTCTAAGCCAATAATCCAGAACTCATTTTTTTTTAGAAAATCAATTGTTTTATTTAAATTTATAACCTCTATCATTTTAATGTTTTCATATGAACCGCTGGCAGATTTAATCATGAACGAGTTAAGCTTAAAAGAATTATCTTTATTGTAAATTACTGTTTTTACACCAAATAGATAAGCCGTTCTCAAGATTGAACCAACATTCTGAGAATCATTCAATGAATCAAGTATAAGAATTATTTTCTCATTTTTTTCTATTTCTGTAATTTTATAGTTTTGTAAAAAATTACATTTCAAAAAAATACCCTGATGTGTATTGAAACCTAGTAAAGTATCAATTTCTTTTCTTTTAAGTATTTGAATCTTTCCAATTTTTTTATTTTTTAAATCATGAGAATATTTATCATAAAAATCTTGTGTACAGATTAAGGAATGGATTTTTCTTCTTGGATTTTTAAGAGCTGCTCTTGCTGCATGAACTCCAAAAATTTCTTCAATTAATTTTGATGACATGTTTCATTTTGATTTTTTTACTTTACAGGGGTAGGGTTGCAAAGTATACATTTCATAATCTTCGGAGGGATGGTAGAGTGGTCAAATACATCAGACTGTAAATCTGACGGCGCAAGCCTACGTAGGTTCGAATCCTACTCCCTCCACCACTTTTTTTTTGTTTAGAGAAATTCATAACAACTTTTTTACTATTTCTGGTGGTCGACATATAAAATAATTTTTCCCATTAAAAAAAATAGGTCTTTGCATATTTTTGGGAAATTCATATAAGTGATAACTTAACTCAACTTTGTCAATTATATCAGTTGTATTAAATAGTTTTTTGTCTCTAATAACTTCTTTTAAATCTGATTTTAGATTTTCAATTAAATGTTTAATTTCATTCAGTGTTAAATTTTCTTTCATATAATCTCTTACCTTAAAATTCACTTTTTCTTTTGATAGGATACTGAGACATTCTCTAGATTTAGAACAGTTTTTATTATGGTATAAAATCATTTTTATATTATATTGCATTTATCGTATTCTTGTCACATTATAGCAAAAATAAACTGCGGGTGTAGCTTAGTGGTAAAGCCTCAGCCTTCCAAGCTGGTTACGAGGGTTCGATTCCCTTCACCCGCTCCATTTATTAGGGGTGTAGCTCAGTTGGTAGAGCGACGGTCTCCAAAACCGTAGGTCGTGAGTTCGAGTCTCTCCGCCCCTGCCATCAGTTGGAAACAATTTTTCTTACAAACTTTTCAACTGTGATGCTGGCAGGTCCAATAATTGATTTTTCAAATAGTGAACTTTTGTTTGTTTTTTCAATATTAAATTCTACTAATTCAACTTTCTTCCGCTGGCTACCAAGAAAGTCAATGAAACCAGCAGCTGGGTAAACATTGTTTGATGTTCCTATAGATAAAAAAATATCTGTTTTTTCAAGATATTTATAAATTAAATCTAGATATTTAGGTTGTTCTCCAAACCAAACAACATCAACTCTGACGTCACCTTTTTTTTTACACTTTTTACACTGATAATTTGTCGATAAATCAAAGTTTAAGTCAATTTTATCCAAACAATTCATGCAATATGCTTTATCAAGTGAGCCGTGCATATGAAGTAATTTTTTTGAACCAGCTCGCTCATGAAGGTTGTCAATATTTTGTGTGACTAATACAAATTCACCTTTCCAGTAATTTTCAAGAATAGCTAAATTAATGTGCGCAGCATTTGGTTTAATTTTAGTATCCTTAAGTTTTTTTCTTCTCAAGTTGTAGAAATTGTTTACAAAATTTGGATCCCTTAAAAAAGCATCAACAGTGCATACATCTTCAATGTGATGGTTATCCCACAGTCCGTCTTTTTCTCTAAAAGTTTCGATTCCACTTTCTTTAGAAATTCCGGCTCCAGTAAGGATAAAAATATTTTTTTTAATATCCATAATTTATTGAATTAATTATTTGTATTTTCTATACATTATGTTAACAATACAAAAAAAATTTTCATATAAAATGCAAAAAATTGTTAAGTTTTACAAAGAAGTTAAACAAGAGGGATTAAAAATAACTTGGCCAACAAAGCCAGAAGTTATTACCACAACTATAATGGTTTTTATTTTTGTAATATTAGCCTCGCTGTTTTTTTTACTAGTTGATAAAATAGTATCCTTTCTTGTCGAGTATCTTTTATTCTGAGGATTGTTATGGACTGGTATATTTTACAAGTACATTCTGGGACCGAAAAGAAAATTGAAAAAGAATTGTTAGCTCAGCTTGATAAAAAGGGCTTGAAAAACAATATTGAAAAGATTGAAATTCCTTCTGAAGAAGTGGTTGAAATGAAGAAGGGTAAGAAGGTAAATACTGATAGAAAGTTTTTTCCTGGATATATGATGATAAAAATGATTATGGATGATGAAATTTGGCATACAGTTAGATCTATCCCTAAAGTTTATGGTTTTTTAGGTGGGAAAAAAGGTGAACCGATCCCGGTGCCTCAAAGTGAAATTGATTTAATCTTTAATCAAATGAAAGATGGTGTAGATAAACCTAAACCTTCAGTTAGCTTTGAAATTGGTGAGCAGGTTAGAGTTTCTGACGGTCCTTTTTCTTCATTCAACGGAATGGTTGAAGAAGTTGACGAAGAAAAAGCGAGACTAAAAGTTAGTGTTTCTATATTTGGAAGATCCACACCAGTTGATCTTGATTACTCACAAGTTGAAAAAATTTAATTAGAAAGGCTTCAGTTAATTATGGCAAAAAAAATTGATGGTTACATAAAACTGCAAATTCCTGCGGGACAGGCAAACCCCTCTCCCCCGGTTGGACCTGCTCTAGGACAAAAGGGTGTAAATATAATGGAATTTTGTAAAGCTTTTAATGCTAAGACCCAAAAACTTGAGCAGGGCATGCCAATTCCAGTTGTGATAACAGTATACCAAGATAAAAGTTTTTCATTTGAAACTAAATCACCCCCAGTATCTTTTTTCATAAAAAAAGCTTTAAAATTAAAAAAAGCGTCAAAAACACCTGGTAAAGAATTTATTGCATCTATTTCAAAAAATGATATTAAAAATATTGCTGAAACAAAAATGCAGGATTTAAACACCGATAATGCCGAGTCTGCAGAGAGAATGGTTGCTGGAACAGCTAGGTCAATGGGAATAAAGGTAGAATAATGAAGTTGAACAAGAAGCAGAAAGAAATTAAAAAGGAATTAGACAAAATTAGTATACTAAAACTTAGCGAAGCAGTTCCAATTGCAAAGAAATTTTCATCAAAAAAATTTGATGAATCAGTTGATGTCTCAGTTGTTTTGGGTATCGATGCGAAGAAGTCTGATCAACAAATTCGTGGGGTTACAAGTCTTCCTAAAATGCCCGAAAAGAAAGTTAAGGTTGCAGTCTTTGCTGAAGGAAAAGATTCTGATGATGCTAAAAAGGCAGGTGCAGATATTATTGGCAGCGATGATTTGATCGAAAAGATAAAAGGCGGAGCAATTAATTTTGACAAATGTATTTCTACTCCTCAGATGATGGTTAAAGTTAGTGCATTAGGTCAAATTTTAGGACCTAAGGGTTTAATGCCCAACCCTAAGTTAGGAACGGTCTCAAATGATGTTGCGGGTGCAATAAAGAAAGTTAAAGCTGGTCAAATTGAATACAAAACTGATAAAGGTGGAATTGTTCACGCTAGTGTTGGTAAAGTAAGCTTTTCTGACGATGATCTAATTAAAAATACCAATTTCCTAATAAATGAAATTAAGAACAAAAAACCTGAGTCTTCTAAGGGAATTTATTTAAAAAAAATTTTTATTAACACAACTATGGGTCCAAGCTTGCAAGTTGATCCAAGTAGTGCTATGTAATATAAACTTATTTTAATCTGTCCTAGACTTCAGATGGCGTAGCCTTAAAGTTCTGAATAGATAGGTTTATCTTTGATTTACTAAGACAGGTTTTGGAGATTATTGTGCAAAAAGCTGAAAAACAAGAATTTGTTAAAAATTTTAATGAGACGATTAAAGACAAAGACTTTCTTGTCGTGGCTCATTACAAGGGTTTAACCGTTTCTGAGATCTCATCTTTAAGACAAAAAATTAAATCAGCTAATTCAACCTTCAGAGTTTCTAAAAATACTCTTGCAAAAAGGGCTCTAAAGGACACAAGCTTCGAAGTTTTAAATAAGCTTTTTGTCGGCCCAACTTCAGTAGCTTACTCTGACGACCCGGTTTCAACATCAAAGGCAATGGTTGATTTTGCCAAAGAAAATGAAAACTTAAAAATCCTCGGTGGAGCAATGGGTGGCAAAGAATTAAATATAGACGAGATCAAGAAACTTGCTTCTCTTCCAAGTATGGAAAATCTTAGAGCAAAGATTATTGGTCTTTTGTCAGCCTCTCAGAGAAGTTTGATGAGTGCTCTGCAAGCTAACCAATCAAATTTAATAAGATTAGTTATCAATAACAATAAATCATAATCAAGGAGAAAATAATGGCAGACTTACAAAAAATTGCTGATGACTTATCGGGCTTGACAGTTCTCGAAGCATCTGAATTAACAAAAATATTAGAGGAAAAATGGGGAGTATCTGCTGCTGCACCAGTAGCGGTAGCAGCAGCTCCGGGTGGTCAGCCTACCGGTGACGCTGGAGCTTCTGAAGAAAAAACAGAGTTTGAAGTTCATTTAGCAGCAGCTGGTGAAAAAAAAATAAACGTTATTAAAGAAGTGAGAACTATTACAGGCTTGGGTTTGAAAGAAGCAAAGGATTTAGTCGAGGGGGCACCTAGTAAGCTTAAAGATGGGGTTGGTAAAGAAGATGCTGAAAAGTTCAAAAAACAGTTAGAAGAAGCTGGAGCAACTGTTGAACTGAAGTAAGCATTTACTATGACAAAATCATTTACACTCAAACATAATATTAGAAAAAGTTTTGGAAAAATTCCAGAACTAGTCGATATGCCAAATCTTTTGGAGATTCAAAAGAACTCCTATGATCTTTTTCTTCAAAAAGATGTGAAACCAGAAGATAGAGAAGATATTGGTTTACAAGCTGTTTTTAACAAAGTCTTTCCCATCACTGATTTTTCAGGTATAGCCGAATTAAGGTTCGTTAAATATGATCTTGAAGAACCCAGGTACGACGTTGAGGAATGTATCCAAAGAGGAGGGACTTTCGGCTCACTCCTGAGGGTAACTCTTAACTTGATTGTCAGAGAAGTTGACGAAGAAACAGGTGTTTCTTCTGTAAAAGACATTAAAGAACAAGACGTTTATTTAGGTGATATGCCGTTAATGACTTCCAAGGGGACATTTGTTTTCAATGGTACTACACGAGCGGTAGTTTCTCAAATGCATAGATCACCAGGAGTTTTCTTTGATCATGATAAGGGAAAAAGTCACAGTACAGGTAAATTTTTATTTGCTTCTAGACTAATTCCTTACAACGGCTCATGGATAGATTTTGAATTTGATGGTAAAGACTTGATTTATGTAAGAATTGACAAAAGAAGAAAGCTTCTAGCTTCATCTCTTTTACTAGCACTGGATGACCACAAATCTGCTGAATATAGAAGTGAATGCCTAAAGAACGGAAAAGATATAGATTATACAAAAATTAATGGATTAAGCCAAGAAAAGTTATTTTCATACTTTTACGAAAAAACACAATTAACTAAGAAAGACAAGGGGTGGGAATTTGAATATTCTGAAAAAGATTTTGTAGGTAATAAGTTGGACTTTGATTTAATTAATTCTATAAATGGAAAAGTTTACGCAAAAAAAGGTGAAAAGTTTAATGCTTTGGTTTCTAAAAGCTTGAAGTCAGATTCTGTAAAAAAACTATATATTGATGATGAAAACCTCATTGGTTCTTTTTTATCGAATGATATATTTGATAAAAAAACAGGAATAATTTATTTTGAATCGGGCGATGAAATTACTGAAAATACTTTTAAATACATGGAGGAGAAAGATATAAAAACTCTTGAGATTTTAAAAATAAATTCTAACAGTCTAGGATCCTATATAAGAGATACATTCAACGCTGATAAAAATAAAAATCGAAACGATGCAATAACAGAAATTTATAAGATTTTAAGACCTGGTGAACCACCAACTGTGGAGGCTGCTGATAAGTTATTTAAAAGTTTATTCTTTGACAGAGAAAGGTATGACCTCTCACTAGTCGGTCGGTTAAAGCTTAATACTAGATTAAAACTTGATGCTGATAGCGAGAAAAGAGTGCTTGAAAATAACGATATAATAAAAATTGTCAAATATCTTGCCGGCTTAAAAGATGGATTTGGACACATAGATGATATTGATCATTTAGGGAATAGAAGAGTTAGATCTGTAGGTGAGTTGTTAGAGAATCAATATACTCTTGGCGTTATAAGAATGGAAAGAGCTATAAAAGAGAGAATGACAAACGCTCCTGATATTGAAACCGTAATGCCAAATGATCTAGTAAACCCTAAACCAGCTTCAGCTGCTATAAGAGAGTTTTTTGGACAAAGTCAATTGTCTCAGTTTATGGATCAAACCAATCCACTGTCAGAGATTACTCATAAAAGACGGTTGTCTGCACTTGGCCCTGGTGGTCTTTCTAGAGAGAGAGCTGGTTTTGAGGTAAGAGATGTCCATCCCTCACATTATGGAAGAATATGTCCAATTGAGACTCCTGAAGGTCCAAACATTGGTTTAATAAATTCTTTAGCAACCTACTCAAAAGTAAATTCATATGGCTTTATTGAAACCCCATACAGAAAGGTTGATAATGCAAAAGTTTCTTCAGAAATTGTCTACCTTTCCGCAATGCAGGAGGAGAATTATACAATAGCTCAAGCTAACGAACCTCTCAAAGGTGACGGTTCATTTGAGAGGTCATTAGTTTCGTGTAGAAAAAGTGGAGACTTTCTAATGGTTGATCCTAAGGAAGTAGACTATATGGATGTTTCACCAAAGCAGTTAGTTTCTGTTGCTGCAGCATTGATTCCATTTTTAGAAAACGATGATGCGAATAGAGCATTGATGGGTTCTAATATGATGCGTCAGGCCGTTCCACTTTTAAAAAGTCAGTCACCTTACGTTGGTACCGGCATGGAGTCAGTAGTTGCTAGGGATTCAGGTGTTGTTTTAGTTGCGAAGCGGTCTGGTTACGTAAATCAAGTTGATGCCTCTAGGATTGTTATAAGTGCCATTAAGAAAAGTGACAATGACACTGGTGTTGATATTTATAGGTTGAGTAAGTTCCAAAGATCAAATCAAGATACATGTATTAATCAGTCTCCTCTTGTAAGAATTGGTGATTATGTTGAAAAAGGCGATATTATAGCAGATGGACCAGCTTCAAAAATTGGAGAATTAGCATTAGGAAGGAACGTTACGGTGGCTTTTATGCCTTGGAATGGTTATAATTATGAGGATTCTATCTTAATTTCTGAAAAGCTTGTTGTTAACGACGTATTTACATCTATTCATATCCAAGAATTTGAAGTTTTGGCTAGAGATACAAAACTTGGTCAGGAAGAGATAACAATAGATATTCCTAATGTTGGAGAGGAATCATTAGTAAATTTAGATGAGGCAGGAATAGTGCATATTGGTGCTAAGGTAAACCCTGGTGATATTCTTGTCGGAAAAGTCACTCCTAAAGGAGAGTCTCCAATGACTCCAGAGGAAAAACTATTAAGAGCAATTTTTGGAGAAAAAGCCGCAGACGTGAAGGATACTTCACTTAGATTGCCTCCTGGAGTATCAGGAACAATTGTCGAGGTAAGAGTTTTTTCCAGAAGAGGAGTTGATAAAGATGAAAGATCTTTGTCAAATGAAAGAATGCACATTGAACAATTGCACACTGACATGGAAGATGAAAGATTTATTCTTGAAAGTAGTTTTAAAGATAGTCTAAGAAAACTTTTACTGAATCAAACACATTTAAGCGGTGTTTCCAACCTTTCAAAAAATGCAAAAATTACGGAGGCAACACTTAATGAACTTTCATTAAAAAAACTTAAAGAAATTTCTGTTAAAGAAGATACGGTGATGAAAAAAATCGAGCTTTTAAATGAAGCGTTTGAAAAAAGTCTTGATTTACTTAATAAAACTTTTCAATCAAAAGTTGATAAAGTTCAGTCAGGTGACGAACTCCTACCAGGTGTAATGAAGCTTGTGAAAGTTTTTGTGGCTGTTAAAAGGCAACTAGCTCCAGGTGACAAAATGGCTGGTCGGCACGGTAATAAAGGAGTTATTTCAAGAATTATTCCTGTTGAGGATATGCCTTACATGGAAGATGGTACTCCAGTTGATATAGTTTTAAACCCCTTAGGGGTTCCATCAAGGATGAATGTTGGACAAATTTTAGAAACACATCTAGGTGCGGTATCTGTTGATCTTGGAAAAAAATTTTATGAAATAGTAACCAATCTTAAAAACAATAAAAGTTCAATTGATGATCTTAAAACTCTCTTTAAAAAAGTTTACGGAGATAAAATTTTTAAAGAAAGGTTTGATAAATTGAAAGCTGATGAATTGATTAAAAGAGCGAATAATTTAAGACATGGTGTTCCTTTCGCAACTCCTGTTTTTGATGGAGCAAAGGAGTTAGACATTAATGATCTTTTCAAAGTAGCGGGAAGTGATACCAGTGGTCAGCAAAACCTAATTGATGGGAGGACAGGTAATTATTTTGACAGAAAAATTACAGTAGGACAAATTTATATGCTTAAGCTTAATCATTTGGTTGACGATAAAATTCATGCGAGGTCAATTGGACCTTATAGTCTTGTAACGCAACAACCACTTGGCGGAAAAGCTCAGTTTGGAGGACAAAGATTTGGTGAAATGGAGGTTTGGGCGCTTGAGGCTTATGGAGCATCTTACACACTTCAAGAAATGTTAACAGTTAAGTCAGATGATGTGTCGGGGCGAACAAAGGCTTATGAAACAATTGTTAGAGGAGATGATAATATTGAATCGGGCATACCTGAGTCCTTCAATGTTTTGATTATGGAACTTAAATCTCTTGGGCTTAATGTTGAATTGCTAGAAAATAATGTTAATTAAGGATTTTAAAAAATGAATGAAATAATTAAATTAATTGAAAAACCAGGAGCGGTAGATTTTAATCAAATTAAAATTTCGATAGCAAGCCCTGATGAAATTACATCATGGTCTCATGGAGAGATCAAGAAACCGGAAACAATAAACTACAGAACATTTAAACCTGAGAGAAGCGGTTTATTTTGTGCAAGAATATTTGGTCCTATAAAAGACTATGAATGTGTTTGTGGCAAATACAAAAGAATGAAATTTAAAGGAATAATTTGCGAAAAATGTGGTGTTGAAGTCACTCTCTCTAAAGTTAGAAGAGAGAGAATGGGACATATTCCTTTAGCTGCACCAGTTGCACACATATGGTTTTTAAAATCTCTTCCAAGCAGAATTGGTCTTTTACTTGACCTTGCCTTAAAAGATTTAGAAAAGGTTCTTTATTTTGAAAGCTTTATTGTTACTGAGCCTGGAATGGTTAAGTCATTGAATAAATATCAAATTCTTTCTGACGATGAAAATACTGAACTAAAACAGGAATATGGAGATAGCTTTCAAAGTATGATTGGAGCTGAGGCCATTCAAAAGCTTTTATCTGAGGTTGACCTTAATGCTGAACAAAAAAAGGTTAGGGAAGATTTAGAATCTACCAACTCCGAAACTAAGATCAAAAAACTTGTTAAAAGATTAAAACTTATTGAAGCATTTATTTCCTCAAAATTAAAACCTGAGTGGATGATTCTAAATGTTATTCCGGTTATTCCGCCTGAGTTAAGACCTCTTGTCCCTCTTGATGGGGGACGTTTTGCAACGTCAGACTTAAATGACCTTTACAGAAGAGTAATAAACAGAAATAACAGACTTCAAAGACTTCTAACCCTTAAAGCTCCAGATATAATTGTAAGGAACGAAAAAAGAATGCTTCAAGAGGCCTGTGATGCTCTTTTTGACAACGGAAGAAGAGGAAGGGTTATAACCGGGACTAATAAAAGACCTCTCAAGTCTTTGTCTGACATGCTTAAAGGTAAGCAGGGAAGATTTAGACAAAATCTTTTAGGTAAAAGAGTTGATTACTCAGGGAGATCGGTAATAGTTGTTGGACCTGAATTAAAACTCCATCAATGTGGAATTCCAAAAAAAATGGCCATTGAATTATTCAAACCTTTCATTTATTCAAAGTTAGAAAAATATAATTTAGCAGCAACAATTAAAGCTGCAAAAAAAATGGTTGAAAAGGAGAGACCAGAAGTTTGGGATATTTTAGCAGAAGTAATTAGAGAACATCCAGTTTTACTAAATAGGGCTCCAACTCTTCATAGGTTGGGAATTCAGGCATTTGAACCAATTTTGATTGAAGGTAAAGCAATTCAACTACATCCTCTTGTCTGCACGGCTTTTAATGCAGATTTTGATGGAGATCAGATGGCAGTTCATGTTCCGTTATCCCTTGAATCTCAGTTGGAGGCAAGAGTTTTAATGATGTCAACTAACAATATACTTTCACCAGCGAACGGTAAGCCAATTATAGTTCCGTCTCAGGATATGATTTTAGGTCTATATTACCTTAGTCTAGTCAGTCATGAGGGCAAGGGAGATAAAATGATTTTTTCAGGTATTGATGAATTGACCATAGCTTTGGATCAAGGTGTAATATCACTTCACACTAAAATTAAATGTAGGTATCAAACTTTAGATGAAAATTTTCAACCACACATATCAACAGTTGACACAACACCTGGTAGAATGATGGTAAGTGAAATTCTTCCAAAACATCCAAAAGTTAGTTTTGATTTGATTAATAGGGTGCTTACTAAAAAAGAAATAAGTAATACTATCGATGTTGTTTATAGGCACTGTGGGCAGAAAAAAACTGTAATATTTGCAGATAAACTTATGGAAATTGGTTTTAGAGAGGCATGTAAAGCTGGAATCTCTTTTGGTAAGGATGATCTCTTGATTCCTAGCAATAAGGATGACTTGTTACTTGAGACAGAAAAAAAAGTTAAGCTTTATGAAAAACAATATTCAGAAGGTCTTATCACAAGAGGTGAAAAATACAATAAAGTCGTTGATGCCTGGGCCAAATGTTCAGATAGTGTTGCGGAAGAAATGACAAAAATCATGGTTCCACAGACAACAGACAATGTGGATAAATTTAACAGTGTTTATATGATGGCAGATTCTGGTGCTAGAGGTTCCGCTGCACAATTGAAACAATTATCTGGAATGAGAGGTTTGATGGCTAAACCTTCAGGGGAAATTATTGAAACACCTATTGTTTCAAATTTCAAAGAAGGATTAAGTGTTCTAGAATATTTTAATTCTAGTCACGGAGCAAGGAAGGGACTTGCTGACACAGCTTTAAAAACAGCTAATTCTGGATATTTAACAAGAAGATTAGTTGATGTTGCCCAAGACTCAATAATTACAGTAGATGACTGTTTTACAACTCAATATATCACACTTGAGGAATTAGTTGAGGATGGAGAAGTTATTGAAAGCTTGGCAGAAAAGTGCCTTGGAAGAACCTTAGCTGAAGATATAATAGATAGAAAGTCAAACAATGTTATTGCAAAAACAGGTGATATTGTATCTGAGGAGCATCTCTCACTTATTGATTCTGCAGGTTTAATCAATGTAAAAGTTAGATCTGTTTTGACCTGCGAAGCTGAATTTGGTGTTTGTGGAAAATGTTATGGAAGAGACTTAGCCAGAGGAACTCCCGTTAATGTTGGTGAAGCTGTTGGAGTTATTGCTGCTCAATCAATAGGTGAGCCTGGAACTCAGTTGACGATGAGGACTTTTCATATAGGCGGTGCTGCTCAAAAGGGAACTGAAATTTCTAATATTGAATCTAAATACGATGGAAAAGTAAAATACACTAATATAATTACTGCAAAAGATAGCTCTGGTAATTTAATTAATATGTCAAGAAACAGTAGCTTATCAGTATTAGATGACCAAAATAAAGAAAGAGCCAAGCATAGACTGCCTTTTGGTTGTAAACTTAAGTTTGAAAAAGACAAAAAAATAAATGCTTCTGATGTTTTAGCTGAATGGGACCCTTTTACTTTACCTATTGTTGCTCAAACAGATGGACATATAATTTTTAAAGATCTTGAAGAAGGAGTTACTACACGACAAATTGTTGATGATTCAACAGGACTTTCTAGCAATATAGTAATCGATTGGAAACAACAAGCAAAAAACCAACATCTTGTTCCTAGAGTAGAAATCCATGATAAAAAGAGTGATGGAAAGGTTTTAGTGCTTGAAAATGGAAGTTTAGCATCCTATGAACTTACAACTGATTCTATCATTCTTGTTACTGATAAAATGAAGATCAAAGAGGGTGATTACATTGCAAAAATTCCAAGAGAGTCTTCAAAAACTAAAGATATTACAGGTGGTTTGCCGAGAGTAGCAGAACTTTTTGAAGCTAGAAAGCCAAAAGACCATGCAATTATTGCCGAGGTTTCAGGAACGATTAAGTTTGGTAAAGATTATAAAATGAAAAGGAAAATAGAAATTATCCCTGAAAATTCAGAAATTGAACCAGTAGAATACGTCATATCTAAATCAAAACATTTGACAGTTCAAGAGGGCGACTTTGTTGAAACTGGGGATGTTTTAGTTGACGGGACCTCGGTACCTCACGATATTTTAAGAATAAAGGGTGTTGAAGCTTTAGCAAGTTATTTGATTAAAGAAGTACAAGATGTATACAGACTTCAAGGTGTGAAAATAAATGATAAACACATAGAGGTAATCGTAAGACAAATGATGCAGAAGGTTGAAATAACAGATCCAGGTCAAACAACATTTCTGACTGGAGAGCAAGTGAGCAAAAAAGAGTTTACGGAAATTAACTCTAATGCATCAGCGGAAGGATTAAAATTAGCCAAAGGACATCAGATTCTTTTAGGTATTACAAAAGCATCTCTTCAAACTGATAGCTTTGTTTCTGCAGCATCGTTCCAGGAAACTACAAGAGTTTTAACTGAAGCAGCTGTTTCTGGTAAAGTTGATAATCTTCAAGGTCTTAAGGAAAATGTAATTGTTGGTAGACTTGTCCCTTGTGGGACCGGCTCTTTCATGTCACAAGTTAAAATTGAGGCCTCAAAAAAAGATAGAGAACTTCTCAGCAAAGCCACTGAAAAAGATTAAATATAATATAGCAAAAATTTTTTTTTTCTTAGTTGACAGCTATTTAAGATATATTAGTATGCAGCAATAATTGGTAGTGGTTTTAAACCAAACACAATTTCATTTTTTATTTTAGGGGATTAAATGCCAACTATAAATCAGCTAGTTAGATCTGCAAGGTCTAAGCAATTAAAGAGGAATAAAGTTCCTGCTCTTGAAAGCTGCCCTCAAAAAAGAGGTGTTTGTACGCGTGTTTATACCACAACACCTAAAAAGCCTAATTCGGCACTTAGAAAAGTTGCTAGAGTTAAGCTAACAAATGGCTTTGAAGTTACCTCTTACATACCTGGAGAAGGTCACAATCTACAGGAACATTCTGTTGTTCTTATTCGCGGAGGTCGAGTGAAAGATTTGCCAGGAGTAAGATACCATGTTCTTAGAGGAATTTTGGATACAGAAGGTGTTAAAAACAGAAAACAACGTAGATCTAAGTACGGTGCAAAAAGGCCTAAGTAAAAATGTCCAGAAGAAGAAAAGCAGATAAAAGAGATATCATCCCAGATCCAAAATTTAATGACAGGGTACTATCGAGATTTATAAATATAGTGATGTATGGTGGTAAAAAATCCACCGCAGAGAAAATTGTGTATCAAGCTCTTGATATTGCCTCTGCAAAACTGAAGTCCAAGAATTCTCTAGACCTTTTCAAAACCGCTTTAAATAACGTAAAGCCAGGTATTGAAGTTAGATCTAGGAGAGTAGGTGGTGCTACTTACCAAGTTCCTGTTGAAGTAAGAAATGAGAGAGCACTTGCTCTTGCTATCAGATGGATAGTTGATGCATCCCGAAAAAGATCAGAAAAATCGATGACCCATCGTTTAGCTCAAGAGCTTATAGATGCTAATGAGAATAAGGGTGCCTCAATTAAGAAAAGAGAAGATACTCATAAAATGGCTGAAGCTAATAGAGCTTTTGCTCATTACAGGTGGTAACAATGTCAAGGACAACCCCTTTAGAAGATTACAGAAACATCGGTATTATGGCGCACATAGATGCTGGAAAAACAACCACTACAGAAAGAATCTTGTATTACACCGGTGTGTCACACAAGATTGGAGAAGTTCATGATGGTGCTGCTACAATGGATTGGATGGAACAAGAACAAGAAAGAGGAATAACGATAACTTCGGCAGCTACAACTTGTTTTTGGGGAAATAAAAGAATAAATATAATTGATACACCTGGGCACGTTGACTTTACAATTGAGGTAGAAAGATCACTCAGAGTATTAGATGGAAGTGTATGCGTATTTGATTCGGTCGCTGGTGTTGAACCTCAATCTGAAACAGTTTGGAGACAAGCAGACAAATATGGCGTTCCTAGAATGTGTTTTGTAAATAAAATGGATAGAGTTGGAGCTGATTTTTACAGATGCGTTGATATGATTGTTGAAAGATTAGGAGCAACACCATTGGTTCTCCAACTTCCGTTAGGTTCTGAATCAAATTTTAAGGGTGTTATTGATCTTATTTTAATGAAAGCAATAGTTTGGAAAGAAGAGACTTTGGGAGCAAAGTTTACTTATGAAGAGATTCCTGACGATCTTAAAGCTGATAGCGAAAAATATAGAGAAAAATTAATTGAAATGGTTGTAGAGCTCGATGACTCAATCATGGAGAAATACCTTGATGGAACTATGCCATCTGAAGAAGAAATTAAAAAACTTATTCGAAAAGGTACGATAGGAAGTAAATTTGTCCCCGTTTTATGTGGAAGCTCTTTTAAGAACAAAGGGGTACAACCAATGCTTGATGCAGTTGTTGATTACCTACCATCTCCATTAGATGTCGAGGCGATTAAAGGAATCGAATATAAAAATGAGGAAAATTCAATAGTAAGAAACAGCTCCGACGATGAGCCATTCTCAGCTTTAGCGTTTAAGATTATGAACGATCCATTTGTTGGCTCTCTTACTTTCTTAAGAATATACTCTGGCACAGTTGAAGCAGGCTCCTCTGTCCTTAATTCAGTTAAAGATAAGAGAGAGAGATTTGGGAGAATGTTACAAATGCATTCCAACTCACGAGAGGATATCAAAACTGCATACGCAGGAGATATCATTGCTGTAGCTGGGTTGAAGGACACAACCACCGGTGATACGTTATGCGACTCTGAAAAGGCAGTCATTCTTGAAAGAATGGAATTTCCTGATCCTGTTATAGAAGTTGCCGTTGAACCTAAAACAAAAGCTGATCAAGAAAAAATGGGAATTGCGCTACAACGTTTAGCTGCTGAAGACCCATCTTTCAAAGTAAGTACTGATCATGAGTCAGGTCAGACAGTTATGAAAGGAATGGGAGAATTGCATTTAGAGATCTTAGTTGATCGAATGTTGCGAGAATTTAAGGTTGACGCTACTGTTGGGGCTCCACAAGTTGCTTACAGAGAGACAATAACCCAACCAACCAAAGTTGACTATACACACAAGAAACAATCTGGAGGAGCCGGTCAATTTGCAAAGGTTATCCTAGATTTTGAGCCTTTAAAAAAAGGGGAAGGTGTTATTTTTGAGAGTAAGATTGTTGGAGGTAGGGTGCCAAAAGAATATATTCCTGGGGTAGAGAAAGGTATTAAATTATCTACAGAAACAGGTTTTTTGGCAGGATTCCCTGTAATTGATTTTAAATGCACTTTGGTTGATGGCGCATTTCATGATGTTGATTCCAGTGTGATGGCTTTTGAAATCGCTGCTCGAGCTGCTTTCAGAGAGGCAATGCCTAAGGCCAAAGCAGTTTTGTTAGAACCTATGATGAAGGTTGAAGTTGTTACTCCAGAGGAATATATGGGTGATATTATTGGAGATTTAAACTCTAGACGTGGACAAGTTTCAGGTATGGAGCAAAGAGGAGTAAATCACGTTGTAAACAGTATGGTACCTCTAGCTAACATGTTTGGATATGTTAATAATTTACGCTCTATGAGCCAGGGTAGAGCAAGTTATACAATGACTTTTGATCATTATGAAGAAGTACCTCATAATGTCGCAGAAGAAGTTAAAGAAAAAGTTTCTGGTTAACTTAATTTTATGAAGGAGTAATAAAATGGCAAAAGAAAAATTTGATAGAAGTAAACCGCACTGCAACATTGGGACTATTGGTCATGTAGATCATGGTAAGACAACACTTACAGCAGCTATAACTAAAGTCTTAGCTGAAACAGGAGGTGCAACTGCAATGGACTATGCCCAAATTGATAAGGCACCTGAAGAGAAAGAAAGAGGAATTACCATATCAACAGCGCATGTTGAATATCAGACTGAAAAAAGACATTATGCTCACGTTGATTGTCCAGGACACGCAGATTACGTAAAAAATATGATAACCGGAGCCGCCCAAATGGACGGGGCTATTCTTGTTGTA
>CACAXP010000012.1 GCA_902536485.1 uncultured Alphaproteobacteria bacterium | reverse complement strand
AGAAGCAGAAAGACTTGCTGACAGAGTCGGTATTATTCATCATGGTGAGATTGTTATGGTTGAAAAAAAAGATAAAATACTTGAAAAATTAGGTGATAAAAGAGTTGTTATTACAACTAATAAAAGTTTAAAAAATTTGAAAAATATTTTAACTAAATACAATTTTCAAAAGAAAAAGAATAAATTAATATTTTCACTAAACCTAAAAAATAATAGAAATTCGGTGTCTGATTTATTAAAAGATTTAATAAAAAACTCAATACCTTTTTGCGATGTAGAGATTAAAGAAAATAATTTAGAAGAAATATTTCTTAAGTTGATCGATCAATGAATATAAAAGGTATTATTGCAATTTATAAGTATGAGATGTCTCGGGCAATCAGAACATTTGGTCAAAGTATTGCTTCCCCTGTTCTATCTACAGCTTTATATTTTATTGTTTTTGGCTCCGCAATTGGTTCTAGAATCGGGGATATTGATGGAGTAAGTTATTCCTCATTTATAGTTCCAGGTTTAATTATGCTAACTGTCTTAACACAAAGTTTATCAAATGCTTCATTTGGGATATTCTTTCCAAAATTTAGTGGTACTATTTATGAAGTTTTATCAGCTCCCATATCGCCTTTTGAAATAACCACTGGATATGTTACAGCAGCAGCCACAAAATCAGTAATTGTTGGAACTATAATTTTAATTACCTCTACATTTTTTGTTGATTTAAATATTAAATATCCTTTTGAAATGTTTTGTCTATTAATTTTAATTAGTCTAACCTTCAGTCTATTTGGTTTCATTATTGGTATTTGGGCAAATGACTTTCAAAGGATTCAATTAATTCCCTCATTCGTTATTACTCCATTAACATTCTTAGGCGGAAGTTTCTATTCCATAAATATGCTTCCTGAAATATGGCAAAAGATTTCCTATTTCAATCCAATTGTTTATTTAATAAGTGCTTTTAGATGGAGTTTTTATGGGGAAGTAGAAATAGATATATATATATCTATCACTACGATTTTTATATTTTTGTTTGCATGCCTTTTGACAATACACTTTATTTTTAAAACAGGTTATAGAATAAAATCTTAGAATTGTCATAGGTTTATTGTGTTACTTGAGAGATTTGATATTCCGACCCACTGAGTAATAATTAGTATTTCAGTAAAATAATAAAATTATATTAGTTATTGATTATATTGATAAATATTAAAGTTAAACAACTGCAAAATTAAGCTTAGAGATTTCTTTGCTACTACTGTGTTACTTTCCTGAAGAAGTATATTAATTAAATAAATTTAATTGTTAGCAAACTAAAAACTATTGAATTTTTTTTTTTTATAAATATTTTTTTTATATGAAACTTTTTTTCTTTTCTTTAATTATTTGTTTTGTAACTTTTTTTTCTGACACCAAAGGGAACTTTACGAATGATGTTAGAGATAAATTTGGTAATTCTGACAAGTCTTATTTAGTTAAAATGAAATCCGTTACTAAAGATACCAAGAATACTGAGTCTAATGAAAAAAAATCAAAAAAGGGAAAAAAAAAAGGTGGATACAGGTAGCAATAGGAAAATAAAAAAATAACCCATTAAATTTTCTTAAATTAACTACTTTAACTTTTAAAGGTATGGGAGGAAAAATAACTGAGGAGTAACAATCAAAAGGTATCTCTTCTGTGCTACTTTTTCTTGATACCTTATTAAATCAGTATCATATCATTGCTTGAGTTTTATAATTTGTGTTCATATATAAATACATATATGAAAAAAATTCTTTCATCTCTAATTATGATAATTCTTCTCTCCTCATGTGCAGTAGAGAAAAAAAAACTTACAGAAAATGTTGGTAAATATGTTCCACCAAATATTGACGATTCTAATTTTAAAAATTCCGTAATTACTAATAAAAGTTTTGAAGAAACTTGGACCTCTGTTACTGATTTTGCAAATAATTCTTTTTTTAAAATCGAGAATCTTGAGAAAGATTCTGGATTGTTAACTTTGTCATTTGGTTCAAAAGAACCTGAAAATTTTATAGATTGTGGTGATTTTGAATATACTCTTTTTTTTACTGGCGAAGAATTTAAAGGTTCGTATATTGATTATGTTAAAAGTGGCTTACTGGCAGTACTTGAAGCAAAAATGAATATCAATATTCAAAAAATTGATAATGAATCTACAAAAATAAGTATTAACACAAATTATACGTTCTCAACACAACATGCACTTGGGTATTATGACCCTAAGCTAAACCAAACTTATAGTTTTGTATCAGGAGGCTATGAAACAATAGATGTTATCAATCCTATTTCAGGAAGCATCCCAACACGAACTTGCAAATCAACTAACTTTGCAGAGAATACAATTATTAATGTAATTAAGTAAGGTTTCTTTATAATGAACATACCTTTTGTGTTATAGATCTTATTCCATTATGGTTAGAAAATGCATATAATATTTATTTTTATTTTTTTATTTTCTTCAGATTTGTTTTCAAAAGAAAACAACGTATACGATATTATTTCTAAAAACTCTAATTTATCAACTTTCAAAGATTATCTTGATAAAACAGGACTTGATAACGTTTTACAAAAAAAAATTCCATACAATTGGACAATTTATGCTCCATCTAATAAAGCTTTTGAAAATACACCAAAACAATTAGAGAAATTAATATTGAAAGATATTGATTATTCAAAGAGACTCTTCACCGACCATATCTTAACAAAAGAAATTTTAGCCTCGGATTTTACAGAACAAATAACCACCGAAGTAACAGTTAGTAATAAACCAATTAAATTATATAGAAGTGAAAATTTATTTGTTAAAGATGTAGTTGTAGTAAAAGAGGATTTAATTGCTGAAAATGGGGTTATACACATAATTGATTGTATAATGTTTATTCAACCAAGCTTTCAAGATAGTAGGTTAAGTCAAAGTCAAAAGGATTCATTTCCAATAACTTCGTGTTGTATGCAAACTGAGAACGAAGTTTTATTATGGAAACAAAATACAAAAAATATAGTTTATTGATTTTAATTCTTTAAATTAAATTATGTATTATGATTATTTGCATACGGACTTCTAAATTTTTAATTTCTAAATCAAATGCAGATTTATTATATTCAGCGATACAAGGAATCGTGTAAGACTATGTTTAGAAAATTTGACTCGTTTACAACTTATTTCTGTTTTACTGTTTAGAATTTAAATTTAATTTTACACCTTCACTTTCAAGGAGCCTCTTCTTTCTTTCTATTCCTTTTTTTCCCATATATCCACCCATTTTTCCATCACCTCTTATGACTCTATGACAAGGAATAATTTCTAATAATGGATTTTTAGCACATGCATTAGCTACAGCACGATAGGCTTTCGGCTTACCTATCTTTATCGCAAGTTCTTTGTAAGTTATTGTCTTCCCTTTAGGGATTTTTTTTATCTCATTCCAGACCATTTTCTGAAAATCAGTACCCTTTAAATTCTTCATCTATAACTCGTAGAAAAAGTTTAAACTAGTAAAAAAAAACAATCCATTAGATTTTTCACAATCAACTCCTTTAACTTTTGAGGGTAGGGGAAGGGAAAATAGTGTATAATAGTTAAATATGAATAACTGGTGGGTCTATATAATCCAATGTCGTAACAAAAGTTTGTATACAGGTATTACTACTGATGTTGAACGACGATTTAATGAACACCAAAATAATGATAAAAAAGCTTCCAAATATTGTGCACGACTTCGCCCATTAAAATTAGTTTATAAAAGTACAGCTTGTAAAAATAAAAGTGATGCATCTAAAGAAGAATATCGTATAAAACAATTAAGCCATAAAGATAAACTTAATTTTATAAAAAAAATTAATGAGCGAACTCAATAAAACTCTTGAAGATGTATTTGGATACACATCCTTTAGACCAGGACAAGAAGAAGTCATTAATCATTTAATGCAGAAAAAAAAACTATTAGCTGTAATGCCAACGGGGGCAGGTAAATCTTTATGCTATCAACTGCCTGCTTTACTATTTGAAAACCAAACTATTGTCGTGTCTCCACTTGTTGCTCTAATGGATGACCAAGTTATTGGTCTTAAAGATTTAGGTGTTAAGGCTGAACGTGTTCACTCTGGAATGCCTGAATCTAAACGAACTCAAATATGGGAGAACTTTAAAAATAAACAGATAAAAATTTTATATATATCACCTGAATCATTGATGCGTAATGAAATGTTAAGTGCATTAAAACCATTAAGAATTAGTATGTTTGTTGTAGATGAAGCTCATTGTATTTCTAAATGGGGCAGTGATTTTAGACGAGAGTATGAGCTGTTAAAAGAACTTCAAAATCATTTTCCTGAAGCAATTATTTCAGCTTTTACGGCAACAGCTGATGAAGAAACACGAGCTGATATCAATAATAAATTAACCAATGGTAAAGGTAAAATATTTCTGTATGGATTTAATCGTCCTAATCTGTCATTAGCTGTACAACAAAAAACTAATAACTGGAAAGCGCAGCTGTTAGAGTTTTTATCGAATAGAAAAAATGAGTCAGGTATTGTGTATTGCTTATCTCAAAAACTGACCGAACAATGTGCTGAATTTTTACAATCAGAAGGATTCAATGCTTATCCTTTTCATGCTGGATTAGATTCACAAATAAAGATAGATACTCAAGATAAGTTTATGACTGAGGACAATGTTGTAGTTTGTGCAACGATTGCCTTTGGCATGGGAATAGATAAAGCAGATGTGCGTTATGTTGCTCATATAAGTTTGCCAAGTAGTATGGAAGCTTTTTATCAAGAAATTGGTAGGGCAGGGCGTGATGGTTTAGAGGCTGACACACTTCTCATTTTTGGTTTACAAGATTTGTTTCAACGTAAACGTTTTATTGATATGAGTGACGCTCATGACAGTTTTAAAATTAAAGAACACAAACGTTTAGATGCACTCATTGCTTATTGTGATTCAGCTACGTGTAGACGACAAACATTGTTGTCTTATTTTAAAGAAACATGTGAGCCATGTGGTAAGTGCGATAATTGTCTAAACCCACCTCAAATGATTGAAGGTACAGAATACGCTCAAATGGTTTTGTCAGCTATTTATCGTACAGGACAATATTTTGGTTCAGGACATATTGTTGATATACTACGGGGAGTTGAGAGTGACAAAGTGAAAGCCAAAGGACACGAGAAAATTAAAACTTTTGGAGTGGGAAGAACAGTTAAGGCTGACTTTTGGAAAATATTTATTCGTCAGTTGGTTTCAGCTAATTATTTACTTATTAATATTCAACGTTATGGTGCGTTACAAATTACTAAAAAAGGTGAAACAGTTCTAAAGGGTGAAGAGGAATATTTTTATCGTAAGATTGAATTTAATACTTTAATTAAAGGAAAAAGAGTCAAAGCTGAAACTTTAGATGCTGATACACTTGATGATGAAAAAGAATTATTCTCAGCACTAAAATCTAAACGTATGGAACTGGCTCGTAAACGACGCGTTCCTGCTTACATAATATTTCCTGACGCCACTCTTCATCAAATGCTTCTCCATAAGCCGCAAACTCTTGAAGAAATGGGAAGACTTAATGGAGTAGGACCACAAAAGTTAGAAAAATATGGTAAAGATTTTTTATCAATTATCGCAAATGAAACATACTCTAATGATTAAAATTACGAACATTTTTATTATTTTATTTTTAACATTGATTGGTTGTTTTTTGAAAGCTAAGTCTCCTGAAGAAATGATAAAAGAATCTATTGCCAACTATCCAGGTAAATGTCCATGTCCTTATTCTATAATGAGTAATGGACAAAAATGTGGAAAAAGGAGTGCTTATTCTAAACCTGGAGGATATGAACCATTATGTTATATTTCGGATATAAAAATTAATTTAGATAAAACCAAAGGTGGTTCTTTAAAAATTGTTGATGGTGATACTATTCATATTGGAAAAAATAAGTATAGACTTCATGGAATTGATGCTCCTGAAACTCAACAACAATGCAAAAGAGAAAATAAAAAATATAAATGTGGCATGGAAGCTACACGTTTTTTAAAATCACTAATAAAAGATAAAAACCAAGTTATTTGTGAAAAAAAAGATATGGATAGATATAAACGAATAGTTGCTATTTGTTACTATGACAATAAAGACCTAAATAAACTAATGGTTAAAAATGGATGGGCTATTGCTTATCGAAAATATTCAAAAGATTATGTTGAGGATGAGAATTTTGCAAGAATAAATAAACTAGGAATTTGGAAGGGCAATTTTACTGAACCAGAATTATGGAGAAAAAAAAATAGATGATAACTAAAAAAAGTTAGTGATTGGTATAAAATTATCTACTAATTGTTCCTCCAAAATTTCCAGTAGAATCAAAATATTTTCCGTCTTGATTTAACTTACCTTTATATCGACCGTAAGGATCATAGATCTTGCCATTTGGTTCAATGGTTCCCAGAAACTTACCGTAAGGTGAGTAAATGCCCCCCTCAGTTGTAAGCTTACCCATATAACCGCCTTGAGAATCAAAAAAACGACCTTCGTCATCAATTAGTCCCTTGTACTTGCCATAAGGATCATAAATGGTATCTGCAAATAAGGGTAAGGCCAACGTCAATACAACTATAAAAATTAGAGCTCTCATAAGTATTATATTAACTTAGTTCACCATAGACGACAATTATTCATTGAAGGAATTCTCTTTATGCATTCACTACATATTATTAATGCACTCAGCGCACATATAACTAACCGCCCTAACAATCTAACTATGACATGACAAATGTGGAGCCCCGAGAGTTTAGTGAAATATAGAGAAAGCTGAAACCCTTGGTGAGTGGTGCCGCTTGAGAGATTTGAACTCCCGACCCACTGATTACAAATCAGTTGCTCTACCAACTGAGCTAAAGCGGCATTTGTCTTTTAATGACATAAAAAAATAATTTAATCAATATTTTTTATCGAAGGTTTTGTTATTGCGGTTCTTCATACTTCTCAGACTCAATTTCTGAGTTTATTTCACTTGGTTGAGAAAAAGAACTAGGAGTACACTTTTTAAATACTACTTGTTCAAATAGAGATTCTTTACATTTTACCCAAGGGGGGGCACTTTTATTTTTAGAAAACCAGTAAGAGCTGACCATCAGAATTGTAATCAGAATTATGATTATCCACATACTTCTAGACATGATTACAATGAAACAACATTATTTTTTTGGGTAGGAATTTGTGTTTTAATCTCGTTAATGATATTAGAGTTTTCTTTAAAGTAAATAAGTTTGGGCTCGTGTTCTTTAGCTTCATTTTGATCAATTTCTGCATAGGTACAAATAATAATTAGATCATCTTTATTTCCCTGATAGGCGGCAGCACCGTTGAGTGAAACAGTTCCTGAGCCTCTTTCTGCTTTTATTGCATATGTTGTAAATCTATTTCCGTTATTAAGGTTATAAATATGAATCATTTCATATTCATTGATTGAAGCAGCCTCTAACAACTCCTCATCAATAGCACAAGAACCCTCATAATCAAGATGAACTTCTGTAATTATAGCCCTGTGAAGCTTTGATTTTAGTATTTGAATCATCATAAATATACTAAAAACATAAAGCTGATGGATAATCAATAAAAAATATATTAAAATAGATGGTTCATGAAATTACGACGATGGCAACAAAAAGTAATAGATGAATTTCCTGATATAATAAAAAATTACAGGAAGTTTATTTTAAAAGCACCAACTGGGGCAGGGAAGACAGTTCTTGCCAGTGAAATTATTAACAGATTCTATAAAAATAAAAAAATAGTAGTGCTTTGTCACAGGTTAGTTTTACTTGAACAATTGGAAAGAGGCTTGTCTAACGAGCACAAAGTTAAAAAACTCGGTTTATCTGAAACAGGAAAACCCTTTTGTAGTTATGATGTTCTAATTTCCACTAACCTTAGATCAAGAGATTTTTTGATGAAAGCTATCGAGAATTGTGATCTTCTTATTATCGATGAAGCACATAGGGTTTCACCGAATGGTCAGGCTTATAAAGAGCTGTTAGATCAATTTGATAACAAATCAGGAGAGCAATCCAAATTATTGGGTTTAACAGCTTCACCAGAGAGAAGAACAGGTGATCAAAAAGACCAATTAGGTTTAGCTTTTGATGCAATTATTGACTGTGCAGATATTGAAGAATTAATTAAAGAAAAAGTATTGGTTCCAGCAGAATACAAATCTTTTTTTATTCATGATTTAGAATTAGAAAAAATGGATATTTCAACAGGTGATTTCCCTGTAGAGCAACTTTCTAATGCAATTATTAAATCATCTATGATCGACTACGCTTGTAAAATTTATATGGAACAAAGAAAAAGTATAAAAGGTAAGCCAATTTCTGCATGGTTTTGTCCTGATGTTTTGGTTGCTGAGGAAACAAAAAGACAGGTTTTGAAATATGATTTGAATGTTGAATTGATAACTGCAAAAACACCACTTAAGGAAAGGTTAGTTGTATTAGATAAACATGAAAAAGGAGAGATTGAGTCATTGATTTCTGTTGGAGTTTTATCAGAAGGGTGGGATAACCCTAACTGTAATATAATTGTGCACCTTAGACCAACATTATCAAAAGTTTTTTGGGGGCAATCAGTTGGTCGGGGTCTTAGATCTTCAGAAAACAAAGAAAAATGCATTGTTATTGATGTTAGTTCAAACTTTACCACTTTTGGGCCAGTTGAAAAATTAAAATGGAAATTGTGGAACCATAGAAAATCATATTTAGAATTTAAAAATAGATTTAACTGGATAAGTAAAGAACAATTCGTTGAAAATAGAGATTATACTTACCTGCTCTGTGAGGGAATGAACAAAGATGATTTGAGATGTTCATTGGTTTACAAGAAAAAAATATTATCAGATCAGCCTTGTCCATTATGTCAATCATATGCCTCAACAGATTTATATAAAGACAACAAAATTGATAAACCAAAAAATGATAATAGTTTGCACAAAGTTTTTTTTGAAAGGGTTCCAAAGATATTTTCGGATATGAATACAAATATTTGGAAAAATATGGAATCATCTGCATGGAGGGATGCAAATATTTACGAAAAACTTTTTTTAAGTTTTTGTTTGGCTTTTGATTATGTTTCAGGTGAGTCCACAAACTCAGAAAACGAATTTTGGAACTTAACCTTACAAGCAGAAAAAAAAGTGAGACAATTTTTGTTTGAGAGGGAAATTGTAATTCCACAACAAGAAGAATTTGTTTTTACTTATTTAAGTGATGGTTTAAGTAAAGGAAGAGTAATTCGACCAGTTCAAACAAACTATGGTATATCTATTTGTGGTGAAAGTTTCTCAAGTAATACCAGTGATGTTAATGAAAGAAAGTTTCAAAAAGCACTTCAGGTTGTTGAAAGAATAGCTGCAATGGGTGTGACTAATACAGAAGAGCTCCCGTACTATAAAATTAGTTAAAAAGTTCTTTACTAGGATCATATATACAGACTATCGATGCTCCACTTTTCCTTTTATGAATTATTTTTGATTCTTCTTTAAAAATAATTGTATCCTTTAGGCTACATAAATTTACAACTAATTCTTCGCCAACAAGTTTTATGTCATAATTCAGATAAAGTTTATCCCCTTTGTCGCATATTTTTATTTTTTCCTTTAAGTCTTTGAAAGTTTTTATAATCGAAATTTCACAAACTTTGCTGTAAGAATTGAAAGAAAACAAGCAAAATAGAAAAAAAATTACGATTTTTTTTAGCATTAAATTACTGCTGAAACTTTTCCTAGATGTTCCGTTAGTCTCATGTTTTCTGAATAGTCAACTGGAACACCGATAATTGCGGGTCCTTTTTGCTTAAATGCTTCTTTTAGTGCTGGTAAAAAATCTTTGGCACTATTAATTTGTGTTCCCCACATATTCATGGATTTAGCTAATTCTCCAAAGTCAGGGTTATCAAATTTTAAATCTGAATGCTCTCCACTAAATTGAATTTGTTGTTTCCATTTAATTAATCCATATTCTCCATCCAGCCATACTACAGCAACAACATTTAAGTTTTGCCTAACTGCAGTTTCTAAATCTTGAACATTCATTAAAAAACCTGCATCTCCATTAATTGATAAAATTTTCTTGTCTGGAAAAACCATTTTTGCTCCCATTGATCCAGGTAATGCAAATCCCATTGTACAAAAACCATTTGATATAAGACATGTATTAGGCGAGGTACAATTATATTCTCTTGCTACCCACATTTTATGCGCACCAACATCTGATAAAACTATATCATCGTCATTCATGACTTTTCTTACATCAGCTAAAACTCTTTGTGGCTTCATTGGAAAAGAATCATCGTCATTATTTTGATTTAGATGATTAAGCATAGTTTCTCTTGCTTTCTGAATAGAATTTATATTAAAAATTGGTAAATTTTTCCTTCCAACTTTTTCAATTAGTGCGTTATTTAATTGAAATAGCGCTCCTGCTAAATCTGCTATTATTTCTACATTTGGCAGATAATCTCTGTCAACTTCAGCTGGTGTATAATCTATATGAATGACTTTTTTTTTCCCTTTTTCAATTCTGTTCCAAGCTGATGGGCTATATTCGACTAAGTCATAACCAATCGCAATAACTAAATCAGACTCATCTATTGCTAAATTATTATAATCTCCACTACCTAATCCTATTGTAAATAAACTATGTTTATCATTAGATGCTATAGATCCTTTACCCATAAAAGTATTAATCACTCCAATTCCAAGATTTTCAACCAAGACTCTTAATCTGTTAGAGGCCCTCTTTCTAATTGTACCGTTACCAGCTAATATTATTGGATTTTTAGCGTTTGTAATCAATTCAACAGCTTCATTAATAGCTCTGTTATCTGCTGCTGGTCTTCTTGTTAAGGTTGGCTTTATTGGTTCATCGTTTATTTCCTCTTTTGCAATATCTTCAGGTAGTTCAATAACTGTTACTCCAGGTTTTTCTGTTTCAGCTACTTTAAACGCTTTTCTTATAACCTCAGTAATATTTTTTGGAGATAGGATTGTTTGTGCCCATTTAGAAATAGGGGCTACCATACTAATTGAGTCCATAATTTGATGACTTTCTTTATGAAGTCTTTCTGTTGAACCTTGCCCAATTATTGCAACAACAGGAGCTCTATCCATATTTGCGTCAGCTAGACCAGTCACTAGATTAGTTACACCAGGACCTAGAGTAGCTAAACAAACTCCAGCTTTACCAGTAAGTCTGCCATAAACATCTGCCATAAAAGCTGCTGCTTGTTCGTGTCTACAAAGTATAAATTCTATTTTTGTACTTTTTTTGAGAGAAATCATGAAGTCAGCATTTTCTTCCCCGGGAATACCAAAAATTTTTGTTACTCCTTCTTCTTCTAAACATTTAATAAATAAATCTGATGCTTTCATTATTTCTCCTTTTAAAATTAATTTCTTAAAACCATCATTTTTTCGATTTGCATTTCATGCATTGTATACTTTATACCACCCACACCATGACCAGAGTGTTTTAGCCCTGCAAAAGGCATCCAATCAACTCTAAATGCAGTATGATCATTGTGAAAAACGGCAGATGCATTAATCTTTTTGTAAAAACTCATAGTTTCATCAATATTATTTGAAAAAATGGATGCTTGAAAAGATACACTAGTGTCATTTGCAATTTCAATAGTCTCTTCTAAATTATCGTACGAATATATATTAACAACAGGACCAAAAATTTCCATACGAGAGACTTTATCTGAAAATTTTGGGTTAATTAGTACAGTTTTTTCAAAACAAGTCTCTGATATTTTATTTCCTCCACATAGTAAAGTAGTTCCTGATGATACGGATTCATTAACCCATTCTTGAACCCTTTCAACTTCAGATGGTCGGATTAACGGACCAATTTCTGTTGTATTATCTAAAGGATTTCCTACTTTTAATGGTTTTAAGTTTTTTTCAAAAATACTTAAAAATTTATCAAAAATATTTTTATGAACAAAAATTCTTTGTACTGAAACACAGACCTGTCCAGCATGATAAAAACCACCTTTAACTAATAGTTTAGAAGCAGTATCTAAATCAGTACTTTCAGTCAAGAAAGTTGGCGCCATACCACCATGTTCTAACGCGCACCTTGTGCCGGGAGAAAGTTTTGATCTTAGCATCCACCCAATTTTTGCTGAACCTATGAAGCTAAAAAAATCAATTCTTTCATCAGATACCAATTTTTCTGCTAGTTCAAGATTTTCTGGCATACAAAAATAACATCTATTTTCAGGTAGTCCTGATTCAAAAAGCATTTCTATAATTTTTATACAAGAGAGTGGGGTATCTTCAGCAGGCTTAACTATCACAACACATCCAGAAGCAATCGCAGGAATAATTTGGTGAATAATGAGATTAAATGGATGATTAAATGCACTTATTGCTAACACTACCCCTATTGGTTCTTTTTGGGTAAAAGCAACTCTGTTACTTGAAGCCTCATTGATATTCATTGGAATTACATTACCTACGTCTGATTTTAAAACCTCTACAGCAGCATCAACACCTTCAGCCCCTCTGTTAATTTCTATTATCGAATCTTGAATGGGTTTGCCTCCTTCGCTAGTAGCCAATTTAGCCAAATCATTAACATTCTGCCTTATCTTTTTTGAAAAATTATTCAGAACTTCAATTCTATCTTTTTTCTGAAAATTTGCTTCTTTTTCAAGGGCTATTTTGTGTGCAGAACTTATTATTTTTTCAATCTCATTTTGATTGTGACATTCAATTTTTTTAATAATTTCTAAATTCCATGGAGATTTGACTTCTAACATTATAAATTACTTATTTGTTTACTTAACAGATCATTTAATTTTATAATAGACACTTATAATTACAACTAATTAATAATTTGGAATATTGATGCCATCTTTTGATATTGTCTAAAAAACAGACCTTGCTGAAGTAGATAATGCCATTAATAGTGCAATGAGAGAAATCACTACGAGATACGACTTTAAAAATAGCCAATCAAAAATCTCAAGAGAATCCGACGAAATTGAACTAATGGCTGAAGACCAGTATAAAATTGATCAAGTTCAACAAATATTTAGAACTCATTTAGTTAAAAGAAAAGTTTCTACTGGGGCATTCGAATTTGCAAAAATTGAAGATGCTAAAGGAGGTATGTTAAGGCAAAAATCAAAAATTGTTCAAGGAATTGATAGAGAAATATCCCAAAAAATAAATAAAATCATTAAAAACAGTAAATTTAAGGTTCAATTTTCAATAAGAGGAGAAGAGCTTAGGATTACTGGAGCTAAAAGAGACGTACTTCAAGAAGTAATTCAAACCATAAAAAACTTAGAAATTAAGCAGCCACTTCAATTTATAAATTTTAGAGATTAATTTATTTTTGGCATTAATCTTTCATAATAAAACTATGAAAAAAAATAAAAATAATAATATTAAACAACTTTTAAAAGATTCTTCTAACACTTTTGTGGACAAATTAGCATCTTTGAAATATGTTACAAAAAAAGATACTTCATTGATTTCGTCTGTAATTTCAGATGCTCTTAAAAAAAAAAAGTAGCTATTTTTGTATTACAAAAAAACAATATCCCTGATGCCAGTCACTATTTTGACTCATCATGAGAGCGTTAGAACCATCTTGGGTTGTTCTAATCTCAAGTTTTGATACAATATTCAGTTTAAGATCTTTTAAAGCAGATATCGTGCCGTTACGAACTTGATTCCAATTCCAATCATCTATTATCAGAATAAATTTTTCAGTAAGTGCTGGCTGAGCTAGCACTATTCCATCAAAGTGATCTTCGTAATGATGGGGGCCGTCAAAAAGATAAACATTATGCTCACCAATGGATGAAAAGTCTATTTTTCTAAAATCATTATTTATAAAATTGTATTTTGAATCCCTACTCAAGCATTTCTTAATATTTTCTTTAAAAATTTTTTCAGGTTCAGGAAATTTGTTTTCAAAAAAAACCTGGCTCCAGTTGTCAATACAGGTAATTGTTAACTTATTCTTAAAAGCTGCAGAACATGCAGTAGAACCTAACCAAGAACCAATTTCTAGATACGAGGGGTTTTTAACTTTGTTAATAAGACTATTTATCAAAGATCTATATTTTCTCCCTGATAATCCGTCCATTTTTAAAATATCTTCAGTGATTTTTCTTTTGAGGGATAAGGAATCCATTAGTGATTCTTTAATCTTTATCATAAAATCATCATCCTCTTTCCCTGAGAAAATAATACTAGTTTCATCAACTAGAGAAGAGAAATTTACAATTTGATTAGCATTTTTATCTTTTTTAATTAAAATTTTTCGTTGAATATTATCCATAGCGTATTATTAATTAAATTTATGAAAATATCTAGTTGCAATAATGTTAATGATTTTAGAGAACTTGCAAGGAAAAATTTGCCTTCACCCATATTTCACTATATTGATGGAGCTGCAGATGATGAAGTTACTTGTAAAAGAAATACCGCAGCCTATGATGACTGTTTTTTAGTTCCTAGAGTTCTTAGATCAGTTGAAACGGTTGATTTAGGTACAAAAATTTTAGGAAAAAAAATTAGTTTACCTTTTTTTTTATCACCAACAGCTCTTCAAAGACTTTTTCACCACGAGGGTGAAATGGCGGTTGCAAAAGCAGCTCAAAAATTTAATACCTTTTTTGGAATATCTTCTTTATCAACAATTCCAATAGAAGATATAAAATCAATTTCCTCACCAAAAATTTTCCAATTATATTTTCACAAAGATAAAGGATTAACAAATTCAATGATTGATAAATGTAAGTCAAATAACATTGATGCAATTGCTCTCACAGTTGACACTATTACTGGAGGAAACAGAGAAAGAGATATTAGGACAGGTTTTACATCTCCACCTAGGCTCACATTAAAAAGTTTTCTGAGTTTTATGTTTAAACCCAAATGGGGACTTAACTATATTTTTAGAAAAAAATTTGATTTGCCTTTTCTCAGTGATTTTATCAAAGAGGGAACAGATATAAAAATTTCAGTTTCTGACTATTTTACAAATATGTTAGATCAAAATATGAGTTGGAAAGATGCAGAAAATGTAAAAAAAAAGTGGGGAGGAATCTTTTGCTTAAAAGGTATTATGTCTAAGGAAGACGCCAAAAAAGCTGTGGATATTGGAGCTAATGCGATAATGATTTCTAATCATGGTGGGAGACAACTTGATGGTTCGCGTTCTCCATTTGATCAGTTAGATGAAATTATAGATGCTGTTGGTGGAAAAATAGAAATCATTTGTGATGGTGGAATTAGGAGGGGATCCCACATTCTTAAAGCACTTTCAAAAGGTGCTAATGCTTGCTCTGGAGGAAGACTTTACTTGTATGCTTTAGCATCTGGAGGTGAAGTTGGTGTAACTAAAGCAATTGAAAACCTAAAAAATGAAGTTGAACGAGATATGAAGCTAATGGGTGTAACCAAAATAAACCAGTTAAATAGGACAAATCTTAGATTTAAGTAAAATGAAAATAATATGTTTTTTAATATTAATTTTTACTCATCAATTAGTTTCTTCAAAAAGTAACGATTCTCCTAACCTTGATTTTAAAAAAGTTCAATCCCAAAGCTGGAATGAATGGAAAAAGGATCTGAAAAAGACTTTAAAAAAAGAAAACTTTAGTGATTTTACTTTAGATCTTCTTGACGGGATAAATTTTAACTCTAAGGTTATCGAATATGATAGAAAGCAACCTGAATTTAAATTAACATTTGAAAAATATTTACAAAGAAATATTAACGAACAAAAAAAAAAAGATATCAATAAGATATATAAACAGAATAAAGAATTATTATTGTTATTAAATAAAAAATTTAAAGTTGATCCCAGAATACTTGTATCATTGTGGGGAATAGAAACTTATTTCGGTAAACACATTGGCAAGCTAGATATACTCCGCTCTCTTCTTTCATTAGCTTATGACGGTAGAAGGCAAGAATTTTTCTTAAAAGAATTTAAACTGGCGTTAAAAATTCTTGAAGATGGTCATGTTTCTCAAAAAGATTTTAGAGGTTCATGGGCAGGAGCATTTGGACAGACACAGTTTATGCCAAGCACCTTTCATAAATTTGCAATTGATTTCGATAATGATAATAAAATTAATCTTTTTAAAAAGTCTGACGCATTGGCCTCTGGAGCTAATTATTTAAATCAGGTTGGTTGGAACAACAATCTACTGTGGGGAGAAGAAGTTAAAATTACAATTACTGATAAACTGAGTAATTTATCTCAAAAAAAAAAATATAAAACCAAAAAATTTTGGGAAAGAAATGGTATTTCTTTTAAAAACAATTACAATGAGAAAGTGCTGATGAGACTTGTTATACCTGACCTAGAAGGAAGAAAGTTTTTTTTAGTAACAAAAAACTTTGATGTTATACTAGACTGGAACAGATCGAATTACTTTGCCTTAACCGTTTTTTTATTATCTGATGAAGTTATTGAATAGTCATATCTTAATAAGAAAAATTTTATTTGTTTTCTTGACGTTTACAATTGCTAGTTGTTCTGAAACAACCTTTTTAATTAATTCTGCAAAAAGAATAGGGACATGGGGAGATAACCCAACTTATAAAGTAGGCAACCCCTATAAAATTAATGGTAAATGGTATTATCCAGCTATAAATTATGAGTACGATGAGGTTGGATATGCGTCGTGGTATGGTCCTGGTTTTCATGGAAAAAAAACAGCTAATGGAGAAATTTTCAATCAAAATTTAATTTCAGCTGCTCATAGAACTTTACCTCTTCCTTCAATTGTTAAAGTGACTAACTTGGAAAATGGCAAAGTGCTCTCTTTTGTAAGAGTGAACGATAGGGGGCCATTTGCGAAGAATAGAATAATAGATCTTTCAAAGGAAGCAGCTAAAGAATTGGGCTTTGTAAACAGAGGTGTCGCAAAGGTTAGGGTTGAGATACTTGAAGATGAATCCAGAAAGTTTGCCAATGAGTTAATTCAATCTAAGAATAAAGCTAAGTCTGCTAAGATTCAAAATATAGAAAAGAAAAATCTAAATCCTCCAGTTCAAGAGACTAAGAGTGATGATAAAGAAAATAAAGTAGTTAAAGAAAAAAGTGAAACTGATGAAAATTTTGTTTTTAAAGATAGTAAGATTGCAATTCAGGTTGGTGCATTTACAGACCATAGAAACGCAAAATCTCTTATTAAAAAACTTTCAGAATTCAAAGCCTACATTAAAAGAGAATTTATAGACGATAAATATATTTACAGAGTCAGAATAGGACCATTAAGCAACATTAATTTAGCCAACCAATTACAAGACAAACTTTTTCAACTCGGTTATACCTCTTCGCATCTAGTAATGAATTAAAATGAATAAATTTTTAATCTTTTTGCTTTTCATTATAAAAACTTCACTTGTTCAAGCTATTGAAACATCTGCTAAACAGGGAGTTCTTTACGATTTTGAAACAAAGTCTGTTCTATTTGAAAAAAATTCTGATGAACTGATGTCACCCAGTTCAATGAGTAAAATAATGACAATTTATTACTTGTTTAAAAAAATTAGAGATGGAGAAATATCAATTGATGATGAATTTGAAGTTAGCAAAAAAGCTTGGAAAAAAGGCGGATCTAAAATGTTTGTAAATTTAAAGTCAATGGTTAGAGTTGAGGATTTAATCAGAGGTATAATTGTGCAATCAGGAAATGATGCCTGTATTGTTGTTGCAGAGGGCATCTCTGGAAGTGAAGATATTTTTGCTGATGAACTCAACGAATTGGCTAATGAAATTGGTCTTGAGAATTCAAATTTTACTAACTCCACAGGTTGGCCAGATAAAAAACACTTAATGACTGTTAATGACCTTCTTAAACTAACAATTAGGACTATTGAAGATTTTCCTGATTTATATCGTTACTATTCTGAAAAAGAATTTACTTACAACAACATCAAGCAGTTAAATAGAAACCCATTACTTTTTAGACCTATGGGTTCAGATGGATTAAAAACAGGACATACATCTTTAGGAGGTTATGGTCTTGTGGCAACAGTTAAAGATAAAGACAGAAGATTAATTTTGGTACTTAATGGTTTAAAATCTAGTGCTCAAAGATCCAAAGAATCTGAAAGATTAATGAGAATTGGTTTTAACCAATTTAAAAGTATTAAGATTGCAAATAAAGAACAAGAGTTAGGACAAATACCTATTTGGTCTGGGAAAAAAAAGAAAGTTGGCTTTTATACAAAAGATGAAATCTCCATAACCATACCTAAGAGAGATAGAAAGAAAATAAACTTCAAGGTTAGGTATCAGTCACCTTTAATTGCACCCGTCGAAGGGGATCAATATGTTGCTGATTTTTTAATAAAAAAAAATGAACAAACTATTAAATCATACAAATTATTTTCAACGAATAATGTTGGTGAATCTAACTTTTTTTCTAAAATGATCTTAAATTTTAAATTTCTTCTATTTGGAGAAAGCTTAATTACAACACAATGAAAAAATTTATAGCTTTTGAAGGTATAGACGGAAGCGGAAAATCTACTCAACTTAGGCTACTTGCTAAATCACTTGAAATTGGAGGTTTGAAGTTTTTTTGCACAAGAGAGCCAGGTGGTTCCTACGTTTCTGAGCTTATAAGAAAAATTTTAGTCAGGAGACAAAAGGAAAGTATTTTACCATTAACTGAGCTTTTATTAATTTACGCTGCAAGAAACGAGCACTTAAAAAAAAAAATAGTTCCAAATTTAAAAAATAGGATTGTGTTGTGTGATAGATACTTTTATTCTACTTATTGCTATCAAATACTTACAAGTAGTATTCCTCTTTCAATGCTCAGGTATTTACATAGTAAAGTAACAAATAATTTAATGCCAGATTTAACACTTGTCATTGACACTGATTTTGATATTGGAATAAAAAGAAGCCTTAAAAAGAAAAAAGAAGAAACAAGGTTTGAGTTCAAAAACAGTTTATTCCATAAAAAGGTATCTCTTGGGTTTAAAAACCTGAAAAAAAAAAAAAAAATCAAAGTAATTAATGGCAATTATAGCAAAAACGAAATTCATAAAAATATTGTAGATTTTTTAAATAAAAAGAAAATATTTAACAAACAAATTCCTTATCATTATGAATATTGACTCTAATATTATTGAAAATAAATATAAACAAGAGTTTGATTTCATAAGTAAGCTTTATTTAAAAGAAATTTTCCCTCATGCTTGGATTTTTCACGGCCCAAAAGAGTCGGGAAAAAGAAAGTTCCTTGGTCTTTTTATTAAAAAGGTCCTAAAGAAAAAACAAAATGAACAATTTGTTTATGAAATTAATAGCGACGAAAACATAGCTATGATTGATGATGTAAGAAAATTAATTACCCAAAGTAATTTAACAAATTCTGTAGATAGAATTAAAAAAACGTTTCTTGTTATAAATAATTTAGAATTACTTAATAAAAATTCAGTCATTGCATTGTTAAAAACTTTGGAAGAACCGCCCCCAAATACTGTTTTAATATTGATAACTCATAATTTAAAACTTATTCCTCAAACAATTAAATCAAGATGTATAAAAATTAAATTTAACCCATACAAACTTTTTGATAATAATTATAAAAATGATCTCGAAAAAGAAAATCTTCTTATATCCGATGGTTACCCTAGTATCTATAACCTTCTTCTTACTGAAGAAGGTAATTTAATTAAAGTTGAGGTAAAAAAAATCCTAGATTTAGAGGCATTAGAATACATCGATTTTGAAAAATTTTATCTTAAAATCTCAAAGAATTTTGATGTTTTCTTTCCTTTATTTATTAATATAATTTTTTTTACTTTAAAATTAAATTTTAAAAACCATGATTGTGATTTAAACAAAAAATTTAAAATTCTAAGCTTTTTAGATTTCTTAAAAAAAAATTTTAGGAAAGATTTTTTTCTAGATAATAAAAAAGTTTTATTTTTAATTTTAAATGAATATTTTTCCTTAGATTTAAGCCAATGAAAAAAAAAATTTATATTACTACACCAATTTTTTATGTTAATGATTTACCCCATATAGGCCACTCTTATACTTCAATTATATGTGATACATTAGCTAGATTTTACAGACTAAACAACTTTGATGTACTTTTTACTACTGGAACAGATGAGCATGGTTTAAAAGTAGAAAAAGCAGCACAAAAAAACGGAATGACACCAAATAGTTTCGTTGACAAAGTCTCGCAAAATTTTAAGGAATTATTAAAAAAAATTGATTCAACCAATTCAGACTTTATTAGAACAACAGAAAACAGACATGAGACAGCTTGCAAAAAATTTTGGAACATTCTTTGTGAAAATAATCAGGTTTATTTGAGCAAATACAAAGGATGGTATTCAATAAAGGACGAATCATTTTATCAGGAAAAAGAACTTGTAAAAAAAAATGACTCGTTTTTTACAGCTGATAATGAAAAAGTTGAGTGGATAGAGGAAGAAAGTTTTTTTTTTAAACTTTCAGAGTGGGAAAACTCTTTATTAAATTACTATGAAGAATTCCCCGAATTTATTCAACCAGAATCGAGAAGAAATGAAGTGATTAGTTTTGTTAAATCCGGATTAAGAGATTTATCAATATCTAGAACTAGTTTTAAATGGGGTATCAAGGTTGAAGATAATAGTAATCACATAATGTATGTATGGATTGATGCTCTCGTTAATTATTTAACCTCTTTAGGATATCCAGATTTAAAAGAAAAAAAAAAATATTGGAGCGAATGTATACACATAATTGGTAAAGATATATTAAAATTTCATGCAGTTTACTGGCCAGCAATGTTAATGGCTGCAAATTTGCCCTTACCTAAAAAGATCTTTGCACACGGTTGGTGGACTAATGAAGGAAAAAAAATATCTAAGTCCCTAGGTAATAGTATTGACCCAAATAAAATTATAGATAATTTTGGGTTGGACCAATTCAGATATTTTCTTTTAAGAGAAGTAACATTAGGACAAGACGGAGACTTTTCTGAAAAAGCCCTAAAAAGTAGAGTTAATTCTGATTTATCAAATAATCTTGGAAACTTGGTACAAAGAACAATAAAATTTCTTTTTAAAAATTTTGACGGTATTCTTCCTTTTCAACTTGAATCAAACTCGATTGATAGTAATCCATTAAAAGATGCTTATTTACTATTTCATAAAGTAGAGAAACTGATAACTAACTTAGAATTAAGTAAGGGTATTGACGAAATTTTTGCATTCATAAGTAAATTGAATAAGTTTATGGATGAATCAGAACCATGGAATTTGATAAAAGGTGATAGAAAGGCAACTGCAAGAGTCCTAACAGAATTGATTGAGAGTTTTAGAGTTATTGGTATCATTTTGCAACCTTTTTTACCAATTGCTTCTAAATTACTTCTTGATACATTGAATATAAATAATAAGTTAAGAACGTTTGAATATTTAAATTCAAAAAATTTTTTAAATAAAGGGCACAAATTAAATGAACCAAAAGCATTATTCCCAAGATTTGAATAAAATAGTTGATTCACATTGTCATCTTGATTTTAAAGACTTTGATAGTGATAGAGATAAAATAGTTAATAATGCAAAATTGACTAATGTTGATTACTTATTGACAATATCTGTTAACCTTGAAGATTTTGAAAAAGTTCATGAAGTAACGCAAAATTATGAAAATATTTGGTGCACTACTGGGATTCATCCAAATAATGTTAGTTCAGAAACTAATATTATTCAATTGGATGATATTCAAAATAAAATTTCAGAAAATCTAAAAAACAAAAAAGTTGTTGGACTGGGTGAAACAGGACTAGACTTTTTTAGAGGCAAAGAAAATAGAACAAACCAGATAGAATCATTTATGTTACATCTTTTCTTATCAGGTGAAAAAGAATATCCCACAATTGTTCACACAAGGGATGCAGATGATGACACGATAAATTGCCTGGACGAATCCGTAAAAAAATATTCATCTACAGGACTTATTCATTGTTTTACTTCTACAAAACAATTTGCTAAGAAAGCTCTTGATAACGGTTTTTATATTTCTTTTTCAGGAATTATAACATTTAAGAATGCAATTGATTTAGTTGACGTAGTAAAATATGTACCTACAGATAAACTTTTAGTGGAAACTGATTCTCCCTACTTAGCTCCTGTACCTTTCAGAGGAAAGAGAAATGAACCATCGTACGTTAACTATACTTTAGAAAAAATTTCAGAAATTAAAAAAATTAAGAAGCAAGAATTAATAAATATTACCACTAAAAACTTTTTTACTTTATTTTCAAAAATTAGAAATGACTATTGAGATTGAAATTTTAGGTTGTGGAAGTTCCTCTGGAGTTCCTGCAATTGGGAATAACTGGGGGTCATGTAACCCAAATAATCCAAAAAATAGAAGGCTGCGTTCTTCTATATTAGTTAAGAGTAATCAAGCAACTATAATTGTGGATGCTACCCCAGATTTGAGACAACAATTGTTAAACGCAAATGTTAAAGCTCTTGATGCTATTTTTATTACTCACACACATGCTGATCACATAAATGGAATTGATGATTTTCGTTTTTTAAACGTTATTATGAATAAAGACCTTAACTTGTATGCTACAAAAGATGTATTAAAAAAGATCAAAGAAAGGTTTGGTTATGTTTTTGAAGAATTAGTTCCTGAGGCTAATGGTTTTTATTATAAACCATGTTTAATACCACATGAAATATCATCAGATTTCACCATCAATGATTTGAAAATTTCAAGTTTTGAACAAAATCATGGATTTATTAATTCAACTGGCTTTAGATTTAATAATTTTGCATATTGCACTGATGTATTAGACTTTGATAAAAGTGCTTTAGAAAAACTTGAGGGTCTTGACTTATGGATTATAGATTGCTTAAGGTTTAAACCTCATAAAACACATGCTCATTTTGATAAAGTAATGGAGTGGATGAAGTTATTAAAGCCTAAACAAACAATTCTTACTCACATGAATTATGAAGTTGATTATGACTTTATTATGTCTAAAGTTCCTAAAAATTGTATTGCAGCTTATGATGGCTTAAAAATAAAAGTATAAAATTTGTGAAGAAAAAATTTTTAATCATAGGAGTTGCTGGTTTTGTTGCAAAAAGACATTTACAGGCAATTAAAGAAAACTCAGGTGTGCTAGTTGCAAGCCATGATATTAATGATTCGGTTGGTATAATTGATAGCTATTTTCCAGAATCAAAGTTTTTTACAGATATCTCAAGATTTGAGAGGTTTATTGAAATCTTTAAGAAAAAAAATGGTTCAATTGATTATTTAGTTATTTGTAGTCCAAACTATATTCATGATTTTCATATCAAGATTGGTCTTAGACACGGAATGGATGTAATCTGCGAAAAACCATTGGTAATTAATCCTGATTTATTAGCAGGTTTATTTGAATATGAAAAAAAATTTAAAAAAAATATATATTGCCTTCTTCAACTTAGGTTAAAAAAGAATATTGAAAAAATGAAAAGAATATTAAAAACCACAAAATTAAAAGAAATTTTTATAAATTACATTACACCTAGAGGAAACTGGTACGACTATTCATGGAAATCTGATGAAATAAAATCTGGAGGAATATTAGTAAATATAGGTATTCATTTATTTGATTTTTTGATTGAAGTACTTGGTGACTTCAAGGATTTTAAGATTATAAAATATGAAAAAAGAGAAGTTCAAGGTCTTATATTTTTTGATAAATTAAAGGTTAATTTTAATTTATCTTTAAATAGTAGAAAATTTGTTACTGTAAGGGAAATAATTTTGGGTTCAGAAATAATTAATATTGATCAAAACTTCTCAAATAATCATGATGAATGTTACAAACAGATTTTAAATAACAATAAAGATTTTCTAGGGAGAAATTGTTCAAAGTCAATTTTTTTTGTGAATGAAATGAGAAAAAAATCAGGCTCTATAAAATAGAAAATAACGTTATTTAAATTTATTCTTTTTCCACCAAATTAATGTTTTTTTAATGCCTTCACTTAAACTTACTTTTGACTTCCAACCTATTTCTTTTTTTGCTTTTTTACAGTCTACAACTAAATTAAATTTGATTGTTGGTGCCGTAACATTTTTTTTTATTTTAATACTTCTACCTGTAATTTTAATTATTAATTTTGCTAAATCTAATATCTTTATACCAGTTTCAGAACCACAGTTATAAATTTCATATTTTTTCTTTTGTTTCCTAATTACCAGTTCAACAAATCTTGTCAAATCTGAAATATACAAGAAGTCTCTTATTTCATTACCTCTACCCCAAATTGTAATTTCCTTTTCAGCCTTCATTACTTTTGAAATTGTTGCTCCAAGCACATGACTTTTTTCTAAATCAAACTTGTCGTGAGGACCATAAATATTACTATGGCGGATCATTGTAAATTTTGTATTTAAAAAATTTGAGTAAAATTTACAGAGTTTTTCAATATAAACTTTTGTCCAACCAACTCCAAAATATTTGTCTATTATTTGATAATTAAATTTTTGTTCATCTTGTTTTCTATTGCTACTTTGGTACATAACAGTACAGCTAAAAAAAAATATAATGTTTAATATTATTATTTTTAAAGATCTCTTTTAAAATGTTTATATTCATTAAAGCATTATCGTTAACATGAATATGTGGTCTATCAATAATATCTTTCACACCAGAGGTTACTGCTGCAGCATTAATGACAATATCAATATTATTAAAGAGATTATTTATTTGTTTTGTACTTTTAAGGTCACACTTAATCCATTGAATATTGCTATTTTTAAAGGGTACTTTTTTATTATATGTAGCTTTAATTTTAAATTTTTTTGAAAAGTATAGGGCAATGTTTTTTCCAATAAAACCAGTTGCACCAAGTATCATAATCTTTGAATTTTTTTTTTCTATTTTATCGATCATTGAACAAAAATTTTCTGTATTTTTTTTTTTGATTCAAGAATTGAATCCTCAGTGCCAATATCAATAAATTTTGGGTTTTTAATTTTAATTACATTAATTTTTTCATTATTTTTTATCATATTAGGGATAAGTTGATGTTCTAAACTCATATATCCATTAGTTTTATACTCAATAATTTTTTCTTTTTTAAAAAAGTATATTCCTGAATTAATATAACCAGGCCCACTTTTTCCTTTTTCAAAGAAATTAATCAATTGATTCTTCTGATTGAAAATTATTTTCCCAAACCTGTTTGTATCCTTCATATAATGACAAACGAGTTTAGTTGAATGGTTTTCATTAATTGATTGTAATAATTTCTTGATGCCACCAACTAAGAAACTATCACCATTAAGAATTATTAAATTTTCTTTACACTGGTCTATTAAATTAAAAATAGAACCAGCAGTTCCTAGTTTTTTTTTTTCTTTAACAATGTTTTGATTTAAATCTTTAAATTCATTATTACCTACCCAATCCTCAATTTGTTCACTTTTGTATCCACTAGCATAAATTACATGTTTAAAATTTAAGTCACTTATTTCTTTGATGAGCCAGTAAAGAAAAGGTTTGTTGTTAATGCTTATCATTGGTTTTGGTTTATCTGGATAGAGATGTTTGATTCTTGAACCTAACCCTCCGACTAAAACTACAAATGAAATATTTTTTTTATTTAATTGCTTTTTTTCATTCATAAATTCTGTCAATTTAAATTAATAGATTATTGTTCTTGTACCTGACTCATCAATTTCTGGTTTAACAAATAATTTATTTTTAAGGTATTTCTCTATAAATTTATCTCTTTTTCCTTCTTTAAAGTAAGCAAGTACAAATCCACCGCCACCTGCACCCATAATTTTATAGCCCAATATTTCTTTTTTATTCAATATTTCTAATAAATCTGAGGTTTTTTTTGTTGTCATCTTATTTGAGAGTTTTTTTTTCATCTCCCATGTGTACTCAAGCAATTTCCCAAATGTATCTATATCTTGATTAATAAGGTTTGAATATGCTTCGTCGACAATTTTTTGCATTCTCATTAATATGTTTTTTTTTTTATCTAGATTTTTTAGAATTAATTGTGCCATTTGGGATGAATTTCTTTGCTCGTCTGTATAGACCAAAAGTAATCTTCCTAAAAATTCAAACCTTTCATTATCTTTAAGAATTATTGGGTTAATTTTAAAAGTCTTGTCTTTTTTTATTTTTACATAATTGAGATTTCCAAATGAAGAAGCAATTTGGTCTTGTATGCCAACATTTTCTTTCAAATATTTGTTTTCTATTTGATATGAATTTTCAGCAAGTTTATATTTATCAAAACGTAGATTTTTTAAATTCATTATACAATTTCCAACCGCACAACAATATGCTGAACTAGATCCAATTCCACTTCTTGCAGGAAGGTCTGCGAAGTAAATAAATTCTAAATTTTCGAAAAATTTATAAAACCGAAGTGATTCGCGAACTATCGGTTGTTTAATTTTATTAATATCATTTGTAGCTTCTTTTATTCTCCATTGAATGTGGTATTTTTTGTCAGAATTTTTTGGTAGTCTTTTAATTACAGAGTAAGAATATTTTTGAAATGCTAAAGATATAAATGCCCCTCCATTATTAGTAAACCATTCTTCGTAATCAGTACTTCCTCCAAAAAATGAGATTCTAAATGGTGATTTAGAAATTATCATATTAATTATCTTATTAAATAATTTTTATTTTTATTAATTTTTTTTCTCCAATAATTTAGTAAATCGCTAAGTGTTTCTTTGTAATTGTATTCAGGAATCCAGCCTGTGTGAGATTTAAACTTTTTACAGTCGGGAACCTGTAAATCAGCATCTATTGGTCTGAATCTTTCAGAATCTTTAATTATCTTTAATTTTTTTTTAATTGAAGATATACTTATTAAAAATTCTAATATTTCCTTAATTGTTAAACTTTGATTACCACCAATATTATAACATTCACCAAAAACAGGCTTCACAGTAACTAACATGAAATATGCTTTTACAGCATCTCTAACATCCGATATTGTTCTCAATGAATTTAAATTTCCAACATATATTTTATTTTCTGTTAACCCATTTTCTGCCATAGCTATTTGTTTAGCAAAGGATGATTCAGCAAATACATCACCTCTCCTAGGACCTGTATGTGTAAACATTCTTGTTGTTAAAGTTTTAATTTTGTAAGCTTGAAAATAAAACCTTGATATTAAGTCTGTTCCAATTTTTGAGATTGCATAAGGAGATGCGGGATGAAAGCTGCATTCTTCTTTTATTGGCAAGTTTTCTTTACTCACTTTTCCAAAGATTTCAGAGGATGAACATATATGACAAATGGTAGAAGAGCTATGTTCTTTAATTGCATTTAAAATATTATGTGTTCCTAAAATGTTAGTTTCATAAGTATCTACAGGACTGGTGAAACTAGTGAGTGGATAACTTTGTGCAGCTAAATGAAACAAGTAGTTAGGTTTACTTTTTTTTATTATCGGAATAAGTGATTGATAGTCTCTAAGGTCACCATAGTGTAGATATATTCTTTTTTTCTTATTAATATTTTCTATATGATCTTCAATATTTTCAAGTGAACTTCTCCATCTAATAAGCCCGTGAATTTCCCAATTAGTGTTTTTTATCAGAAAGTCAAGTAAATGAGAACCGACCATTCCAGTAATACCTGTGATAATTACTTTTCTCTTCACAACAAATGTTCTCTTTTTAAAAATTTTTTAAAAACATCATAAATATATTTTATTTGATTATTGCCAAGGTTTTGATGAATACCAATAGAAAATCCATTTGTCATAATTTTACTAGCATTTGTAAGATTGCCTACAACACGATGTTTGAATGTTCTTACAACTGGTTGAGATACAAAATTACCCGATACAATTACTCTTGTTTCAATTTTATTTTTATTTAGAAAGTTACATAATGTATTCCTATCAATAACTTTAATATCTTTTATGATTACTGTAAATCCAAACCAACTGTGGAAAGATTCTTTTTTTTCTTCCTGAAATATGAATAAATCACTAAATTCTTCCATTAAGCTCGTCAAATATTTTGCATTCTTTCTTCTTTTTTTTAAAAAATTGTCTAGTTTTTTAATTTGAATCATACCCATTCTTGCTTGGGGCTCTGTTAGTCTTAGGTTATAGCCTTCATTTACAAAAAGAAAATTAGGATCAATTTTTGGATAATTTTTTACCCATTTTTTTTTTCCTTCTATATTTCTTATCCAACCATGTGATCTTATTATTTTCATTATTTCAGACAACTCAAAGTCATTAGTTACAGTTACACCACCCTCTAGACAAGTGATATGATGTGAAAAATAAAAGCTAAAGCTTGATGCTAACCCAAAACCTCCTAAAAAATTACCATTATATTTAGCTCCCATCGATTCACATGTATCTTCAAGAAGAACGAGATTATTTTTCTTACATATTTTCATTAGTTCAACCATCTCACATGGGTTACCATAGATTGGAATTGCTAAAATACCTTTTGTTTTTTTTGAAATTGCTTTTTTGACTTGTTGAATGTCTATATTCATTGTTTTAAGGTTGCAATCAACAAACACTGGTTTAAGGCCATATTGAGTAAGTGGAAATATAGATGTTGACCACGCCAATGCAGAAACTATTATTTCATCATTTTTTTTTAGTCTTTTAGAGTATAGATTACTCATTAATGCAGATATCATGAGGAGGTTTGCCGATGATCCAGAATTACTTGAAACAGCATATTTAAAGCCAAATTTATCACAAATTTTTTTTTCAAAGGATTCAACTTGTTTACCCATAGTTACATTTGTAGTAATAAGTTGTTTTGTGAAGTTAAATATCTCTTCAACGCCAAATGTTGGTTCATGTAACTTAATTTTTTTGTTATTTTTTTTGGAATGAAACTTTTGCCATTCATTTTTAATAGATTTATATAGGAAATTTTTTTTCATTAAAACGGACCTTTAAACTCTTCAATTTCTTTTGTTTTAATTTTTTTTGGTGTCCAGTTCTTTTTCTTTGTAATCATCTCATAAGAAAGTGTTGCTATTTTTTCAGGACTAGGATAAAAACTTTTTTCTAGTGGTGCTGTAGTAGGGCAGGGAGTAAACAAATAACCTATTCTTTTTACTTCAAATTTTATTTTATATTTTTCAACCAAGCGAGATATGATTTCAGCAGAAATTCCGCAATTAATCCAATCATTTTCAACAATTATTAATCTTTTGGTTTTTTTTACTGAAATGACAATTTTATTTATATCTAAAGGTTGAATGGAAAGTAAATCAATTACTTCTGCTTTTAGTGATTTTTCTAGTAATAATTTTTTCGCATTAATACAATCGACAACTGTAAAACTCATTCCAACTATTGTAATATCACTACCTTTAGATAAAATTCTTGATTTACCAAATTCTATTTTATAATAACCTTCTGGTACTAAGCCCTGATTTTTATATAGCATTCTATGCTCTATGAAAATTACTGGATTTTTATCTTCTATTGCTGTTATGAGAGTTCCTTTGACATCATAGGGGGTTGTAGGAGCAATAACCTTCAACCCAGGAATATGAGCAAAAACTGATAAAAGAGATTGGCTGTGCTGAGCTCCTTGTCCCCAGCTTCTACCAATACAGGCTCTTATAACTAACGGTACACATAGTTTCCCATCTGATATGTAATGGATCTTTGAGGCCATATTTACTATTTGATTCATTGCTAACATTAAGAAATCCATTCTCTGGTGAACTAAAATAGGACTCATTCCAGCAATTGCTGCACCAATTCCGACACCTGTCATACTTTCCTCACATATTGGTGTGTCAAAACATCTATTATTTCCAAAATCTTTATGAAGGTTGAGTGTTGTTCCATAATGTCCTTTTGGATCATCAACACCTTGCCCAAAAACAAAAACATCTTTATTTTTTTTTAGCATTATCTTTGTTGCACTTAAAATTGCATCGGCATAAGACATATTTTTTAAACATCTATTCTTTTGTAACATTTGACTCTATATGTTTTATTTTTGGGAAGTTAGATTTATATGAATAATTAAGGGCGTCAGAAATTTCTTTACTAATTTTTTTTTCAACTTGTAAAAAATTTTTTGTTTTTTCTTTTAAATAATTTAATTCATTTAAGTTTTTTAGTAATTGTTGTTTGTCTTTTTTTCTATATCCTAACTCAAAATCATAATTTGTGCCAACATGATCAACTTCTCTGTAAGTGTTTATTTCTAAAAAAACTGGTTGACTATTTTTTCCAATTCCTTGAAGAGCTTTATGAGCATATTTAAAGATATTTTTTGTTGAATTATCTTCTATTTTAATTGAACGAACACCAAAAGACTCAACTTTTTTACATATGTTTAAAGTCTTCATTCTTTTTTTTTGCTCTGAATATATAGCAAGATGATTATTTTCACACACAAAAAGAATTGGCAATTTTTTTAGCGCACTAAAATTTAACGATTCCCAAAAAGTTCCTTGATCCATTGCTCCCTCTCCATGATAACAAATAACTCTTGAATTTAATTTTTTAAGTTTTAAAGCTAAAGCGTACCCAACAGCCTCTGAAATTGCACTTCCTACAATCGCAGATGTAAATATAAAATTTATGTCTAAATCACCTAGATGCATTGATCCAGCTTTTCCTGATGATAGACCTGATTCTTTTCCAAATAATTCAGCCCACATTTTTTTATAATCTCCACCGTGTGCTATAAAATGTGCGTGAGATCTATAGTTACTAAATACTATGTCTTTTTTTTTGTTAGATGCCAGCGCAATACCAACAGCTATTGATTCTTGTCCAAGTGATAAGTGTACAGGACTTTTTATTACATCACTTTCGTATATTTCAATTATTTTTTCTTCTGTAGACCTAATTTTTTTGAATAAGTAATAAGCCTTCGCATAGTTAAACTTTTTAATTGTCATAACTTACTTTATAAAATATTTAAATTTTCTTCTTTAATAAAAAAAAATTTTTAGATCATTACTCAACAAATCTCTTGTTAGCAATATTTGCGTATATATATTCGGATATTGCTAAAGAAGAAGTTAGGCCTGGAGAGTTTATACCAAAAAAGTTTATTAAACCATTAATCTTATGGTCTTCTCTTGAATGAATGATGAAATCGTTAGATATTGATGTTGTCCTTATACCTGAATAATCAGGTTGAATTTCTCTCTTTGTAATTTCTGGCCAGTATTTTTTAATATTATCAACAAATTTCTTTTTCTTATTTGATTTAATTTTATAAGTAACTTTATTAATAAACTCCTCATCTGGTCCGAATATTGTTTCATTGTTAAGATTAATGGTAGAATGAATTCCTAATGAATTTTTTGACGGAAGGGGATATATGAGCTTTTTAAATGGTGAATTTCCAACTAGTTTAAAATAATCACCTTTAATATATTTAATTTTTGGAATTAGTTTTGGATTTAATGATGTAATTTTTTTTGCAAGTTTATGACTATTTAGGCCTGACGAATTTATTAGAATACGGGTTTTATAAGTTTTGTTGTCATTTTTTAGTAGAAATTTTATTTTATTGTCATTAGGAATTATTTTTGACACTTTTGAATTGTAAATAATTAGACCTTGATTGTTAATTATGTCTGTTTCCAGATTTGACATATAATTGTGTATATCTAAAATTCCAGTTGTTGAGGACAATAAAGAACTGTAAACATTTAGCTGTGACTCAATTTTAGCAGTTTCTTTTTTATTTAAAAATATTAAGTTAGTTCCATTGTCTTTAGCGTTTCTTTTTAAATTTAAAAGTACATCATTTTCTTCTCTACTAGATGCTACAATTAATTTTCCACAATTAAGAAAATCAATTTTCCTTTTTTTTATGTATCTGTAGAGTAATTTATTACCTTGCTTGCAAAATAAAGATTTTTTTGAAGACTTAGGATAATAAATACCTGCATGTATAACACCACTGTTTCTAGAACTAGTCTCTTTTCCAAAACTATCATTTTTTTCAAT
>CACAXP010000011.1 GCA_902536485.1 uncultured Alphaproteobacteria bacterium | reverse complement strand
TCCAGTAAAATAGATTCATCAAAATCTTTTGATCTTTTAAAGTAAATCTCTTTTCTTTTATTCTTGTCTAAAGTGTAAAGAAGAATTGGATCACTGAATATCATAGTAATCTCGGATTTATTTTTACAAAAACTTTTAATATCAAAATTACCTAAATTTCTTATTTTTAACCGATCAAATTTTTTAATGATGTGAGAACGTGAAATACAGGATGGGCTGAAAGGTAAATTTATTTTTCCATGACTCAAATAATTTTTTGTATCAAAAAATATTCTGTAAGAATCTTTTACTTCATCGTTTTTTAAACAATCGAATAATGCCGTACAAGCATTCGCCGCAACTATTCCGGCTGTAACGACAGTAGTAGGAATAATATTTTCCTTAGATGCCATTTTTCTCAACCAACCACATGAATATCTATCAGAAATTCTTTTATATACACCTTCGGGAAGAACACATTCATAACAACTACATTCACTGTTATTATTAAATGGAAAAACTTCAACAACTGTAGATTGGTGGTCTATAGCAGTATTTATAAATAAAATATCATTAATATTAGCAAGTGTATTAGCATTGATTCTTGCTTCATGATTGTCAACTGCACAAATTATCGCATCATAATTTTTAATATCATCAAATGAAAATGTATCCCAGAAGTCTTTAGTAGAGAAATTCAATTGGGTGTCTTCTGAAAGTTCACTTGCTCTTTTTGCTGCAACTTCAGATTTAAAAGCACCAATATCACTTTCTCTGAATAATACACTTCTGGTAAGGTTATGTATTTCAATTTTATCGAAATCTGCTATGTGAATTTCTTTAATACCAAAAAGAACTAAATTTTTTATTAATTCATTTCCAACAGCACCTGCACCAATAATAAGTACTTTTATGTTTTTTATAAAATCTCTATCAAGACCTGATATGGCTGATATTCTCGCATATCTATTCATTTTTTCTTTCTATCTTTTAAAAGTTTTTGCATTTTCTTTTTATTCAACTCTTTAAAGAAAGGGTCAGATTTGTCTGGATGATATTTTTTTGCTAACTTTCTAAATTCTTTGTCATCTTTAAACGTTTCAACTTCAGGATCACCTTTGTATTTAAAAGTTTTTTTTTTATCTATGTTTCTCCACTTTATCATTTTACACTTAATATCATACTAGGATCATTAATAACAATTTCCCAACCAAATTTTCTATGTTTAATTAGAAGACCTCTTACAGTAACTGTTTTGCCCTCCAAACTTTGTATGTAATTTGGACCGCCACAAGAATACACAACACCTCTAAAAAATACTAATTTAAGACCCCATCTCCATGATTTATTCTCAAACATTACAGCATAATCAGAGCCCCTTCTGCTAGTTAGAACCTTAGGAACATGTCCTTCAAATGTAATAACTTGGTTTTCAAATGCAGTGTAATTATTTAGTGTGACTTGATTGGCTTCATGGTTTCTAGCATTATTTTGATATTCCTGCTGAGATTCGGTTGTAGCAGTCGAATAAACAATTATATTAGTACTTTGGCAGGCAACACATTGAGAACTGTTTTCCTCTTTAATTAATGTAAAACTAGATTCATGATAAAAAACACCACAACTTACACAAGTATAAAGGGTTTTATTGATATCAATTTCTTCACCAGTAAGTGGATCATTAATACCTTCTAGTAATTTGTTTTTTTGGGCGTTATTTGGTGCAGTTTTTTTTACTCTATTTCTGTGACCACACTCAGGACACTTTACAATTCCAGACTTTCCAGCTGGAATTCTTAAACGAATTTCACAGGACTTGCACTTAATTTCAACTTTGTCATTAGTGAATAAATTTTGTGTTGGTGATGTTTTAAACTTAACTCTTGAGGGCTTTCCTGCATATTCATTTTTCTTATCACTATAATTTCCTCTGTACTCATAGTTAGTTTGTCCTGAACTATAGTTTCTTGGTGGAGGGGGGTCATCCTCTTTAAAAATTTGATATAAAATCCAGACAACAAAAATAAGTCCAATTAATTCCATCTAAATATTTTAATTCTTAAATTATTGAGTTGTCTAGGGATTATAAAGTTTAAGTAGTCAGTCGTGACAACAACAATCGGAGTCGTACCCCATTAGTCTTCCCATTGACGAGGCGGTTATCTAAAAATTAATCCACGGGGGTTGTCTATATTTAGATCTCATGATAGGCTTCTGGCAAGTTTCGAGAGAGGGTAATATTATTAATAATATTATTAATAAATAGATTAATAATACTATTAATACTTAGATTAATAATATTATTACTACTACTATTACTACTACTATTACTATTATTCTTAATACTATTATTAATAAATAGCTTAATAATATTATTAATAATATATAGACGGCTTGTGTCTTTTTAAAAAGGTAATAGGAAGTCGTAGTAGTAGCTAAAATAACCAATCAACTATGGAAGTTCTCACACATCTAGCCTATGGCAGAGGCTTTTTATTAGCAATCGTGCTCATAGGAGTAGCAATTTATTGGTTTTTGAAAAAAAAATAGTCTAACAAAAACAATGACTTAGTAAAAATAATTTGACAAACGCATCTGAATTTAATATTCTAGAAAAATATGTAACTGTAAGCCTGACTTTCTGTCAGGTTTTTTTTTGTCTAGATACTATACAAATAAAACAAAGGGGGCCTATTTTTTTTCCTCCCCCCCAATTAATTTTTTTTTTGCCAAGCTTTATATTTGTCTGCACATTTCGTTACATCATCCCAAGCTTCTTCAGGAGATTTTGCTCGTTTTAATTTTTTAAGTATACATTTAGCTTCTTTTCTTATTGATTTAACATCGGAATAATTAAGATTTTGACAATATCTTCTTGTAAAGCTGAAGAGTTCTGAATAATAACTACTATATTTGTTAAAACATTTTATCATTTTTTTATCCTCAGCATATGAAGATTCAAAAAACAAAAAAATAATTACGAGCTTAATAAGGACAATCGGGACTAAACAACGTAAAAAAATTCTAATCATAAGTTTAATTAATCATAACTTATCTTATTAATAGCCTCTAGCTTTTGTTTGAGGCTACTTCCACCACTATACAAACCGTAAGTAATTGTTTTCTTTTCGTGTCCAACAATATCAGCAGTAACGGATTCAGGGACACCAGCTTGTTCTAATTGTGTGACAACTGTCTTTCTAATTGAGTGAAATACTTTTGTTGAACTGAACCCTAATCCCTTTTTTAATCGACCGAATCTTTTACCAATACTAGCTGATCGTTCACCAAACTTATTCGGCACTAAATTACTAATAAGATATTTCTCTTCTGGAGATTTTTTTAACTCCTGTATTAATCCTTTAAGTTGTTTGTGAATAGGAACCTCTCGGATACCAGCACTAGTTTTGGAATCAGTAATTTTTATAAATTCTTTTCCAATATCACTCTTTTTTATTTTACAAATCTCTTCAATTCTTGCTCCTGTGTATATAGCAATTTGAAACAAGTGATTCAGTTCAGGATCACTGTTGCTTTTACTTTTTATTTCTTTAGAAAGTTGGTTGATTTCATCAATAGAAAATTCCTCTCTCGAATTATTTTTTTTAGATTTAGATTTTTGAGTTAGCCTTAAATTTGTAAATGGATTTTTATCGGGATCAACATACCCCTTTATTTGAAGATATTGCCAATACATTTTGCAAGGAGACAAACGACAACTAATTGTTTTTTTTGTTAACTCCTTTACTTCCATCATAAAGGAACACCACTCAAACAAACTTTGTTTAGTTACATCTCTTGTTGCTGGAAACTTTTTGCAAAACTCTTCAACAAATCGTTGACCTTGCTCTTTACCTTTTGGATTTACTTCCCAACTGTCTAACCATTCTTTCAGCAATATATTTGTTTGAATAATTTTACCTGTGAGAATTTCATATTTATAAAAAGCTTTCTCACTTTGCTCAGGACTTAAATCTGAATAATGCACCTTCCCATAATCGTCGGCAACCATATCTTGAAACACATCCTCCAGAGCATCCTTAGCCTCGTCACTTGCGTCTCTATATTGTTGTGCAAGTTGCTTGATATCACCGCCATTACCTCTGGCTATTTCTATTTTTTCCTTCCAAGCTGAAACTATGATTGGTTCTTTTCTTTTAGCTTCTTTGATGTCAGTAGTTTGCAAAGACTTTCTAAATTTATTCTGACCTATTATTTCCCTTACATCTCTAGGTACTTTTAACTCTGCATGATAGATATTTCCCTGCTTAATTATCGTCATTACCCCTAGAGCTTACCCCTAAAAATATTTTAATTCACCTACTTTCCCATATTAATAGGGATTTAAGAGGCATATGTGGACAATCCCTCTCTCTCCGCCATAATTATTAAGGGATGCAAATAGAATTAATTTTAATATAATCCTCACTACCTATTGAAGGATAAACCCAACTTGTATCACTTGATTCATTTGTAATATTTTTCATATATCTAAAGTTTCTACCTCTTCCCATATTGGTTTTGTATTCTATTATACTTAAAACTTTATATTTCATTTCAATGCAGTCGTAAATTGAGTAATATTTAGTGCTAAGATTTCCATTTTTTTGTGGTTCTTTATAATCGATCAAACTCCAAACAAATATAGTGTCATTGATTTTTTTTACAGTATCTACTTCTAAATACTCAGTAAAAATTTTATCTTCATGGATTTTTTCCCACCTTGAGTAACACGGTAAGGATATAAGAAAAAAAATCATAAAGTATATTACTACTTTCATCTATATTTAATAATAAATTACAAATAGAACAAATGTCTACACAGAAATTATGTATAATTATTTTAATCATTGAATTTCCTTAATTCTAATTTTATTTATAAGTTGTAATGTCTTACAAAAACTTAAAAAATCTATTCGAAGAACAAAGCCTTATTAATGACATTAGTGGAATTTTAAACTGGGATATGGCTACTTATATGCCTGAAAGTTCAAGAAAACAAAGAATTAAACAAATTACAAAATTATATGACTACAAAAAAAATATTTTTAATGTAATAAAAAATAATAATTTTTTTCAGCAAGTTGATGAGCTTGAGTTGAATAAATTTGACAAAATAAACTTTGAATTAATGAAAAATAAATTTGATTATTTTAATTCAATCCCTACTGACAAACTTAAAAAAAAAGCAGAATTATCAATTGAATGTGAAGGCCTTTGGAGAAAAGCAAAAGAAAAATCTAATTTTAATATAGTCAAAAAATCCTTTGTCAAACTTGTGAGATTAATTAAAGAAGAGTCAGAAATTTTATCCCAAATTAAAAAAAAAAAAAAATATGATTGTTTACTCTTTAAATATGACAGGTCGCTTAATTCAAAAAAATTATTTAAAATATTTGATAGGGTTGAGAAATTCATAAAGAAAAAATTACCATTGATAGTAAAAAAGCAAAAGAAAGTAAAATTCCATGATTTTTTAAATGAGAAAGACCAGTTTCATTTATCAAAGATTTTCATGAAAAAGTTAGGCTTTGATTTTTCAAGAGGTAGAATTGATAAAAGCTTACACCCTTTTTGTGGCGGTGGAACGCAAGATGTAAGAATTACAACTAGATTTAGTGAGGAAGATTCATTTTCATGTTTTGATGCTCTAATGCATGAAACTGGTCATGCTTTATACGAACAAGGATTACCAAAAAAATGGGCTCATCAACCAATTGGTTCTGCTGGAGGAATGTCTTTACATGAAAGTCAGTCACTTTTTGTAGAAATGCAAATAATAAAGTCTCTTCCGGTTAGCCAATTCATCCAAAAAACTTTAGAAGATAAACTTGATAAAGATCCTAATGTCTGGAGTAGTGAAGTTATCTATAATATAAGAAATAATGTTAATCCAGGTTATATAAGAGTTGATTCTGACGAAGTTCATTACCCTCTTCATATAATTCATAGATTTAATATTGAATATAAAGTTATAGAAGAAGATGCTAATGTAGAATATTTACCTGACCTCTGGAACGAGGAGTTTTCAAAAACCCTGGGGCTAGATGTTCATGACGATAAAAGTGGGTGTTTACAAGATATTCACTGGTATGGAGGAGACTTTGGATACTTTCCAACCTATAGCATTGGTGCATTTATTGCGGCACAATTGGCCTGTAAAGTTAGAACAGAACTTATAAATTATGATTTAAATTTAAAAGAAGGAAATTTCAAGCCGATCATTAAGTGGCTTAGAGAAAATATTCACAGTAGAGGAAACTTTCTAAAAATTGATCAATTACTTGAAGAATCGACAGAAGAAAAGCTAAATCTTAAATACTTTGAAAACCATATTGTTGATAGGTACATAAAAAAGGAAATCTAAAATCTTATTTTGGATTTTAATAGGTGTTCGGTCACAAGCGTTTTAATTCAAATAAATTAATTACATTTTCAATTCATTAAAACATTCTATTGTTTTTCAAAACTTTACAATATCTGGTTATGTAAATAGTTTCATTACTCGTTCGAAACTCATGCTTAATAAACCTACTGTACCTGTCTAATTCAATAATATTTTTTTTTATTATAAGCCCATTTGCCTCTAAGTAAGATATTGAAAAAATAATTGAATCACTTACTCTAAACTCTGTCTTACTAAAATCACTATTATCATCCTTAGAATTTTTTTGAGATTTTATAGAAAGCCAATTTTTGTCAAGGTCTAGAAAAAAAAGTTTGTGTTTGGTCAATCTTACTTAAGTTTTTAAATTCAATATCAGTTTCGTCATTTTCTCCAGATATACCACAGCTCATTTTACGAGATAAAATTTTTTCACTTGCGTAAGAGAATGAAAAAAAAAAATTTAAAGTTAAAATAACTTGAGAATATTTAAAGATTATTTTTAACTCTATGAAACTTTTAAATGGTAGTCAAACATACTTATTGAATCAATATAAAAAATTCATAAACCTATTTAATTTTTATTAAATGAAAATCAACAAACTCTTTTTCCAACTGAACTTAAACAATGCCCACTCTGAACTATATCTTCGTAAAAAATTATTTGGGATAACTTCATTGCATAAAAATTATCTATGATATACTTTTGAAGTATATGAATAAAAGTGAAAACACTTTTAAATATAGACAACTCTTGAGCTGTAAATGTTTGAGAATGAGAAAAGCCTCAAGAATTACAACACAATTATATGATAAAAAGTTAAAACCTTTAAAAATTAAAATAACCCAATTTTCTATTTTGTCTTTATTAGCGTCCGGTGAGTATGAAACAGTGAACAGTCTCTCAGAAATTTTGCTAATGGATAGAACAACGTTAAGTAGAAGTTTAGATATATTATATAAATATAAATTAATTGAAAATTTGAAAAGTAATGATGCAAGAAAAAGAATGGTTAAACTTACTTCCAAAGGGTTTGAAATCTTAGATCAGGCTATTCCACTTTGGAAAGAGGCAGAGGATGAAGTTTTTGATGAATCTAAAAAATATGGTTTTTCTGCTCTTTAACAATTCTAAGTACCACAGAAAGTATTTTTAATATCTTCGCCAGGTTTTGGAGGTTCAACTAGATTGACTTTTTTAGTAGATTCAAATGGTTTTTTTGACACTTCAACAAGATCATTTACCATAGAAAAGTCACACTTTTCAACTGCCTTATTTATGGCTTTTTCAACTAAATGATTTCTGGGAATAACTAGTGGGTTTTTACTTTTCATTTTATTTGAAATTTTCTCTTTCGAAGACTTTTCTTTTTTTAATCTTTTTATCCAGTTATTATGCCAATCCGTTATATGTTTTTCATTTTTAAAAATAGAGAAAAATTTCATTTTTTTTTCTTTATTTTCTAAGCTCTCTGACAGCTTTCTAAAAGTTAATGTAAAGTCAGTTTTTTCTTCAAACATGATTGTTAAAAATTTTTCAATTAATTTTCTATTCTCTTTCATGTTTTCAAAAAGGCCAAGCTTTTCAGAAATAGCTTTAATCCAAAATTTATCAAATAATTGAGAAAATTTTGATAAAGAGTTTAAGATTATTTTGTTAGCCTCTTCATTGTTTTCATTAATTAAAAAGGAAATACATTCAGCAAATTTTGACAAATTCCATAGCATAATTTTGGGTTGATTCCCATAGCTATATCTTCCGTAAACATCGATAAAACTGTAAACAGTATTGGGGTCAAAGTTATTCATGAATGCGCATGGTCCATAATCAATTGTTTGACCAGATATGGATGTGTTATCTGTATTCATTACACCATGTATAAAACCAACATTCATCCATTGTGCTACTAGTTTAGCTTGAGACTGTATTATTTTATCTAAAAATAATTTGTATTTATTTTTACTAGAAAGAATCTCTGGAAAATGTCTTTTTATTGTGTAATCAGCAAGTTTCTTGACTGAAATAAAATCTTTCCTTGCCCTGAAAAACTCAAACGTTCCTATTCTTATATGACTGGATGATATTCTTACTAAAATTCCACCAGGTTCAATTCTTTCTCGCTTTACAACTTCCCCGGTACTTATTATTGATAAAGAACGAGTTGAAGGAATACCCAGATAATGCATTGCTTCACTCATAATGTATTCTCTTATTACTGGACCAAGTGGGGATCTACCATCGCCTTGCCTAGAAAAATTTGTTTGACCTGAGCCTTTTAATTGCAGATCATATCTTTTCCCATTTTTTGCAATAATTTCACCTAATAAAACTGCTCTTCCATCACCAAGTTGATCAACAAAGTTTCCAAATTGATGACCGGCATATACCATCGCAAGGGGCGTTGTATTAGTAGGAACTTTATTTCCTGATAAGATAGATATTCCTAAATTACTTTTTAAAGAATCAATATCAAGATTAAAATAATTTGATAGTTCATGGTTTAATTTTAATAAATGAGGTTTTTTTACAGGAACGGGATTAATTTCTTGATAAAAATTTTTGGGAAGATTTATATACGTGTTATCAAATTGAAAAATTTGAGTTCTGCTTGTCTTTTTCAATTTAGGCTTCCTAGTATTCCGAGTAATAAACCTATTAAAAAACCGAATACTCCTCCCCACACAACTAACCATCCTAGATGTTTTTGAATCATTTCCTTCATTATAATTTTGATGTGTTCAGGAGTTAACTCCTCTAATCTTTTATCAATAATATTTTCTATGTCTTCCTTGAGCTTTTCTGAGGGATTAAGGTTTTCGTCAATTTTTTTAAAAGAAATATCATCAAACAGTTCTTTTATTTTTTTTTTTACTGGTTCTTTAAGTGGATCGAGAGCTTTTTTCCCACCAAGCATACCTAGCATCGAACCTAACGACGATTCTTCAATAGCCTCTACAAGCTTAACAAAAATTTTATCATAATCCAAATTTTTGATGATGTCGTTCCCAGCTTGATCAGTTTTGTTTTTTAAAAACTTTTCTAAAATAATAGATGAAAAAAATTCATTCATAATCAAGTTTTTAATTCCGTTTTTAAAATCCTCGAATCTGTTAGGTATAACACCAGAGCCATAAAGAAAAGGTACTTTCTCAAAAAGCATGTGAATTGCAATCCAATTAGTTAGACCACCTGAGAGTGCAAATAATCCGGCCATAAAAATTTCTGTTGAGTAAATTGGTGAAACAAATCCATAGGTTGTTATAGCAACTGAGATTAAATTTGTAAGTATACTCTTGTTCATGAAAACTTTTTATTTTTTTACTTAATCATTGTAAGGTAAAGAGGAATGATGCAAATTAATTCTTAATTCATCAGGACTTACCTTTATAAATCCGAATGTGTATTCAACTTTTAAAAATACATTTTTTTCGTCTTCAAAATAATAATTACCCATAGAAAGTAATTGGTCATTGTAATTAACAATTTTAAAGTTTTCAAACTTTATTGACTTCCAATTTTTTATGGCAAACCCTTTGTCCTCGTTGCATACTTTATTTTGTCCAAGAAAATAAGAGATGAATTCTTCTTTTGTTGTTCTAAATTGGTTGTGCTTAGCTAAGGTTGGTTTAAATAAAATACTACAATGATCAAACGCATATATTTTATGAAGTAGTTCAGATACTAAATCATCTAAATTAATTTTTTTTCTATATGCATTTCCAATTTTTAAAACCATGTCAGCCCATTTTTTTTGGGTAATATTAACTAAATCAACATCTTTACTAGCAGTCATTTATCCTCACAAACATAATTTTTTGTTTAAATTTTTGAAAAGTTTAAATAGATTTACATTTTTTTTCATAATATTAGAGTAGGGTTTATGAAACTATTAATTACTATAATCTTCTTTATAATAGGTGTAAAAATTAATGCAATGAATTTGCTCGATTATAAAGTTGATGAAAAAAAGGTATTACTTGAAGATTGGAATTTTTTTTCTGATCAAGTTATGGGAGGGGTGTCAGAAGGGGAAACATCTCTAAAAAGAGACCAAGATAAATTTTTTCTGAGATTAGAGGGTAGTGTTAGCACCAAAAATAATGGTGGATTTATTCAAGTAAGAAAAGAATATCAAATTAAAGACAACAGTTACAAAGGAATAAGGCTTAAAGTAAGAGGTATTGAAAGTGAATACTATATTCATATAAGAACAAAAAAGCTTTTTTTACCATGGCAGTATTATGCTGGTAAATTTTTTGTTTACAAAGAATGGACCAATGTAGAAATTAGTTTTGACGATTTTATAAAATCAAACTTTTACCAACCAAAAAAGTTTAAATCATCTGAAATAAAAAGTATTGCTTTTGTTGCATATGGAAAGGATTTCAATGCACAGCTTGATATAATAGAGGCGGAACTATTTTAATGTCCAAAAAAAGTAACTTTCCACAAACAAAAGTAAAAAATAAAGAGCCTTCTCTCAAAAACTCAGATTGGATTATTTGGGCAGCGTGGGCTGACAGAATTACTTTTGAAGAGATTTTTGAAAAAACAGGAAAAACAGAAGCTGAGGTTATTAAATTTATGAGAAAAAGTTTGAAACCATCTAGTTTCAGACTTTGGAGAAAAAGAGTGGCTGAAAAGTCAATTAAACATAGAAAGTTATTTCACCAATCAAGGAAAAAATTGAGAGAGAAAATATCTATTGATGAGACATAGCCTTTTTCTTAGCATCAGCAGACTCTTTACCCGTTAGGTGGAATAGTCCTACTAATTTACTCATAAGTGCCGCTTCAAAATCGTCAATCTTTCCATCAGCCATCACCACAGACCACATGTATTCAAAAATTTCCAGAATTTCTTCTTTACTAAAGTTGTCTCTTATATCTTTTGTAAGAGAATATAATTCAACATTTTCTTCGACCAATTCAAGTGCCTTATCGAAAATTGAATTTATTTCTGATTGCCCAATCTTTAGCTTATTTTTAATAAGATCTTTGATTTTAGAAATCTCTTGTTCTGAAAAATCATAGTCTCCTTTGGCACATTCAATAAGAAGAGATGTGATTAGTATATTTTTTTCATTATCTGAAATATTTTCAGTATGGTGTTCTTTTTTAAATTTTTTAAGGAATGGTAGCATTAAGTTTATATATACATTTATATTTATAAAACCAAAGAAATTTTACCTAATTTTACAAATTTTTTATTTCATATTAAATTCTAAAATTTTAACTATTTTAGCAAGCAATTATTTTAATTGTAATACTTAAATTGACAAAAATACTTTCCTTGATATGTTTATAATCTCAGGAAATTATATGTGGAAATTGTATAAATTTACCATAGTAGGGTTATCCATATTTGTGACTGGCCATTTATCCGCACAAGATAAAACATTTGTAGCGCCAGATGTTAACGTAATATCCGTCTCGCCTGTTCAAGGTTCAGGAATTAACATAGAAAGAGTACCGTCTAATGTTCAGTCTTTTGGGGTTGACTCTCTCTCTAAAAAGAAAAATTTTTCGGTTGTTGAAACTCTTAACAGAGAAGCCAGTGGAATATCAATCTCTAATTTAAACAGTTCTCCTATGCAAAATGATATTAATTTTAGAGGTTATGTCTCTGGCCCATTGTTGGGAACAGCCCAAGCAATGGCAATTTATCAAAATGGTATGAGAGTAAATGAATCATTTGGTGAAGTTGTTCAATGGGACTTAGTACCTGATTTTGCTATAAACAATATGCAGGTTTTTAGCGGGGGTGACCCAATATTTGGACAAAATGCTATTGGTGGAGCTATTTCATTACAAATGAAAAATGGTTTTGAAAATGAAGGTGCTAAGACTACTTTTTCTGGAGGATCTTACGGTAGAACAAACGAAATATTAGAATATGGTAAAAATTTCGGAGACTACGCAGTCTACCTAGGAGCAAATTTTAATGTTGACAGAGGATGGAGAGATAAATCAGAATCCTATTTAGAGACATTTTATAGTGATTTTAGATATAGGGGAGAAGATACAGAATTATTTCTAAATATTGGTCAGGCTTTTACTGATTTAAGAGGTAATGGTGCTGTTCCATTAACATTAATGGATCTTGAGGGTAGAGAGGCTGTCTATACTTACCCAGATAATACTCATAATAAAAATTATTACGCTAATATGGGCGGCAATCATATCGTTAATGATAATCTCTCGCTTCAAGGAAATATGTATTATCGTCACATGGAAAGAAGAAATTATAATGGAGACGAATTTGAAGGTAGAGATTGTGGCTTAAGATTTGACAGAACAGGTGCAGCAGATAATATTTTATGCGGAGAGTTTGAATCAAATACTGACGGAGTTCAAATTTTGTCTGCATCAGGCACAATTAACTATGCTGCATTAGGATTAGAGGTGGATGATGATGAAAATGAAATTGAAAATTTTGGTGCCATCAATAGATCAAACACTAAGCAAGATGCTTTTGGATTAAACTTTCAATCAACCTATGATTCAAAATTATTTGGTTATTCTAATACATTCATTGGTGGAGTTAACTATGATTTTTCACATAACAGCTTTGGTTCGTCAACAGAGCTTGGAATTGTTCAAGCTGATAGAGGGGTTCAAGGCACGGGAGTTTTTGTTGTAACTGATGAAGAAGGAGAGGAACAATTTGTTACCAATCTTGAATCAACTACTCATAATACAGCATTGTATGGAAGTAATACATTTGATTTAAATAGCACAACATCTATAAACGTTTCTGCACGTTGGAATTGGGCTTCAATGGAAATGAATGATCAGCACGGAACGGCCCTAAATGGACATCACTATTTTTGGAGAATAAACCCTGGTATTGGAATTGTTAAAAGATTTAATGATGTTCCGTTGATTGGCTCTACTAGACTATTTGCATCATATAAGGAATCTAGCAGAACACCATCAGTTGCAGAGCTTGCATGTGCAGATCCTAATGCTCCATGTAGACTACCTAATTCATTTCAGGCTGACCCTCCACTTAATCAAGTTGTTAACAGAAATTTTGAAATTGGAGCAAATGGTACAACAGGTAATTATCAATTGATGGGAAAAGACCACTCTATTAAGTGGAACGTCAGTGGTTACGCAGGAAGAAACTATAGTGATATCATTTTTATAGGTGGTAACAGAGTCGGTACTGGTTACTTCAGAAATGTTGGTAATACTCAAAGAATTGGTGCTGAATTCGCTTTAAATGGAAAACTTGGCGAAAAGTGGACATGGTTTTCAAAATATGCATATGTTCGAGCGACGTTTGAAACCTCTCAAATGATTTCAAGTGTCGGGCACCCATCAAACACTTTTGATGATGACAACCTTAATGATAATGAATTAAGGGAACAGTATCAAATCCCAATAAAGCATGGAAAAAAAATACCAGGAATTTCTCCACATATAGGAAGGTTTGGTGTGGGTTATTCTTTCAAGAAGAATTGGACTTTTAGCGCAGATATTGAAGCTAGTTCGTCTCAGTTTTATAGAGGTGATGAAGACAATACTGCAGGTTTGAAACTACCGGGACATATTTTAACTAACGTAGGCACAGAGTATAACTTCTCCATGGGAGATAAATTTAGAGCAGGTGCAAATGGTACCTTCTTTTTGACTGCAAGAAATATTTTTGGAGTTAACTATGAGACAGGTGGTATATTTGCGGAAAATGAAGTTAGCGGGACAGGCGGAAGTGGAACCTTTGTAACTCCTGGACAACCACGCGTAATTTTCGCTGGAGTTAATGTTACTTGGTAGGTAAATCATGACAATCTTTAATCATTTAATTCAAGAATTAATTTTTATATATGTTTAAGTATACACCTTCATTAACTTTAACTGCATTTCTTTCGCTTCTATGCTTATCCTCAGCCGATGCTGATACTAGAGATTTAGACGATATTAAGCTGTATGACATTGTAAAAGTGGAGCAATGCTTAGATCAGGCTTACGATACAATTCCAGGCCACGCTAGAAAGCTTGAATTTAAGGTGGAGGGAGATGACCCCATTTATGAGTTTGATATTGAATCCTCTAATGATGGATCAATTTACAACGTTGAATGCAATGCAGAGGAGGGATACATTATTGAAGTGGAAAAGGAAGTTGATGAGAATAACCCTACATTTAAAAATGGAGCTAAGATAAGCATTGAACAGGCAAGAGTAAATGTTCTTGAAATTCATCCTGGAAGAATTGTCAATGAAGAAAGAGAAATAGGAATGGATGGTTCACTCACTTACGAATTTGATATTCAATCTAATGCAGGATATGAAATTAAGATCGATGTTGACGCTAAAACAGGTGTTATCGAAGAAGCTAGCTTTGAATTATACGAAATTGGAATTGAAAAAGAGTAATCTTTAACTAATTAGAAATCCTTTTTTAACTTTATTTAGATGTTAAAATATATCTATTTAATAATTCTTCCTTTATAACTCCCTTGAGAATCATATATATTTCCGTTCCTCTCAAGCTTACCTTGGTAACTTCCTAACGAATCATACATATTACCAAAGTCGTCAATTCTACCTTTGAATCCACTAAAAGTATTATCCCTATTATTGTAAGTTTCAAATCTTCCTAGATAATCACCATAAGAATTATAAATACTTCCATTACTATCTACTCTTCCTTCAAAGCCAGTTGAGAAATTAAACATATTTTTACTCTTACCAATTTTTGTAGGATACTCTCCCGCCGAGTTATAAAGTGAGTCACTCTTAATTTGAGAATAGAAAAAAAAAGTTATAAATAAAGGGGACAAAATAATTAAATATTTTTGCATAATTTATTTTAAAAAAAATAAGAAAATTTTAAAGTAAATGTTTGACTAAAAAAATGGCATGAAAAAAATTAAATTTATTTCATGCCATTAATTTTTAATAAAACATTATCGCTCTAGAGGGACTAGGTCAAATAAATGAGCATTCATCCATAAATGTACAACGATACACGCTGCATATCCAAGTAGAATTGCCCACGCCCATTTAAGGTGAGCAAAGAAAGTATAAACTCCTCTTGCTTGTCCCATTAAAGCAACACCAGCTGCAGATCCAATAGATAGTAATGAGCCACCAGTGCCCGCTGTTAGTGTAATCAGTAACCACTGTCCCATATCCATTGCAGGATGAGCCGTTAATACAGCATACACTATCGGGATATTATCAATAATTGCTGACAAAATACCAACTAAAACATTAGCATAAGTTGCACCTAGGGTAACGTACATGTCATCAGAGATAAGTTTTAGATAACCTAATGAAGCAAGCCCACCAACAGCAACTAATATTCCATAGAAAAATAGAAGTGTGTCCCATTCAGCTCTTCCAGTTATAACAAAAATATCAAATTTATTTTTATCGGGATATCTAGTTTTAAGAAAGTAACCGTAGGTTCCAAGCATTCCTAAACCAAACATCATACCTAGAATAGGAGGCATATGCAGAACGTTATGCCCAGTTACTGTTAGAGTTATTGTTAAAATTCCAAGGAAAGCAATTACCTTACCTCCAGGAAGTATGGTTACCTTTTTTCCATCTCCTTTAGGAACTTCATTAGGAATGGCAAAGTACATAATTGCTGCTGGAACAACGTAATTTACTACAGATGGTACAAAAATAGCGAAAAAGTCAAAAAAGGAAACAAATCCACGTTGCCATACCATTAACGTCGTTATATCACCAAAAGGAGAAAAAGCTCCTCCAGCATTAGCAGCGACAACAATATTAATTAGACCAGGAACAACAAAAGCCTTATTACCTCGACCTGCAACCATAACCACAGTTCCAAGAATTAAAGCCGTAGTTAAATTATCAGCAATAGGGGAAAGAAAAAAAGCAATAACTCCAGAAATTAAAAATATTTTTTTATAGCTGAAGTTATTATTGGATAACCATGCACACAACGCATCAAACATTCGTCTTTCTGTTAATGCATTAACATAAGCCATTGCAACAAATAAAAAGAAGAAAAGTTCAGCAAATTCTAATACTACGTGTCGAAATTGAGTTTCAGCCCATTTGGTACCAATATTTGGATCTTGTGAGGCAACATAAGCAATAATGACCCAAATCAGAGTAGCTGCCAGAATTACTGGTTTGGATTTTCTAAAATGCGTAAATTCCTCAGCCATGACGAACGCATATGCTACGATAAATATGATAATACAGAAAATAGCAGCAGGACTTGTAATTATATCAAGGCTTGTTGGACCACTTGAACCCTCGGCCGCCATGGTTACCGCAGGTAAAAGTGAAGAAAACAGTATGGTTAAAAATGAAAGTGTTAACTTAGATAATAAATGCATAAATCCCCTTTTTTATTGCTTTAAAAAAAAACAATTATATATTCCTTAGAAGGTAATGACAAGTAAGAGAACACAATTAAAAAAAACACCTATATATATTTTTTTTCTTAAAAAACAAATTCCACAGAATTTTAAAAAAATACCTTTAGAAGATTTCACATCATACTCTGTTTCAAAAGACGACGATAAAATTCTCCTAAATTTAGAAAAAATTTCAAAACTTAATACTCTTCAAAAAAACTATAAACTTTTCTTAATTGGTCAAGCTTTAAGTAAATACTGTAAATCTGGTGATTTCTTTATTGATTACTTTGGATGCGAACAAACTGATGTAAAAAACTTCATTTTAGGATGGAATTTAGCTAATTATGATTTCAACAAATTTAAGTCTAAAAAATTCCAAAAAAAAATTCCAAAAATTTTTCATGAATCTAATAACGAAATCAGTCTATTAACCGAATCTTATTTTTTTATAAGAGATTTAATTAATACACCTGCAAATATTTTAGGTCCGAAGGAAATCTTTAATGAGGCAAAAAAATTTTTAAAAAAATTTACTCTAAGCAATTTTGTGGTTGGAAAGAAACTCGAAAAAAACTTCCCCCTAATATCAGCTGTGGGCCAGGGAGCTGACGATTTAAAAAAACCAATTTTTTGTGAATTCAAATTCAATAAAAAAAAATCAAAGAAAAAAGTATTTTTAATTGGAAAAGGTGTTTCCTTCGATACAGGAGGGTTAAATATGAAAACTGGCTCAGGAATGTCATTGATGAAAAAAGATATGGGTGGGGCTGCAAATTGTATTGGTCTAGCAAAGTTAATTAGCGATTTTAATCTTGACGTAGACTTGAGACTGTTGTTGTGTTTAGTTGAGAACTCTGTTTCAAAAAAATCAATAAGACCGTCAGATATTATTAAAAGTAGAAATGGTAGTTTTGTTGAAATAGGTGACACAGATGCTGAAGGAAGACTAATTCTAGCTGATGCAATAACCTATGCATGTGAAAATAATGCTGATCTTATAATTGATATGGCAACACTAACCGGAGCATCTCGAGTGGCAATGGGTATAGATGTTCCAAGCTTTTTTTGTAACAATGATGATTTGGCTATGAAATTGATTGATCTATCACAAAAAACTGGTGATCCACTGTGGCAGTTACCGTTATGGGAAAATTATTCAGGTCAATTAAACTCTGCACATGCTGATTTTAAAAATATAGGAAATAGTATGTTTGGTGGAGCAATTACAGCTGCGTTATTTTTACAAAAATTTGTAAAAGATATTCCGTGGATACACATAGACCTAATGGCTTGGACTAGGGCTAATAAATTTTGTTCCTATGAGGGCGGAGAGGCGATGGGTATAAGAGCACTTTTAGAACTTATCAAAAGAATTTAAAAATAAGCTGAACCAAGTAACTGTTTTGTGTATTTATTTTTAGGTTTTAAAAAAATCTTATTTTTTTCTTCAAACTCAATAATTTTACCCGACCTCATAACCATTATTTTATCTGATAATGCCTTAACTATTTTTAAATCATGACTAATGAATATATAAGTTAACTGTTTTTTTTCCTGTAGATTCAAAAGTAAATCAACTATCTGTGATTGTACAGTCATATCAAGTGCACTGGTCGGCTCGTCAAGAATTATTAGTTCTGGGTTTAAAATAAGGGCGCGAGCTATCGCAATCCTCTGACGTTGTCCACCTGAAAATTCATGGGGGTACCTAGAAAGCATTGAAGAATCAAGACCAACATCGCTGATTATTTTTTGTGTTAAACTTTCCATTTCTTTTTTTGACTTTTCTTTATTATGTACCTCTAGCCCCTCGCTTACAATGTCCTGAACAGTGAGACGTGGACTAAGAGAAGCAAAAGGATCCTGAAAAATTATCTGAATATTTTTTCTGTAAGACCTAAAGTTTTTTTCGGTAAGATTTGAAATATTTTTATCTTTAAAAAAAAAGTTTCCCTCAGAATCTATAAGTTTAATTAAAGCTTGGGCAACAGAACTTTTTCCAGAACCACTTTCCCCAACAATTCCAAGAGTCTCACCTTTGGCGATCTCAAAGCTAAGATTTTTTACAGCTTGAAAATCATCGTCTTTATTTTTAAAGAAAAAACTATTTGTATTTTTGTAATAAACACTGAGATTTTTTACAGATAAGATGATTTTATTACTTTTTTTTTTTGGTTTTTTCTCTCTGGGTTTTGCATTAATAAGCTTCTTGGTGTAAGTGTGTTTTGGTTTGTTAAAGACTTTAGAGGTCGTATTTTGTTCTACAATCTTACCTTTTTCCATAACACATACTCTATCAGAAATTTTTTTTACAATTCCAAGATCATGGGTAATTAGTAAAAGAGACATTTTATATTTTTTTCTTAATTTATCTAAGAGGTCTAATATTTGTTTTTGAATTGTAACATCAAGAGCGGTTGTCGGTTCGTCCGCAATTAGTAAATCAGGGTTGTTAGCTATCGCCATTGCAATCATAACTCTTTGTCTTTGTCCCCCTGATAGTTGATGTGGGAAGTGAGACAGTCTTTGTTCTGGGTTTTCTATACCAACTTCTTTAAGTAATTCTATACATTTTGATTTATTTGATTTTTGGTTAAATGCAAGACATTCTGTAATTTGTTTTTCAATATTATGAAGTGGATTAAGAGATGTCATAGGTTCTTGAAAAATCATTGAAATTTTTTTTCCTCTTATATTTTGTAAACTTGATTCATCTGAATTTAAGAGATTTTTTTTTTCATATGTTGCACTTCCCGTGATTCTAAGTTGTGAGTTTGACCTTATTAATCGCATTATTGCTAAAGCAGTGACTGATTTTCCAGATCCACTTTCACCAACAATTGCAAGACATTCACCTTTATTTATTTTAAAACTGCTATCACGGACGGCCTGAACAGTTTGTCCATTAAACTCAAAGGTAATACTAAGGTTTCTAATCTCAAGTAAAGATCCCATTTTAAATTACCTTTCTTGGGTCAAATGCATCTCTAACAGCTTCACCTATAAAAACTAATAAACTTAATTGAAGTGATAAAGTTATAAATGCAGAAAGACCGAGCCATGGGGCTTGTAAATTAGCTTTACCTTGAGCTACCATTTCGCCAAGAGAAGGGGATCCTGGGGGTAATCCGAATCCTAAAAAATCAAGTGAAGTAAGTGTCGCTATTGAACCTGACAAAATAAAAGGCATTAATGTTAATGTTGCAACCATGGCATTTGGAAGCACATGTTTAAACATTAGTTTAAAGTTTCTTACCCCAAGTGCCTTTGCTGCTTTAACATATTCAAAATTTCTTGCTCTTAAGAATTCTGCTCTTACGACTCCTTCAAGTGACATCCAGCTAAATAAAAGCATTATAAACAAAAGAATCCAAAAACTAGGCTCAATGAAGCTAGAGATAATAATAAGTAAATATAAAACTGGTAGTCCTGACCAAATCTCTATAAATCTTTGACCAAATAAATCAATTTTTCCTCCATAAAACCCTTGAATTCCTCCTGCAAATATTCCGATTATACTAGAAAGAATTGTTAATATTAGACCAAAAAAAACTGAAATTCTAAAACCGTAAATTAGCCTAGCTAATACATCTCTTCCCTGATCATCTGTTCCTAATAAATTTTCAAAAGAAGGAGGTGATGGGGATGGAACTTTTAAATCATAATTAATTGTATCATAGGAATATTCAATTAACGGCATAACTGAAAATCCCTGTTTATTTATTAAGTCTTTTACAAAAGGATCTTTATAATCAGCTTCTGTTTCAAATTCTCCACCATAATAAGTTTCTGGTATTTTTTCAAAAACAGGAAAGTGGATGTGACCATTGAAAACAACAAGAATGGGTTTGTCGTTGGCAATGAATTCAGCAAAAATAGAAATTAAAAACAATAATGAGAATATCATAGTTGAGTAAAAGCCTCTTTTATTTGCTCTAAAATTTTTTAATCTTCGAATTGTTAAAGGAGAAACGTTCATTAGTTTCCTCTACTTTCAAAATCAATCCTGGGATCAATTAGTACATAGGTTAAATCACTAATTAATCTAAGGAGTAGACCAATTAGTGTAAAAATATATAAACTACCAAATACAACGGGATAATCTCTTCCTAGTGCTGCCTCAAACCCAAGGAGACCCAGACCATCTAATGAAAAAATAACCTCAATGAGAAGAGAAGAAGTAAAAAGAATGTTTATAAAGGCTGCTGGAAAACCCGAAATAACAATTAGCATTGCATTTCTAAAAACGTGCCCATAAAGAACTTTTTGCTCACTAACTCCTTTAGCTCTAGCTGTAAGTACATATTGTTTATTAATTTCGTCAAGAAAAGAGTTTTTGGTTAACATAGTAAGGCTTGCAAACCCTCCTATTACCATAGCAAGTACTGGTAGTGCAAGGTGCCAAAAATAGTCAATAATTTTTTCAAAAAACGAAAGCTCTTCCCAATTGTCAGAAACCAATCCTCTTAACGGAAAGATATCTAGATAACTTCCCCCGGCAAAAATAACTATGAGAAAGATGGCAAATAAGAAACCGGGAATCGCATAACCGATGATGATTAAAGAAGAAGAGTACATATCAAACTTTGAGCCATCTCTAACAGCTTTTTTGATACCAAGTGGGATTGAAATTAAGTATACAAACAAAGTAGTCCATAGGCCTAATGAAATTGAGACCGGCAGTTTTTCTAAAATTAAAGATATGACGGTCTTGTCTTTATAAAAGCTTTCACCAAAATCAAAGACTAAATAATTCTTAAGCATTTCAAAAAACCTCTGAAGAGGAGGTTTATCAAAACCGTATTGTTTTTCTAATTCTTTAATTAAATCAGGATCAATTCCTTGAGAACCTCTATATTTACTCTCTTGAGTATTAAAATTTTTCTGGGATTGGTTGTTTGACAGTTGCTCTCCCCCAGATGAAGTAAATCTCTCTGTCACAGATACCTCAGTACCTTTAATTTGTGCAATAGCTTTTTCAACGGGCCCACCAGGTGCAGCCTGAATAATAATAAAATTTACCGTTAAAATGCCTAAGAGGGTTGGTATTATCAGAAGCAATCTTTTAATAATATAGTTTAACATTAGCTAGTTTTTCTTTTAGTCTTCCACAGAATAAATAATAAGAAAATTAATAACAGAAAATAAATTGTATTGTCTTTTTTATTTTCTTCATCACTTATGGGAGAAGAGATTACATCCAAATTTTTTGCCTTTTTTGGATCAAACCACCAAAAATCAAAACCTAAGTCATATTTAGGGGAAACCTCAGGCTTGGAGATTTTATTCCAATAAGCTACTCTGTAATGACCGATATGAAATTGAGGAATAAGATAATAATTAAACAATAATATTCTATCTAAAACCTTAGTGTATGTTACAAGCTCTTCTCTGGATTTTGCACTAATAAGTTTGTCAATTATTTCATCAATTACTGTGTTCTTTACCCCTGTGTAATTAGGACTAGCTTTTTGATCTGCTGAAGCTGATCCCCAGTAATTTTTTTGTTCATTACCTGGGGAAATTATTGAACCATAATTCACAACAATCATATCATAATCAAAGTCTTCGAGTCTTCTTATATATTGAGAATCATCTTGAACTGTTCTAATAGAGACATTAATACCCAATTTTTTAAGATTTCTTTTCATTGGTAGAACGATTCTTTCAAAAAGTGGTGACCTAAGAAGAATCTCAAATTCAAAAATTTCACCCGTTTCTTTATTTATCAATACATCATCTTTAATTATCCATCCTTCTTTTTTTAGAATTCTTCTTGCAGTTCTTAGATTTTTTCTTAAACCATTTTCTTCATCTGTATTTGGAGGAGAGAAGATAGTTGTAAAAACTTCATCAGGAATTTTACCTCTATAATTTTCAAGAATATCTAACTCTTCCTTACTTGGTAAATTTTGAGATGCAAGCTCAGAGTTATCAAAAAAGCTTTTGGTTCTTGTATAAGCGTTATAAAATAGATTTCTGTTAGACCATTCAAAATCAAATGCATAAGTTAAGGCCTTTCTGACATTTCTATTTTGGAATATAGTTTTTCGCGTATTGAAAGCAAAACCTTGCATTCCACTGGGTCTATAATACTTAATTTCTTCAACTTTTACTTTACCTTCTTTAACTGCTCCAAACTTATATGCTGTTGCCCAGTTCTTTGAAGAGTTTTCTTGTTTGAAATCATATGCCCCCGATTTGAATGCCTCTAGAGCAACGGTTTCATCTCTGTAGTAATCATAGTGAATAGTATCAAAATTATATCGGCCAACGTTTACATTTAATTTATTACCCCAGTAATTTTTGTTTTTTTTTAAAGTAAGGCTTCTTCCTGCTTTAACATCTGAAATTAAATACGGACCACTTCCCAGTGGAGGTATAAGGGTAGTTTTGCTAAAATCTTTTCCTTTCCAATCTTTTTTTGAAAAAATTGGTAGTTGATACCCAATTATTAATGGAAGTTCAGGGTTGGGTTCCCCTTTAAAATAAAATTTCACTTCATTTTCACTAATTTCCTCAGCTCTATCTACCTGGCCCCAGTAAGTTTTATAGGTAGGATGACCTTTTGACATGATTGTTTCAAAAGAAAATTTTATGTCTTTTGCTGAAACTTTACTGCCATCAGAAAATCTTGCTTCCTTTCTAATTTTAAATGCTACCCACGACCTATCAGGTGGAACTTTTACTCCTTCAGCAATTAAACCATACTGACTAAATGGCTCGTCAAACGAGGATTTCATTAAGGTTTCAAAAAGGTATCCAGCTTGATAAGCGGGAACCCCCTTTAAAATATAAGGGTTTAAATTATCGAAGGTGCCAATAGAAAATCTATTTATTTTTCCGCCCTTAAAGGCATTTTCGTTAGCATAGTCAAACTTTTTAAAATCTTTTGGGTATTTCAGGTCACCATGCATTGCTATTCCATGCATGTAATCAAGGTTATTAGCGTGAATATTTTTCAATAAACTTACTTGACTAAAAATAGCAATAATTAAGAAGTATAGAAATTTGTAAGAGAGCTTATTTAATTTCATTTAATAATCCTAGTATAGTCTTATGGTGATTGGAGTCATAAGATGCAACCACCTTTCCATTAGAATCTAAATTTAACTCGTCACCATTCCAATCACTTATACATCCACCAAATTCTTTAATTAGAAAAGTCTGAGCCATGTAGTCCCATGGTTTCATATTTGCTTCTACTATTAAATCTACTTTTCCTGAGAGCAGAAGTCCGTAAGCATAGCAATCAGTTCCAAAAACTGGAATTTTTACTTTTTCATAAATTTTCTTAATTTTCTTTTGCTGTTTATCGTTAAACATTAAGAGTGAGGTTGAGCACATAATTAAATCACTGAATTTTTTTTTAACTTTTTTAATTTTACATTTTTTACTATTAAATTGTACACCAAACCCTTTTGCACCAAACCATCTTTGGTTCATTATAGGAATATCTATCAGACCCATAATTGGAGTTTTATTCCTCATACAACAAATTAAAGTCCCAAAAAGAGGTTTACCACTTATAAAGCTGTGGGTGCCATCTAAAGGGTCTATAATCCACACATACTCGTTTTCATCACGATAATTTTCAAATTCCTCTCCTATAACACCGTGCGAAGGAAATTTTTTTTTAAGAAGGCTTCTAAATTTAGATTCAATCTTCTTGTCTATTTCAGTTACTAGAGTTCCATCAGTTTTTTCTTCAACTTTGAAGTCTTTAAAATAGAATTTTTTTAGTATTGATTTACTTATATCAGCAAATGAATTAGCAAATTTTAGAAGCTCAACATTGTTAAGTTTCATTAAAGTTATTTCAGAGATTCAAGGTAAGATATTAGATCAGCTCTGTCAGAGGGTTTTTTTAAGCCTTTGTAAATCATTTTTGTACCCTTAATATAATCTTTAGGTTTTTCCAAAAAGTAAAAAAGTTCCTCTCTGGACCAGGCTTTTTTAAAATTAATTAGGGCGTCTGAGTATTTAAAATCACTAATACTAGCTGCGTTTCTGTTAACGATTCCCCATAAGGGAGGACCTACTTTAACTTTCAAGCTATTATCAACGCTATGACAAGCCACACATTGTTTTGCAATTTTTTCTCCACCATCGAGACTTGCCTTGGTAAAGAGTGATTCAAAATCAATTTTTTCTTCTTTTACATCTGATTTATCGTCAGCTAGAGTCACCTCATCATCATCATCATCGTCTTGTTCAAGAATGATATAACCTTTTTTTTGGTCTTTTTTGTTGTTAAAAATTTCATCTGAAACTTTGAATGACTGAAACAGAATTAAAATTGACATTAGTGATAAAAAATATTTATTCATATTAAGATCTTAAAGTTTACATCAAATATACTATTATAATTATAGTAAAAGTGATCAATAAAAAAAAAAAAAGTTTATTAATAATAATACCAGCAAGGCTTGATTCAACAAGATTAAGCAAAAAGTTGATCAGAAAAATATCTGGTGTTCCAATGATTATAAGGGTCGCTGAATCTGCTCTTAAAACAAAACTTGGTGACGTACTTGTTGCAACAGATAGCAAACAAATACAAAATTTATGCAAAAATGAAAAAGTAGATTCAGTTATAACACCAACCGATATCAAGAGTGGTACTGATAGAGTTCACTACGCTTATAAAAAAATAAAAAAAAAATATGATTTAATATTAAATCTTCAAGGTGATTTGCCAATTTTTAACAAAGAAGTTATTGAAAAGACAGTTGGTTTGTTTAATGACAAAAAAACTGAGATTGGTAGTGCAGTATGTGATTTACATACAAGTGAATTCGAAGACAAAAATATAGTTAAGGCAAAAGTTCTCTTTGAAAATAATAATGAAGGTTTTGCAATTGATTTTTGTAGAATAATTAAAAATCATAAATTTTTTTATCATCATATAGGGCTATATTCATATACTCATGATTCATTGAATAAATTTATAAAATTAAAGCAGTCTCAAAATGAATTAAAAAGAAACCTAGAACAGATGCGCGCAATGGATAATAATATGAAAATCAAGCTCGTGAAAGTTAAAGAGATTCCTCCTAGTGTTGATACACTTGAAGATTTGAAAAAAATAAGATTGCTTTTTAGAAAAAATAAATAATAGTTTATACAATGAAAAAAAAAGTTATTTCATTTCAAGGTTTACATGGTGCCTATTCCGATTTAGTTTGTCGCAAATTTTATAAAAGTCTAAAAACTCTACCGTGTAATACCTTCGGTGAAGCTATATTTGCTGTTGAAGATGGTTCTGCAGACTTAGCTATGATTCCAGTTGAAAATAATATTGCAGGAAGAGTTGCTGACATGCATTTTCTGTTAGAAAAAATAAATCTTAAGATCGTTGCCGAATTTTATCATAAAATTGAGCATCATTTAATGTCAATAAAAAATACTGATATAAAAAAAATTACAAAAGTTTACAGTCACATTCATGCATTATCTCAGTGTACTAAAAATATTAAAAAGCATAAATTAGATGCTATTAATTTTATCGATACAGCTGGAGCTGCTAAGTTTATTTCAGAAGAAAAAAATGAAAATTTTGCAGCAATTGGTTCGGAATTGTCTTCAAAAATATATGGATTAAAAATTTTAAAAAAAAATTTTGAGGATTCAAAAAATAATATTACAAGATTTTTAGTTTTTTCAAAAGAGAGCAGAAATATAAGTACAAAAAAAAAGGTCATTACATCTATTGTATTTAATACCAAAAATTTGCCTGCCTCTTTATATAAAGCACTCGGTGGTTTTGCTTCAAATTCCATAAATCTCACAAGGTTAGAAAGTTTTTTTGTAAATAAAGATTTTAAACAATTTTCATTTTTAATTGATGTAGAGTCACACCCGGATACTAAAAATTTTAAAAACGCTTTAAAACAACTGAAGAAATTCGCATCAAAAATAAAAATTTTAGGATTTTTTGAGGCTTCCTCTTTTAGGAAATAAAGTAAAATAATATGTTATTTTAAATTGAGTTTTAAAATGTTATTTTTGTTTTTGGGAGTTGGTTCTGGACGATAGTTTCGCCAATCCGGTCAGGACTGAAAAGAAGCAGCCGCAACGAATGCTTTTGGGTCAGTTTCCAGCTCCTTTCAAGGGAATTAAATGTCAAATAATAATAACTATATAGTTCTTGCAAGAAAATATAGACCGAAAAATCTTAAAGACGTGATCGGACAAGAGGATATATGTTCAGTGATAGAAGGCTCAATTAAACTTAACAGGGTAGCTCATGCTTTTCTTTTTTCAGGTACACGTGGAGTTGGTAAAACAACCTTAGCTAGGATTCTTGCAAAAATTCTTAATTGTGAAAAACTTGAAGAGGAGAATATCGAGGCTTGTCACAAATGTGCAAGTTGTATTTCTATAGAAAATGATAGTAATATGGATGTTATCGAAATAGATGCAGCAAGTAGAACTGGTGTGGCTGATGTAAGAGAGATAATAGAAAACATAAATTATAAGCCCGTAAGCAGTAAAAAAAAAATTTTTATTATAGATGAAGTTCATATGCTTTCAAAAGCAGCTTTTAATGCATTACTAAAAACACTAGAAGAACCACCAACTGATGTAACTTTTATATTTGCTACAACAGAAACAGAAAAAGTACCTGTTACAGTTCTTTCAAGATGTCAGCACTTTTCTTTACAAAGAGTAAGCCTTGAATTAATTGCTAAACACTTAATTCAAGTGTCAAAACTGGAGGGGTACGAATTAGATTTTGAGGCAAGTAAACTAATAGCTCAATGTTCTGAGGGTTCGATGCGAGACGCTTTGTCTATCCTAGAAAATGTATTTGCAAAAGGTGAAAAAATAAATATTTCGATTGTAAGAGAAGTTTTAGGTATAAGTGATCTATCAGCAGTAATTATGTTATTTGAGAATTTATGTAAGGGTGATGTAAATTTATCTTTTGATTGCTTTGAAAAATTGTACAGTCAAGGTGTTTCAATTGATCAATTAGCTAAATCCTTGATGAGTCTTGCTTATAACCTCTCTCTTGTAAAATCAGGTATAAAAAATACTAGTGAGTTTTTCGATGAGCAATCATCAAAAAAACTTGAGGACATCTCAAAAAACTTTGAGATGGATTTTATAATAAGATTTTGGGAGTTGATGCAAAAGTATGTCAATGAGCTTACGGATGTTTTTAATGAAAAGCAATGTTTTGAAATGATAATGATGCGTCTTTGTTATGCTTCTTTACTTCCTACACCTTTTGAAGTTATCAAAAAGAAAAGTGATATCCAAAGTTTAAAAAAAAATGGGGAGATTCTCGAAGATAACAAACTAGACCAAAGCAAACATATGAATTTAAATTCTAGCGCAGACGGTGTTATAAATGATAATTTAGCCAGAAAAAAAAATATACCTAAAGAAAGCACTGAAAATAATAAGGAAGTTGAGTTAAAAAAATTTGCAGAGATAGTTAGCCTTATAGAGAAACAATCTGAAATGCTTGTTGCATATCATTTAAAAAACTCTTTTAGGTTAGTTAGTTTCTCTGAACCTAAATCTCAGACAAGTGTTGGTAATATTGAACTTCAAAGTATAAACGACAACCATGAGTCTAAAAAAATATTGTGGAGTGCGTCCAAAACACTTGAATTTATAACAAAAAAAAGATGGATTCTTGCTATTTCAAATAAAATTGGTTTAAAATCTCTTCAGGAGGTCGAGGATGAAAAAAAAAAAAAGAATATTGAAAAAATAAAAAATGAAAAATTAATAAAAAAAATTCTTGAAATTATTCCTTCATCTGAAGTAATTTCAGTAAAACCAATAAAAAAACTATACAGGAAGAGTAAATGACAAATATTTCACAAATAATGAAACAAGCAAAAGAAATGCAAGAAAAGATGGCAGAAGTTCAAAAAAAAGTTGAAGAGGCTGAAGTTCACGGTAGTTCAGGGGGAAATTCTGTGGTAGTAACAATGAATGGAAAACATGAGTTGAAAAAAATAAAGATTGAACCAAGTCTTCTTGATAAAAACGAGGTTGAAGTTTTAGAGGATTTAATTGTTGCTGCTATGAACGATGCGACAAAAAAAATTTCAGAAAACATGAGCACTGAACTTGGTTCTCTGTCATCTGGTATGGGCTTGCCTCCTGGAATGAAGTTGCCTTTTTAAATTAAATGTCTGCTTTAAGCGATCTAATAGATCTTTTCTCTAAATTGCCTGGTCTTGGTCCCAGATCCGCTCGTAGAATTGTTCTTTATTTGTTAAAAAATAAAGAACGAATAATTCCAAACATTACTGAAATGCTTGAAAATTTAAAGACCTCAGCTATTTTTTGCCAAATTTGTGGGAACATTGATACAAGTTCACCTTGTGGTATTTGTTCTGATAAAAATAGAAAAAGTGAAAAAGTATGTGTTGTTGAGGATATTGGAGATCTTTGGGCAATTGAAAAAAGTAGAGCTTATAATGGTCGGTATCATGTTCTAGGTGGTGTGTTATCAGCAATTGACGGAATTGGTCCTAATGATCTAAACCTGATCTCTCTTTTTCAAAGGGTTAAGAATGGTGAAATTGGAGAGCTAATTTTAGCTACTAATGCAACAATGGAAGGTCAAATTACTGCTCAATATATAGCTGATAGTTGTAAAGATGACAAATTAAAAATTACTCGGCTGGCTCAAGGTATGCCGATTGGAGGTGAATTAGACACTTTAGATTATAATACCCTATCAACAGCTTTTGATTCAAGGTCTGAAATGAAAGCTAATCATTAGACTCCAGCTTTATAAGCTTATCTTTTTTATTACTAATTTTTTTTGTTGTAATCAAAATATCATTCAAGTCGTTTTGTGCATTTGAAAAGTGAGAGTCCATTTTTTTTACTCTTCCCTCTAGTCTTGAAATTTCGTTTGTTAAATCTTTAAGATGTTGATAAATAATTTGTGAATTTTCGTTGATTTTGTGGTCTTTAATTATACTGACCATATAGTTAAGAACTATCCACAAAGTTGTTGGGGATATAAGGAATGTTTTATATTCGTAAAATTTTTCTGTCAGATCAGGAATAATATTGAAGATCTCTAAATAAATTTGTTCGCTAGGGATAAATACCAGAGCTATTTCAGATGTTTCTCCTGGAATAATATACTTGTTTTTTACATCTAATATATGATTTGATATATCAGACTTAAATATTTTAGTATATTTAATTTTATCTTCCTTATTTTTAGATTTGATAATTTTTTCATAGCTTTCTCTTGGAAACTTAGCATCAATGCAAAGATTATTTAAATTTCCATTTGTTTTTAAAATACAATCGACCCTACAACTATTTGAAAGAGTTTTCTGAAACTCATAATTATTTTTAGGAAGATAATCACTTATTAGTGTTTCTAAAATTATTTCACCAAACCTTCCACGCTGTGAAGTATTTGAAAGGATATTTTTTAAATCTATAACATTATCAGTAAGTCCAGATATGTTTTGTTGAGCTCTATCAATTATTGAAATTCTTTCTTTTATTTGATGTAGATTATTTGTATTTTGGTTTGAAGATTTTTCAAATTTTGAGTCAATTACATTAAAATTTTTTTCAATCATTTCCAAAAGAGACTTTTCCAAATTTTCCTGTCTTTCAAGAAGAAACTTAAGTTTTTCTGAACTACCAGAATTTGAAAAAAAAAATTGAAAACATAACATTATTAAGAGTATGCTAAATAAAAAAATGATGATGTAATGTTCTAAACTCATCTAAATAATTTGAAATGACTATACTAAAGATATTAACTATACCAGACCCAAGATTGAAGCACAAATCTTCTGATATAGAGGTTTTTAATAAAGAGTTAAAAAAAACAGTTAAAGATATGTATGAAACTCTTTATGCATCAGGGAACGGAATTGGACTTGCTGCTCCTCAAGTTGATATAAGAAAAAGAATTGTTGTAATAGATTTAAATGAGGACGGAAAGTCATCGCCAATTACTTTTATAAACCCAAAGATAATTAAATTTTCTGATGAGAAGTTTATTAATCAAGAGGGCTGTTTATCAGTACCTGAATATTATGCAGATGTTGAAAGAGCAAAAGAAGTTGAAGTAGAATGGTTTAACGATTCTGGAGTAAAGTTCAAAAAAAAACTTTCAGGTCTTTTGTCTATATGCATTCAACATGAGATTGATCATTTAGACGGTGTATTATTCATTGACCATCTATCAACCTTAAAAAGAAAAATGGCAATTCAAAAAATAAAAAAAACCAAAAAAAATATAGGTAATAATGAATGATTTGAAGGGAGTAAAAATTGGTTTTTTTGGTACACCTGATTTTGCTTTAAAATTTCTTAATTATTTATATGAAAAGAATGCTGACATATCATTTATAGTAACACAGCCAGCCTCTGTATCCGGGAGAGGAAAGAGAATTAATCCTTCACCTGTTCAAAAATGGGGACTAGAGAAAAATTTAAAGGTATATTCTCCGATAAAAGTAAACGATCCAAATTTTAGAAAAAAAATAAAAGACCAAAACGTTGATTTTATAATTATTGTTGCATATGGAAATTTAATTGATGATTTTATAATTAATTTACCAAAATTTTTAACAATTAATGTTCATGCCTCCTTGCTACCAAAGTGGAGAGGCGCTGCTCCAATCCAGAGGTCTATTCTTAACGATGATAAAGAAACGGGTATTTGCATTATGAAGGTAGAAGAAAAATTAGATGCAGGTCCAATTATAAAATTTAAAAAAATAAAAATTAAATCTAATGATAATGCAGGTTCATTATATCAAAAAATGATTTTAGTTGGTCTACCTTTACTAGTTGAGGCGATAAAAGAGATTATGAAAAAAAATTATATACTGACTTTTCAAAAAGAATATCTTTCGACATATGCAAAAAAAGTAAAAAAAAGCGAGACTAGAATTAGATGGGAAGAAAACGCAAAAGAAATTAATCTTAAGGTAAGAGCATTTAATCCATTTCCAGGTGCATGGACAAAGATTAGAGGAGGTGATAAAAGAATCAAGATTCTAAAGTCTGAGGTAGTAAAAAAAAAAATAGCAAGTCAAAAAGATTTAGTTATTGGAGGTGTTTCAGATAATTTAGAAGTTAAATGTGGTAATGGATCTTTAAAAGTTCTTGAGCTTCAACTTGAGGGAAAAAAAGCACTAAAAAATGAAGAGTTTTTAAATGGATATAAAATTAAAAACCTAATATTTGAATAATGCCAAGAATTAAACTTAAGATAGAATATGACGGTACTAATTATGTGGGATGGCAGGTTCAAAGAAATGGTGTTTCTGTCCAAGGTGAAATTGAAGATTCGCTAAAAAAAATTTTTAATCAAGAAATTAAACTTTATGTTGCTGGTAGGACTGATGCAGGGGTTCATGCGTTAAGTCAAGTTGCCCATTTTGATATAGAAAAATTATCTATTAAAACTGAAAAGATTTTTAGGGCCTTAAATTTTTTTTTAAAAAAGAAAAAAAATAAAATAACAATTTTAGAATCAAGAATTGTAAATAAAAATTTTCATTCACGCTTTTCTGTAAAAAGAAAGTATTACCTTTATAAAATTTTAAATAGAAACACCCAGTCATATATTCACGAAAATAAGGTATGGTTTATTCCTCAGAAAATAAATATTGAAAAAATGAAAGAAGCTTCAGAATTTTTTTTAGGAAAAAATGATTTAAATGCTTTCAGATCAGTTGATTGCCAGGCAAAGACATCAGTAAGAACCGTCGATGAAATAAAAATAAAAAAAGAGTCAGATTTTATTAAACTTAGAGTATCAGGAAAATCATTTTTACATAATCAAATTAGAATAATGGTTGGAACTTTGATACAGGTAGGAAAAGAAATTTTTAAAGAAACGGATATAAAAAGAATTATTCAATCAAAGGACAGAAAAAATGCAGGCCCAACAGCACCATCCTCTGGACTTTATTTAGAAAAAATAATCTACTAATTTTTAGGGTTAAAGACATTATTTATGAAATATAAATAAATTTTTGATAAGTTCTCTAAATCTTTAATATTTATATTTTCATTTATTTTATGCATCGTTTTTCCTACAATTCCAAATTCAATAACGGGACAAAGTTTTGATATAAATCTGGCATCTGAAGTGCCACCAGACGTACTTAACTTTGGTGTTTTCGTTGTTACTTTTTTTATTGAATGAATTAGAGGCTCAACAAGCTTTTTAGAACTATTATGAAAAGATTCCCCAGAAACCTTTATATTTAGTTCATAGTCACTTTTCGTTTTATTAAGTCTTTGTTTGATAAGTTTGACAATATCCTTAGATTTATGTTTATCACTAAATCTTACATTAAATTTAATTGTTGCCCTATCTACTACTAAATTAGTTACTTTATTCCCCACATCAATTGAAGTAATTACTAGTTTAGAGGGTTGAAATAATTTAGATCCTCTATCAATAGGTAGTTTTAGTTGATCACAAATTTTTAAAAGATCATCAATAGGATTCTTACATTTCTCAGGGTAAGCAACGTGACCTTGTATACCCTTAACAATAATTTCCCCGTTAAGACTTCCTCGTCTACCTACTTTTATCATTTCTCCAAGATAATTAGGGTTTGTAGGTTCTCCAACCAAGCATAAGTCAATTTTATGACGTTTTTTCTTTAACCAATTCACCACACTTTTTGTTCCAAAGTCTGCTTCGCCTTCTTCGTCTGCTGTTAAAAGAAATGATAAAGATCCATTAAATTTATTTTTACAATCAGATAAAAACTCTAAAGATGCATAAATAAAAGCAGCAATCGCTGTTTTCATATCCGATGCTCCTCTTCCATAAAGTACACCATTTTTAATTGTTGGTTTAAAGGGGTTAGTCTTCCAATCTTTTAAATTTCCTGCAGGGACTACGTCAGTATGTCCTGCAAAGCATAAATTTGGGCCTTTTCCTCCTTTGATTTCGGCGTAAAGATTTTTTATTTTTTTGTCGCCAAATTCAAGAAGATGACAATTAAACTTATTTTCTTTTAAAATTTTTTCTATAAATTCCAGAGAACCAGAGCTATTTGGCGTAACACTTTTAAATTTTATAAGATCTGATGAAAGCTTTATTAAATTCATCAGGACCTTAATAGTTCATTAATTGAGGTTTTAGACCTTGTTTTTTCATCAACCTTTTTAACAATAACAGCGCAGTAGAGATTTAAATCCTGCGAAAAGTTTTCTGGCTTGTTTGTAGACACAGTTCCAGGAACTACTACTGAATAAGGAGGTACTCTTCCAAAGAATGTTTCTCCAGTTTCTCTGTCAATTATTTTTGTTGACGCTCCAATATAAACTCCCATTGAGATTACACTTCCAGTTTCAACTATAACGCCCTCTGCAATTTCAGATCTAGCACCAATAAAACAATTATCTTCAATTATAACAGGGTTTGCCTGCAAAGGCTCTAAAACTCCTCCAATGCCTGCACCACCTGAAATATGAACATTCTTACCAATTTGTGCACAAGATCCAACAGTAGCCCATGTGTCAATCATAGTACCAGAGTCAACATATGCGCCTAGGTTAATAAAACAAGGCATAAGAACTACATTTTCAGCAATATGAGAAGAATACCTTACAACTGCTCCAGGCACTGATCTGAAGCTTCTCTTTGTCCATTCATCCTCAACCCACCCTGATGTTTTTAAGTTCACTTTATCAAACCAAGTATACTGTCCTTTTCTTGAGTTTGATATTCCACTGGAAAATATGGAGTTATCATTTACTTGGAATGACATCAGTATTGCTTTCTTTATCCATTCATGAGTAACCCACTCTCCATTATTTTTCTCACACACTCTTATTATGCCTCTATCAAGTTGATCTAAAACAACACTAATTGTTTTAGTTAAACTTTTATTACTAGAGTTGATTGATTCTTTTTCATCCCAAAAATTTTCAATGATTTTTTTTAGTTCTGTTTTTTCCATATTCATGTCTGGTTGTATGTTTTGTTAATAGTGTTTAAAGCCTCTAATATACTCTTAAATCTAAAATCAATGAATGGTTGAATTATTTTTTTTTTATTTATTTGATCTTTAATGTGAACAGTTGTTATTCCATATTTATGGGCATTCTCAAGGTTTTTTTCAAGGTCTTCGAAATATACGCAGGTCTTAGTGTTAATTTTTTTTTTATTTAAATAAGTAATTAAAGGCTCAACTGACGGTTTAGGAATATATTTACTTTTTGTTATATCTAGAATGTAGTCAAAAAGACTTTCTACACCCAGTGAATTAAGAACTTTCTTTGCATAATCTTGATCACCATTAGTATAAATAATTTTTCTTCCTGGTAACTGGTTAATTTCCTTAAATAGATTAGAGCATTTTTTTAATTTGCTAAGATCAACATCATGAACGAATTTTAAAAATTCATTTGGTTGTATTTGGTAATGCTTCATTAACCCAGAAAGAGTGGTTCCATATTCTTTGTAGAATTTCTTCTGAATTTTGAATGCTTCTTCCTTCGATATATTTAATTTCGAGGAAATAAACTTTTTCATCCGAAGGTCAATTTGATCAAAAATCTTCGACTGTGGATCATAAATTGTATTATCTAAGTCAAAAATCCAAAAGTTTTTTTTCTCAAAATTTCTTTTTAGCATTTAATTAGTAATTAGTGTGCCAACACCATGTTCAGTAAAAATTTCTAATAATATTGAATGCTCAAGTCTCCCATCGAGAATGACAGCTGCTTTCACTCCGTTTTTTACAGCTTCAACGCAAGTCTCAATTTTTGGTATCATTCCTCCTGAGATGGTTCCATTTCTAATTAATTTTTCAACATCAGATACTTTAATTTGAGTTAACAAGTTACCTTTTTTATCTAACACCCCCTTAACATCTGTTAAAAGAATTAGTCTTTCTGATAAAATAGATGCGGAGATAGCTCCAGACATTGTGTCAGCGTTAATATTGTAGGTTTCAAATTTTTCTCCATAGCCAATTGGAGATATAACTGGAATAAAATCGGTTTTAATGCACCATTTTAAGAAGTCGGTATTAATTTTGCTGGGCAGACCTACAAAACCTAAATCTAGTATTTTCTCAACTTCACTTGTGGCTTTTTTTTTTTTGAATTTTTTGGTTTTAACCAATAAAGCATCTTTTCCTGAAAGACCGATGGCCATTCCTCCTTCTTTGTTAATTTCCATAACTATTTCTTTATTAATAGAACCAGTTAAAACCATCTCAACAATATTCATAGTTTCTTTGTCTGTAACTCTCAAACCATCAACGAAAGAACTTTTAACTTTTAATCTGTCTAACATTTTTTTGATTCTTGGACCTCCTCCGTGAATTACGATAGGGTTAATGCCAACCTGCTTAAGTAGAACAATATCTCTTGCAAAACTTGAAGAAAGCTTATCTTCACCCATCGCCGAGCCACCGTATTTAATAGTTATATTTTTACCAGCATACCTTTGCATAAATGGTAACGCTTGCGATAGGATTGATGTTTGTTTAAGCCAGTCACCACCTTTTGTTTCAGAAATTTTAATCATGAATATTTTGAGATTTGAATAAAAATTTTTTTAATAAAATTATCCCATTACTTTCCTTAATACTAGTATTAAAGATATTTTTATTAAATTCTTTTTTTATAAGATTAAGAGATTCAGTATTTTTCTTTAAAAGTTTTAAATTTTTAATTTTATCTTTTTTTGTAAAAACAAAAATAATTTCTCTTTTACAAATTTCTCCTATTTAAGAAGGAAAAACTATGAACCAGAAAATAAATTTTTCATCCTCCACGAAGGACCACTTGGAGTTTTCAATGACACGTTGAAAGAAGTTTCCTATGACGAGCTTCATGAAAATAAAGAAATTGTTGAATCTACAAAAAATGGATGGATTGGTTATACCGATCACTACTGGCAAGTTGCAATTTTTCCAGATACCAACGAATCCTTTAAAGCAAGGTTTAAAACATTAAATGATCGACGTAATTCAATTCAAATAGATTTCATTAATGATAATGTAAAATCTGTTGAGCCAAATTCAAATTTAGTTACAAAATCTTATGTATTTGCAGGTGCTAAAGAAGTACCATTGATTGATAACTACATAAAAGAACTCAATGTTAATAAGCTTGACCTATCAGTAGATTTTGGTTGGTTTTATTTTCTTACAAAACCTCTTTTTTATGCCCTGAATTTTTTATCCACTAAATTCCAAAATTTTGGAATTGGAATTATAATTCTAACAATCTTTATAAGAATTATTTTATTTCCTCTCGCAAATAAATCATTTAAATCAATGAACTCAATGAGAATTTTAACTCCAGAAATTCAAAGAGTAAGAGAGAGATATAAAGATGATAGACAAAAAATGAATCAAGAAATGTTTGCTCTTTACAGAGAAAAAAAAATTAACCCTGCAGCAGGATGCCTTCCTATCTTGATCCAGATTCCAATTTTCTTTGCATTATATAAGGTGCTGTTTGTTTCAATAGAAATGAGACATGCACCTTTCTTTGGATGGATTAAAGATTTATCAGCTCCTGACCCTACAAGTTTGTTTAACCTATTTGGATTAATTCCTTGGGATCCACCATTATTTTTAACAATTGGAATTTGGCCACTTTTAATGGGGCTTACAATGTATTTGCAACAAAAAATAAACCCTCCACCTCCCGATCCTATCCAGGCAAAAATATTCATGATGTTACCTTTTATTTTTACTTTTTTATTAGCAACCTTTCCCTCTGGAATGGTTGTATATTGGACTGTAAATAATGTTTTATCTATAGGACAACAATATATTTTGTTAAAAAAACAAAAAAAAGAATAAACAAAATTTGGAATAACTCGTGAGTGAAGATTGGAATTTTATTAAAGAAGTTCACTCATTTAAAGAACTACCGTCTGATAAAATACCTGAATTTATTTTTTGGGGTCGCTCTAATGTTGGAAAATCATCCCTAATAAATTCTTTAACACAAAAAAAAATTGCAAAAACTTCAAGAACCCCTGGAAGAACCAAATCTTTAGTTTTTTTTCAGTATAAAAATATTTTAA
>CACAXP010000010.1 GCA_902536485.1 uncultured Alphaproteobacteria bacterium | reverse complement strand
TATAGGAATAAGGCATCTTATTTTTACTGATATTGACAAAGATGGCGTTCTAGAGGGAGTGAGTTGTGATCAGCTTCAGGATTTATTGGAATCAACAAACATTAATGTAATTGTATCAGGGGGTGTTTCATCTCTTGAAGATATAAAAAAGCTAAAAAAAATCAGTATTCATTATCAAAATTTAGTGGGGGTTATAGTAGGAAAAGCAATTTATGAAAAAAGACTTCAGGTAGATCAAGCTGTAAACTTTTTAAATGAAACAAATGAAGATTAGAATAATACCCTGTCTTGATGTTGATAGGGGAAGAGTTGTAAAAGGAATTAACTTTGTTGACCTTGTTGATGCAGGTGATCCAGTTGAACAAGCTAAAATTTATAGCACAAATGGTGCAGATGAGATTACTTTTCTTGATATTACGGCAACTCACGAAAAAAGGAATCCAATGGTAGATATAATAGAAAAAACTGCTTACCAATGCTTTGTCCCCTTAACTGTTGGTGGAGGAGTCAAGGGGATCTCCGATATGGATAAATTTTTATCCGTTGGTGCTGACAAAGTTTCACTAAATAGTGCAGCTATTAATAACCCAAAACTAATAAGTGAGGGTGCTAAAAAATTTGGTAATCAGTGTATAGTTGTAGCCATAGATGCAAAAATAGTGAACGGCACTTGGAATGTTTTCATAAATGGGGGAAGAATAAATACTTTTAAGGATGCCATCGCATGGGCTAAAGAAGTCGAAGATTTAGGAGCGGGCGAGATTCTTTTAACATCTATGGATAGAGATGGAACAAAGGCTGGTTTTGACTTAAATTTAACTAAAAAAATCTCTGAGTCCGTAAATATTCCTGTGATAGCCTCCGGTGGTGTTGGGACCCTAGATCATTTCGTTGATGGTGTCAAAAAAGGTAAAGCCTCTGCTTTACTGGCCGCATCAGTTTTTCATTTTGGAAAATTTTCTATCAGTGAAGTTAAAAAACATTTAATTTTAAATGATATTGATGTAAGAATGGATTATATTTCAAGGTAAAATGAAGGATAAAATATTTTTCAAGTTGTCACAAATTATTAAAAAAAGAAAAAAGGATCTTCCTAAAGACTCTTATGTTGCCAAGCTTTTCGGAAAGGGGAAAGTAAAAATTGCTAATAAATTAGGGGAGGAAGCCGTTGAAACCATTACAGCGTATTTATATGAAGGAAAAGAAGAATTACTTGAAGAATCTGCCGACCTTATGTTTCATTTACTTGTTTTGTTAGAAGACTCAGACCTGACAATTGAAGAAGTAGAAAAAACACTCTTAAAGAGAATGAAGAATGATTGACATTATTAACTATGACAATGACAATATTTTTGCGAAAATCTTACGACAAGAAATACCTTCAAAGAAAGTTTTTGAAAACAAATACGTTTACGCTTTCAATGATATAAATCCTCAAGCGCCTATACACATTTTAATAATACCAAAAAAACCTTTTTGCAGTTTTATAGACTTTTCTAAAAAAGCTGACTCAAAGTTTATTTTTGAATTTATAAAATCTATTGACCTTATTGTAGAAAAGTTAGAACTTAAGGAGGGATACAGATTAATAACAAATATTGGAAAACATGGTGGACAAGAGGTCCCTCACTTCCACTTTCACTTATTATCTGGAAGGCCAATTGGAAAGATGGTTTCAACTTAAGTCAAACTCATAACTGATCGGGACATGGTCAGATGGCTGGGAGAAAGATCGTGTTTCAACCATAATTTTAGCATTTAAAGATACAACTTTTTGGTGGTCAGTTATCCAAATATGATCCAACCTTCTTCCTCTATTATTCTTTTTAAAATCTTTCGACCTATAGCTCCACCAAGTAAACACATTTTTTGGCGGGGAAATAAACATTCTAGTTGTATCAACAAGTTTTCCTTTATTCATAATTTGAATTAATTTTTCTCTTTCAACTTTAGTATGACTTACAACATTTTGTAATTGTTTATGTGACCAAACATCATCTTCATTGGGGGAAACATTAAAGTCTCCACAAATTACATTTATTTGATTTTCATTAAACTTAAAAAAGGTTGCCATTTCATCTAAAAACCTTAATTTGTGTTCAAACTTTTCATTTTCATTTATATCTGGTGTATCTCCTCCAGCGGGAACATAAATTGAATGTATTGAAAAATTTTTATAATTTGCTTGAATGTGTCTTGCATCATCTAGATTACAAAACTTGTGTGAATTTATTTTATTTGCTTTAATTTTAGATATGATTGCAACGCCATTATATGACTGAATGCCATTTACATAAACAAAGTAACCCTTTTTTTCTAACACGTCCTTTGGGAAACAATCGTCAATTGTTTTGGTTTCTTGGAGGCAGATAATGTCAGGGTTTTCTTTTTTTATTACATAAAGCAGTTGATTTTTTCTTACTCTTATAGAGTTGACATTCCAACTGAGGATTTTCATTAAGATTTCATAGATTCAAAAAAATCGGAATTGTTTTTTGAATTCTTAATCTTGTCAATTAAAAACTCCATTGAGTCGTTAACACCCATTGGCATTAAAATCTTCCTTAGAATCCACATTTTTGATAAATCATCTTTTGAAACTAATAGTTCTTCTTTTCTAGTGCCTGATTTGGTAACATCAATAGAAGGGAAAACTCGTTTATCAGACAGTTTTCTATCAAGTATTATTTCCGAATTTCCTGTTCCCTTGAATTCCTCAAAAATAACTTCATCCATTCTTGACCCTGTATCAACCAAAGCAGTTCCAATAATAGTTAAAGATCCACCTTCCTCGATATTTCTAGCTGCACCAAAAAATCTTTTGGGTCTCTGAAGTGCATTAGCATCAACACCACCAGTCAAAACCTTTCCAGAACTTGGTACTTGCGTGTTATAGGCTCTTGCTAGTCTAGTAATTGAATCCAGTAATATTACTACATCTCTTTTATGCTCAACTAATCTTTTTGCTTTTGAAATGACCATCTCTGATACTGCGACATGTCGACTAGCTGGCTCGTCGAAAGTAGAAGAAACAACCTCCCCTTTTACAGATCTAATCATATCTGTAACCTCCTCTGGTCTCTCATCAATTAAAAGAACTATAAGATACACCTCTGGATGATTTGAGGTTATTGAATGAGCAATATTTTGCAACATTACAGTTTTACCGGTCCTAGGTGGAGCTACAATAAGTGCTCTTTGTCCTTTACCAAGAGGCGCAATTAAATCCATTACCCTGTGCGTAATATCTTTAGCCAACGGATTTTCAACTTCCATTTTCAACTTTTCATCAGGATAAAGTGGAGTAAGGTTATCAAAATTTATTCTTTGTTTAGTTTTTTCGGTTGATTCAAAATTAATCTTATCAATCTTAGTGATAGCAAAATATCTTTCAGATTCTCTCGGAGAACGCATTTCTCCTTCAACAGTGTCACCGGTGCGAAGACTATGTTGCTTAATTTGTGATGGTGAAACATAAATGTCATCTGGGCCCGGCAAATAGTTTGCATCAGACGATCTTAAAAAACCAAAGCCATCCTGAAGTATCTCTAGAACGCCTTCTCCATAAATAGCATCTTTATTAAATGCCATTTGTTTTAAGATAGCAAAAATCATGTCTTGCTTTCTTAGAGTCCCAGCATTTTCAATCTTCAATTCCTCAGCAATATTTAGAAGTTCAGAAGGGTTCTTTGATTTTAAGTCTTTTAAGTGCATAAATAAAAAGGGAGATTACAGAGAAATCTTTTTATAGGTTATAAATAATAATTTGTCAATCAAATGGTTTAAATACTACTAACAAAACAATTAAAATAAAAAGTATAGTTGGTATCTCATTAATAATTCTAAAAAAGCTCTCTTCTTTTTTATTATTATGTTCTTCAAAATCATTTTTGATTTTTGCACAGTACATATGAAAACTTGACATTAAAACTACTAATAAAATTTTTATAATAAGCCATGTAGATAAAAAATAGTTATTAAGTAAAGACAATGTTATTCCTAAAAACCAGGTCAGAAACATTGACGGATTCATAATAAAACGCAATAGTTTCTTCTCCATAGTTGTAAAAGTTTTGTACTCGTCAGATTTGATTTTGCAACTTGAATGGTAGACGAATAATCTTGGCAAATAGAATAAACCAGCCATCCACGTAGTGAAAAAAATAATATGTAAGGATTTTAGTAAACTATATGTCATTTAATTTGATCACTTTAGCCACCCTAGCAATTCTCGATTTATTATTTGTTGATACATTTTTATTGCAGCTGGTGAGTCGTTTAAACAATCAATATAAGAAAAACTTTTTCCTCCCTTTTCTAAAAACTCCTCTTCCCCTTCCATTTTTATTTCTTCTAGTGTTTCCAAGCAATCAACTGAAAACCCTGGTGCCATAATTACCATATTTTCTTTTTTTTGTTTTATCAGCTCATCCATTTTTTCATTCATATATGGTCTTAACCACTCTTGCGGTCCAAATCGAGATTGAAAAGACATTTGAAAGATATATTTTCCTTTCATTTTTTCGTTCAACAGTCTTACCGTTTTCGCACAATGGCAATGATAAGGGTCCCCTTTAAGGAAATATTTTTTGGGAATTCCATGAAACGAGCATACAATGCTTTTTTCCTTTATTTTTTTTTTTTTTAAATGTTCTTCCATGTTAATTTTTAATGCATTTATGTAGAATGGATCATCGAAATACGGCGGAACAATTCGTATCGTCGGCTGCCATCTAGTTTTCTTTAAAAACTCAAATACCCTATCAATTACGGATGCTGTTGTTGTCGCTGAGTATTGAGGGTACATCGGAAAAATGAGAATTTTTTCACACCCTCTTTTCATCAATTTTTTTAATTCGTCTGTAATTTTTGGGTTTCCATAGTTCATTGCATTCTTTATCTCTACTTTTTTTTTATCGTATTGTTTTTGGAGTTTCTCTGCTACCGATTCTGAAAATACTTTCAATGGTGATTTATTCCTTTTTTTATCCCAGATTTTTTCATATAGTCTTCCTGATTTTTTTGGTCTAATGATTAAAATAATAAGAAAAAGAATTGGAAACCAAAGAAACCTTGTTAACTCTATTATTCTTCTATCACTGAGAAACTCCCTCAAATACAACCACATTGAAATATAATCCGTATTCTCAGGTGTTCCCAAATTGACCATCAGAACACCTATCTTTTTTTCTGGTATGAAAATATGGTTATCTGGCTTCATTAAAATCCCTTATTAGTTTTATCGTTTTTTGGACATTAACAATAGGTGTCTGTGGTAAAATTCCATGCGATAAGTTAAATATATGTCTATTATACTTAAATCTTAAAAGAATTTTTTTTATTATTTCTTCCATTTTTTTTCCACCCTCTACAAGTATATTTGGGTTAAGATTTCCTTGCAAAACTATGTTTTTTTCTTTTGCAATTTCCAAAAGCTCTTCAGGGAAATTCTCATCAAGAGAAAGAATATCACAATCAACATTTTCTATAAACTGAAGGATTTTTAATTCTGACCTTCTGGGAAAACAAGCCACGGGAATATCCGGGAAAACCATCTTAATATTTTCCAAAATCTTTTTGTTTGGTTTAATAATAAAATCAGAATATAACTCATTGTCTATTAGACCTGCCCACGATTCAAATATCTTAACTATATTTGCTCCATTTTTTATCTGTTCTATTAAATACATGCTAGAAAATTCAACGAGTATTTCTATTATTTCAAGTAACTCGTTTTTTTCTTTTTTTAACTTCGTTTTTACTTTTTGGTGATTCTTTGACGTTCCTCCTTCTATCATATATGTCAGTACTGTAAACGGTCCTCCGCAAAAACCAATCAAACTTTTATCCCTATTATTTTTTTTTATTAATTTTATTGTGTTAAATACTGGGTCTAAGATCTTCAGGTTCTTAGTTAAACTTTTAAAATCTAAATCATGCTTGTTATTTATTGGTTCTAAAATTGGACCTATGTTTTCTTTAAAATCTACAAATTGTCCTAAAGCATGAGGTACAACAAGAATATCAGAAAATAAAATAATAAAATCAAGATCGAAACGTTCTATGGGCTGCAAAGAAATCTTTGCTGCTTTTTCTGAATTAAAACATAAATCCAAAAAGGTTCTTTCTGTTGAGCGTATTTTTTTATATTCAGGTAGATATCTTCCTGCTTGTCTCATAAACCAAATGAGAGTTCTATTTTGTGAGAAAAGTTTATCCATATATCTACTACTACTATATTATATAATAAGGTTGTTGTTGTTGTTGTAAGGTTAGAAGCGTTAATATCTTTTATTAACATTATACTAACTAACATCTAAAGAAAAAGTATGTTAATAAAATCTTAATAAAACAAAAAAAGTAAAAGAAATATAAAGAAAGAATGTGGAAAAAAGATATATATTTAGTGTGAAAGAAAATGTTGATAAAATTGTAAACATTATAAACATGTGGAGGAAAAAAGGAAAAATATGACCAAAAAAAGGTTTTAGAAAAAAGGTGAAATTATACACAAAACATAAACAAGTTATCCTTGCTTCATCAAGTAAAACAAGAGTTAATTATTTAAAACAGCATTTAGACAGAATATTAGTTGTCCGACACAAAGTTGATGAAAAAAAAGTAAAAGATGAATTTATAGAAACAAATTTCACAGATTTAGTAAGGTTATTAGCAAAAAAGAAAGCAGAATCTGTTATGGAGGATTATTCAAAAAACATAATTATTGGCTCCGATCAAATTCTAATATGTGATGGAAAATTAATAAATAAATCTGAAAACCTTTCAGACGCAAAGAATAATTTAATTAATTTAAGGGGGAAAAGACACACACTTATAAGCTCCTTATATGTCATTAAAAATAAAAAGTTTTATTTTGAAGAAACAAAAAGAGCAGAAATGTTATTTAAAAAAATCTCACAAAAAAAAATTGATGAATATCTAAGTCAACAAAATAAGGAGGTTTTGAAGTCCGTTGGATCATACAGAATTGAAGATAATAGCAAATATAATTTTCTGAAAATTGTAAAAGGTGATTATGAGACAATAATAGGTTTTCCATTAAAAAATTTCATAAAAAAATTTATGAAAGAAAAAAAATGACTCTTTTTGTAATTGGCAAGCCTGTAAAGCACTCACTTTCTCCATTAATTCATAATTACTGGATAAATAAATATGAGTTAGGTTTAGAATATAAAAAAATGGAAGTAGAGAAGGAATTACTCCCTTCATTAATAGAAAACGTAAGAGACAGAAAAATTACCGGACTAAATATAACCTTACCTTATAAAAAGGATATAATATCTTATATTGATGAAGTTTCGTATTCAGCAAAAGATATAGGAGCTATTAACACAGTTTTTCTTCGGGGAAATAAAGTTTATGGTGAAAATACAGATGGAATTGGTTTTACTAGAGCTCTTGAAAAAAAAACAAAATTTAACTTTTCTAATAAATCAATTTATATTATTGGCGCTGGTGGAGCAGCATATGGAATTATTTCCGAATTAATTAAAAAAAAAGTAGAAAAAATTTATATCACCAACAGAACAAAACAAAAAACGATTCAATTAGTAAGCTTCTTTAAGACTAGAAACAAAGAAATCAATTTAGAATTTGTTGAGTGGAAAAATTTGACACCCAATTCAGACGTTGACTTAATAATAAACACCACTTCCTTTGGAATGAAAGATAACGAATGTCTTAAAATAGATATCAATAATCTTAAAGATACGTTAATTTTTGTTGATATTATATATAACCCTAAGGAAACAGAGTTACTAAAATTTTTCAAAAAAGAAGGGTTTGTCTCTATGAATGGATTAAGTATGTTGATTGAACAGGCATCAGTTTCCTTTGAACTCTGGTTTAATATATCTCTAAATAACAAAGATATTGAGGAGGTTAAAAAAATTTGTGAAGCATCCTATTAAAATTGCAATAACCGGAAAAATAGCTTCTGGAAAATCGACGATTTCAGAAATTATAAAAAAACTTGGTTTTTCAGTTTTTGAAGCAGATAAAGAAGTTAACAAACTTTTTAAAGAACAAGCTGTGAAAATAAAAATTAAAGATCTATTTTTTGATAAGGTTGATAACCTCATTAAAAAAGATGGTTCCATTAATAAGGTTCTTTTAGGTAATTATGTTTTTTTAAAAGAAGAAGAGTTAAACAATTTGGAAAATTTAATTTATCCATTACTAAATCAAGAGAAACAAAAATTTATTGATTCAAATAAAAATAAAAAAATACTCTTTTTTGATATTCCCCTACTGTTTGAAAAAAAGCTTTTTAATGAGTACAGTTTTATTATTTACCTTCATGTAAAGAAAAAAATTCAAGAAGAAAGAGCTTTAAAAAGAAAAAAAATGAATAAAGATAAGTTTGAAAAAATTTTAAGAACACAAAATTATAATCTAAAAGAGTTTAATCAATTTATATCCTTAAAGATTGATACATCAAAAGATCTAGATCAAATAGAAAAAAACTTACGCTCTTTCATTAAAAAAAAAGTTCTATGTTTATGACACATCTAAAATTTTAGTTATTAAAGTAAGAAAGTTAGATTTAGATGATATTTCATTTTTTAAAATTGACATTTGACAAAAATGTAATTGTTTAATTATTTTTGTTAATTCTTTATAACTCCATAAATCAAGCTGTGACAAAAAAAGTTCTTCCTGTTTAAAAAAAATTGGGGGTTTGAGTGTTTTCATAGAAGCAGACGGGCTGAAACCTAGTAATATTTTATTTTTAACAAATAATAATTTTTCTAAATGTTTTGAAAAAATATTTATAAATTTTATTTCGTCAGAAAATACCTGTTGGACTTTAAGAAATGCATTCCAAAAATCCTTTTCTTTTTTTGATGCAAGTAAATAAACCAAGTCATTCAAGTCTTGATGATTATTATCTACAAGAATTGAAAGTGCGTCGACTACATTAATTTTTGTGGTCTTTATATAAATAATAAGTTTGTTTAATTCATTAATTAATCTCAATCTTTCATTACTTAACACGGAGCTAAGCATGAATATATGTTCGGAATTTATTTTAATATTTTCTTTATTAAAAAATCTCACAATTATTTCTTTTTTTTCTGAAAGTGTATCTTCATAACAGGGAACAATTATGCAATCAGACGAATCTTCAAAAAACTTCCTAAACTTTAATGCTTTTTGAATAGGGCCAGTTTTAAAAATAATATTTTGAATATTTAAATTTTTAGAAATCAATTTTATAATTTCATTGGAAAATTTTAGATCACTTAGTGAAAAAATTAGACTTGTTTTATTTCCAAAAATATCTTCTTGAGTGTTTTGGTCAACTATTTCTGTAAAACTATGATTTAAAAAGTTATCCTGAAAAAAACTTAAAAACTTCAGGGAGTTTTCATAACTAGAAAGTTTATCTTTAAGGAATTGAACACAATCATCAATTTTTCCGAAATTAGGGCCATAAAAAAGAAAAAATTTTTTTTTAGTTATAAGGGGACTTTTTTTAAAATAGGAATACTTTAAGATCATGGGGTTATTGATTTATTAAATCTTGATGAAATTATTATGTGGCTTAAGCTTTCGGAAAGTGAGGAAACAATATTTTTAGCCGCACTTTCCTCAGAAACAATATTTGCATAGGGACTAGCGCCCATAAAATATGAGCTTTTATTCTGTAATTTCCCTGAGAGAATCACTCCTTTTTGATCATAAAATGTATACTGAAGATTTATTAGTAATATTTTTCCTGATGAATAAAGATCTTTGTTGAAAGCTAATGCAGAGACAGACTTGCTTAAAGAGACAACTAGTTTGAGATTAGATGGTTTAGACTTTTTTGAATTAAGTTTTTGGTTAAGAGAAGCCTTCATCAAAAGAGGTATTTTTTTATCGTAATCATTTGATTTTACAAGAATATTTATTTTATGTGTAAAAATAGTATTTTTTTTATAAATTGGTTTATAAACACAACTAGAAAAAATAAACAAACATATCGAGAGTTTGAGGAATATTTTTTTTTTCATACTACAAAATTAATAATTCTATTTTTAACAAAAATAATTTTTTTTGAATTGTTATAATATGATGACGGAATATTTTTATTTTTTCTAATGATTTCTAAAATATCTTCTTGGCTTGATTCTAGTGGCACACTTACAAGAGACTTCTTTTTTCCGTTAACTTGAAGAACAATGCTAACAATTTTTTCATCGAAGCCCGAACTATCTAAATCAGGCCACTTTAAATTTATTAGAACTTCCTTGAAACCTGATTTTGCTGCTAATTCGTCAGAAAAATGAGGAGTTATAACAGAAATTAGCCTTAAGAATATTGACCAACAGTAATCAGAAAGATTTTTACTCATCTTAGTTTTCAAAGCATGGTTGGCCATTTCTCTCAATTTAGCTACAGCGGTATTAAACCTATAATCTCTAATATCATCTGTGTAACCCATTATTGTTTTCTGTATTAAGTTATAAGTTTCTGTTTCATCTTCTTTGATTTTAGAAGTTACTGTTGGTTCTAATTCTGTGATGAATAAAAAATCTTTTTGTAAATGGTCATATATTTTTTTTAAAAATTTATACGTTGCTTTTATTCCATCAATTGACCACTCTAAGTCTCTCTCTGGGGGCGAGTCAGATATCATAAAAAGTCTAGCAGTATCAGCTCCGTAATTTGAAATTATTGAATCAGGGTCGACAACATTTTTTTTTGACTTACTCATTTTTTCTGATCTCCCCTTAAAAACTAAAGTTCTTTCACCATTTTGTTTTGTATAGTAATTGATATTACCTTTTTTATCCTTTTCGCTAAACACATTGTTAGGGTTAATCCATTTTGAGTCTGCTGTTTTAAAAGTTTCATGGCAAACCATACCTTGAGTTACTAACTTTTTAAATGGTTCTTTAGGAACGTTATAATTACAATATTTGAGGGCTCTTGAAAAAAACCTGGAATAAAGCAGATGAAGTATAGCGTGTTCAACACCGCCAATGTAATGATCGACTGGCATCCAATAGTTGGTATCATCTTCTTTAAAAGGAATTGATTCTTCAACTGGAGAACAAAATCTTAAAAAATACCAGGAAGAATCAAAAAAGGTGTCTAAGGTATCTGTTTCTCTTATTGCTCTTTTACCAGTTTTACTACATTTGGTACTTTTCCATGTTGGATGACTACTCAGAGGATTCCCTGAAGTATTAAAATCTATATCCTCTGGAAGTTTTACAGGCAAATCTTTCTCATCTACTGGTAGAGCTTTTCCGTCCTCTGTGTAAATAATAGGAATTGGGCAGCCCCAATATCTCTGTCTAGACACTCCCCAGTCGCGAAGTCTATAATCAGTTTTTTTTTTCCCGGTTTTGCCTTTATGTATTACCTCAGTTATCTTTTCTTTTGCTTCAGATGGGTGAAGGTTATCGAGAAAGTCTGAATTAATTATTTTATCTTCTTTTTTAATTTCACAGTAAGGAAGAGAGGACGAATTAGTATCTTGAATAACTTTTATAATATTTAGGTTGTTTTTTAAGGCAAAGTCGTAATCTCTTCTATCATGTGCTGGGCAACCGAAAATTGCCCCAGAGCCGTAATCCATTAAGACATAATTAGCAAAAAAAATGGGTATTTCTTTTTTACTAAATGGATGTATCACGTGAAGCCCTGTTTTAAATGCAAACTTTTCATCGCTATTTCTTTTTTCTTGATCTTTAATACAAAGATTTTTGAATTTTGTAAATTCTGAATCATTATCATAAAAACTACCTATTTCATGTTCCACAGAAAGTGCAATAAAGGTCGCACCAAATATTGTTTCCGGCCTTGTAGTGAAGACTTTTATTTTTTGACTTTTTTCAGAAATATTAAATATTATTTCAACACCTTCGGATACGCCAATCCAATTTTTTTGCATTGCTCTAACTTTATCTGGCCATTGATTAAGCTTGTCGAGTTCGTTGAGGAGTTCTTTAGAAAACTTAGAAATTCTTAGAAACCATTGAGATAATTTTTTTTTTTCTACAATTGCCCCTGATCGCCAACCTTTTCCTTCTATTACCTGTTCATTTGCTAAAACCGTCTCATCAACAGGATCCCAATTAACATAGCTATCTTTCTTATAGACGAGTCCTGCATTATATAAATCAATAAAAAGTTTTTGTTGATGTTTGTAGTATTTATCATTACAAGTAGAAATTTCCCTTTCCCAATCAATTGACAAACCAATTGACTTAAGCTGTTTTTTCATATTATTTATATTTTTTTCTGTCCAAACTTGTGGATTAAGATTATTTTCTACAGCTGCATTTTCCGCAGGCATTCCAAAACTGTCCCATCCCATTGGATGAAGAACATTAAATTGGTTGTTTTTAAAAAATCTTGCGATGACATCACCAATTGTATAGTTTCTCAGATGTCCCATATGAATATTACCAGATGGGTAGGGAAACATTTCTAATACATAAAATTTTTTTTTCCTTTCTTTACTTGCTGAAAATAATTTCCTTGAATGCCAAAGATTTTGCCATTTTTTTTCTATTATTGATGGTTTTGAGTAATCCATTTTATTCTCTAAAGCAAGAAATTGCACCAAAACCCTTTAGGTTTTTATTTTTAAGGCGTCTTATATTTGTTCTGTTAACACCCCCTAACGCAAAATTCAATTTGTTTTTTAAGAATATACAAAGTTTAAAAAGTTTTTTTGTTCCAAGCTCATTTCTTTCGGGATGGGTTTTTGTTCTAAAGACATTTGAAATGAAAACAATATCTATGCCTTTTGCAAATTTTTGGGCCTCTTGGTAGTTATGAATTTTTACTGCCAGTAGAAACGTATCTTTTATTAAATTAAAATTTATCATATTACTAAAAAATTTATTTTTAAAATCAATTAATATCCCGTCTGCCTTATATTTGCTAGCCCAGAAAAAAGAGCTTTGTATAATAAAAATAATACGGTTTTTTCTACAAATTTGAACTAATGGCTCGATATTTTTTAAGAATTCGTTTTTTTTGGGGGGGAGGTCAAAAAAAAAGATTACGCCAGTTTTAGAGGTTAGATTATTAAGTATTTTTTCATTGAAGTTTTTAAAAGGATTGCAAAAAAACCATTCTTCTGGGATATTAATTTTTTTTAATTTATATCGTAACCGATTTTCCATGACTGAAATTATTAAAAATTATAAAAGAATTTTGATTCAAATTAAAAGATATAATAAAGAATTTTCAGCAACGAGTCAGAACCCAAAATTGATTGCAGTTTCAAAAACCTTTTCAGAAGATAAAATACAATTAGTAATTGACCAAGGACAACATATTTTTGGAGAAAACAAGGTTCAAGAAGCAACGCAAAAATGGATAGATTTAAAAAAAAGAAATAAAAAAATTGAACTTCATTTAATTGGACCACTTCAATCTAATAAAGTGAAGGAAGCGCTAGAGGTTTTTGATGTAATTCAAACTATCGACAGAGAAAAAATCGTAAAAAAAATAAAAGATAATTTAAATGATAAAGAGACGAATTTTTTTGTCCAGGTTAACATTGGTGATGAACCACAAAAAAATGGTTTAAAGGTTTCGGAGGTTGATACTTTTGTTAAGTGGTGTATTAATGATATGGATTTGAGAGTAACTGGATTAATGTGTATTCCTCCAATTGATGGAGAACCATCCTATTATTTTAATTTACTTTCTAATTTGAAAGAGAAACTCAAGCTCCAACATGCAAGCATGGGAATGTCAAACGACTTTGCAAAAGCCATTCAATTTGGGGCAACTTATCTGAGAGTCGGTTCAGCTATTTTTGGGAATAGAAGTTAGTATATAATAAGACTAGATGATGCAGTGATATGAGGAATTAATTCTAGTAAGTCTTTTTTAGCCATAGCTATGCAGCCCTCTGTAAATTTTGTTTTATTTTCTGAGCAATGAATAAATATGGCGCTTCCTTTGTACTTTATTGGTGAGGTGTAGTTGAAATCCAATACGATTAAAATGTCATAAAGACTATCTTTACGAAACATGTCTTCATACTCACAACCTATTGGTTTACTTACTAGGGAATTATACCTTTTATTATTTGAATCTGTACACCAAGCAAAATTTTTCTTTATTTCAGTTTTAGGAATTCTAGTTTTTATACTATTTAGTTCCTTTTTTTTATAAAAAACTTTTTTTAATTTAAACTTACCTCTTGGAGTTATTAGATCTCCCTCTCTCTTTTTTGAACCAATTCCGTTCTTACCGATAAAGCAAACAAATTTTTTTTTTTCATGATAAACATATGCTATGTTTTTTCTATGAGACCTTTTTATAAACAAATTCATTCAAGAATATGTTAAACAAAAAAAAGATTATAGCCATATTCAATAAAAATTATTTTTTGGAAGAATTAATTGTGCTTTTAGAAGATGAGGGTTTAGAAATTAAAAAAGTTAATGATTTTCATAAACTTCATAAACTTGATAAACTTATCTCCAACAAAATTTTATTGATTGATATTGATTCAAAAAAAAAACTTGGAAACATAAAAAAATTTTTACAACATACAGTAAGGAATTGCAGTGTTTTTATAATACATAACGAAAATCTAAAAATTGATATTGAAGATGTTCTGTTCTTAAAACCTCCAATCGTATTTAAGGAACTAGTTAATCAACTCTATAAAATTAGTGAGAAAAGTCAAAATCTAAGTAATGTTGTAAGATTAAAATACTTTCATTTAAATCTGAAAAAAAATCAATTAATCTTCAATAAAACAAATAAAAAAATAAAATTAACAGATTTAGAAGGGAGGTTTTTAAAATTTTTATCAGAAAATGTAAAAGGTTCTACCAAAAAGGAGTTATTATCAAAAGTTTGGGGACATAATAAACTGCTTGATACACACACGTTAGAATCATTAATTTATAGATTAAGGAAAAAAATTGAAGTTAACCCTAACAACCCTAAACTTTTAGTTTTAAAGGAAAAAAAATATTTTTTGATAAAAAACTAGTTATTTCGAAAAACTTTAGGTCGAGGGTCCTCTTTATCAATATCAAAGCTTGAGACAAAATTTTTCTCATTGACTACTAAGGTGTTGAGAAGGACCTCAATTTTATTAGTGGCGTTTTGAAAAATTGTCCATTTTTTCATAAGGAAAGGGTTTTTTTCAAAAACTATTTCTAAAAAACTTTCATCATTTCTTTTTTTGTGACGAATTCTAATTTTAATTTGATTTTCCTTTTCGTATAGTCCAATTATTTCAATATCTTTTTTTTCAAAATTTTTATAAAGGAAAAGACTTACTGGGACATCAGCCAGATTATAAAAGGTTATGGATTTAATTTTATTATTAATTGAAGCAAACCTTTTACCGTCACTAATTAATAAAAGAGGAATTTCATTATATTCAATCCTTGTTTTTCCAGGACGTGTAATCAAAATTTTTCCAGAAAGAATTTCTCCGTCGTTATTAATTTGAATGAATTCGGCGTTTAAAGTATCAAAATTTTGCAAAAAATTTAAAACCCTTTCTTGATTTGCATTGCCAAAGGAAGATTTATATATAAAAATGATAATTAAAAAATTTGAAACTAGTAAACGAAACACAAAATAATTATATACTATGACAATCAAAGTTTTAAGAGACCACAGTATTTTTATTTTACTTGTAACGATTTTTCTAAGTAGCTGTCAATTGACAACCACTGGTGAAAAAAAGTCTGTTTTAGATGAAGGCTTAAGTACAGAAGAACAAGCACAAACTCCTGAAAAACATCTTACAGAAGATGAACCTAATGAAGAATTTGCTGAGGAACCAGAACAAGACCTTGTACTGACTGAGTCAGAACTGACTGTTGAAAAACAATACCCAATTAAAGAATCTAATGAGAATATTTCCTCAGCTCAAAAAGTTAAAGACGAAAAAAGAATTTTAGACTTTTTCTCAGATTTCTTTAAATCTGATGAGGAAGAATTAAAAAAATCAGAAATAGAAAATAAGAAAATTGATTTTACTCAAAAACAAGTAGTTGCTTCTAATGATAAAAAAGTCGATAAGAATTTGAGAAAAGATCAGACTGAAATTTTTAAACAAGAAAAATCTAAAGATGAAAAAAGAATCCTAGATTTTTTTACAAAATTTTTTGATTCAGAAGATCAAAAACTTCAAGGTGAAACAATCAAAGAGGAATCTATGACCAAACAAGTAAAGATTTCTGGAGAAAAACATAATGATAGTGAAGAACAAAAAGAGAAATTTGATAAAACCTTAGAACAAGGAAATTTAGAATTAGATAGACCAAAGGATGATAAATATGAAAAGACAGACGATTCTAAAAAAGAAAATGTTATTACCGAGCCAGATGTCATTAGCAGTTTAAAAGAAATAAAAATAGAAGAAGTTATTGATACTGATAAACAAACTCAAGATAAAACAAAAATTATGTCAATACAAGATTCATTGAATAAAAACGAAGAGGAAAAAACGAATGAATTTGGTTCCCCTGCTGAAACAGATAATGTAGACAAAATAAATGATTTAGCATTTTTGGATACAAGAAAGTCTGCTTATAAAAAGAAAAAGAGATCCAATAATTTGATTGGTCTTTTGCTTCCTCTGACAGGTGAAAAAAGGGCGGCAGGAAACTTAGTTTTAAACACCTTTAGATATAGTCTAGTGTCAAACCCTAAAGATATAGTATTCAAAATATATGATACAAAAGGCACCTCTTATGGGGCTGTAGAGGCAGCAAAAAAAGGTAAAAAAGATAATGTTGATACATTCATTGGACCAGTTTTTTCATACGAAACATTGGCAGTCAAGAATGCTTTTGTAGGAGATTCGAAAGTAAAGTTTTTTAGTTTGTCTCCTGATCTAGAAAATATTTCTAGAAACGTAATTGTCTCTGGGCAAAACCCAAATGACCAGATTTCTTGTATTTTAGATGATATTGAAAGTAAAGAGCTAAAAAAGATTCTTTTGATACATCACAATGATAAATATGGGGAGGTTGTTAAAAAAAGCTTGGAAGAAAGAATTTACAAATCTAACGCATTAAATAAGTTTGAATTATCATTCTTTATAGTATATCCAGAGCAAAATTTGAACAAAGAAATTATGGCGATAAGTAACTTTGAAAGCAGAAAACTTGCTTTAAAAGAAAAAAGAAAATTTATTGAAAATGACAAGTCTTTAACAAAATTTGAAAGAAAAAATGAGCTAAAAAAGCTTGAGAGACAACTTACTCTGGGTGTTCCCTATGATTCTGTTATAATCGCTTCAGATGGTGATAAACTAACAGAAATTTTATCCCACTTAGCTTTTTATGATATCAACGCCAACAACACCTTTATTTACGGAACAGGTTTGTGGGAGGATACCAATAAAAAAGATAAAGTCTTCGAGAATACATATTTTGTAAGTAATTTAAAATCCAAAGAATCTTCTTTCGTAAAAAACTATAAAGATGTTTTCTCCAGAGAACCCTCCTCCGTAAGCTTTCATCTTTTTGATCTAATTGATTTAGTTAATGATTCTAAATTTTATGATACCTATCCAGAGGATAAAGTTTTTTTTGGAGAATACACGAATAGCCTTCTTAAGTCCGGTTATGTTAAAAGAGAAACATTTATCAAGAAAAATAAGTCAGGAAAAACAAAAAATGTTTTTAGCTGTCGGTTAAATGAAATTTAGCCATTTTTTTAAAGGCTTCAAACCTATGATCTAATAGAATTTTTTTTTTATGGAGCATTTCACCAAAGGTCTTTTTCGAATTCCAAGGAATAAAAAAGGGGTCATACCCAAAACCATTCTCTCCTCTTGGAGGCCATACTATTTTTCCGTTTACTTCTCCTTTAAAAATACTGATCTCCGAATTTTCTGACTTTAGTGCTAAAACACAGTGAAATGTAGCAGAAAAACCATTTTTTTTTTTAGCCTTAAAATATAATTCTTTCATAGCTTTTGACCATCCACCAAGTTTTTTAGCATATCTAGCAGAATAAATACCTGGTGCATGGTTTAAACTTTTAATACAGAGACCTGAATCGTCCGATAGACCGATGGAGCCATCTGGAACAGTTTTAACTTTTATTACAGCATTTTCTTCAAATGTATTTCCTGTTTCGTCAATTTCTTCAATTCCGAGCGTTGATATTGTTTGAATATTAACATTATATTTTAAGAACAAAGCTTCGAACTCCGCAATTTTACCAGTATTATGCGAGGCGAGAACGACAGTTCTGTTGTTTAGTTTCAATTTTTTCAAATTTTTCCTATTATTTTTTCCTGCAAGCGAAAAATTTCTTTTGTAGACTCTAAACTTAATTTAAGCATTTGACTCACTGCTTTTAAATTAAAAGTTGTTTTTTCACCAGAAATTTGAACTTCTGAAACTCCCATTTTTTTTGTAAAAACAAAATTAGCATCGACATCCGCCATTGAGTCCTCTGTATAGTCAAGATCAACTAAAGTATTGCCATTAACAACGCCGCAAGAAATTGCCGCAAGAGAATCTTTTAGTGGATTTTTCGTAAGGATGCCTTTTTTCAAAAGTTTTTTAACTGCTAGTGCTAATGCTACATATGCTCCAGTAACACTTGCTGTCCTTGTACCTCCGTCAGCTTGTATGACATCACAATCAATAATAAACTGTCCTGTTGGAAAAGACTTAAGGTCCAAAACTGTCCTTAGTGAACGGCCTATTAATCTCTGAATTTCAACAGTTCTACCAGTTTGTTTCCCTTGTTTTGCTTCTCTTCGGTTTCTTGAATCCGTTGATGTTGGTAACATTCCATATTCGGCTGTTAACCAACCAGACTGTTTATTTTTTAGCCATGGGGGTACATCTGTTTCAAATGTAGCCGTACAAATGACTTTTGTATTACCAAGGCATATAAAACATGAGCCATCAGCATTAATGTTGAAGTTTTTTTTTATTGAAATTGGTCTAATTTGATTATTTTTTCTATTGAAATTTCTCATTGTTAAATATATTTGTAGTAAACATTATGATAAACTAATAAACATTATGAGAAAAAAAGACAATCTAAAATTCTCTAACATTTTAACCTTCCAAAAAAAAACTTCTAAGATTCTTGAATTAAATGAGAGATCACAAAAAATATTTAAGCTTATTGTTGATGATTTTTTAAAGGATGGAAAGCCAGTTGGTTCTCGAAAGTTATCTATAAAATTAGGAGAGAAGCTCTCCCCAGCATCAATTAGAAACGTTATGTTTGACCTTCAAGAAGCGGGCCTATTAAAATCAAATCATTCATCGGCAGGGAGAATTCCTACAGATCTAGGTTTGAGGTTCTTTGTTGACGGTTTGCTTCAAGTTAAAAAGATTACCTCTTTACAAAGTAAAGAAATACAAGAGACGATTAGCCAAAACTCAGCGAACCCTGACCAAATATGCAGTGATGCCGTTTCAATGCTATCAGGTTTACTAGATTGTGCTGGAATTGTTATAGCCCCAAAATTAAATGGATCGCTTAAACACATTGAATTTGTTCCGGTTAGTAAAGATAAGGCACTCGTGATTTTAATTACTGACGATGGAATCATTGAAAATAGAATTATCTCGCTACCTAAAGGATTACCAGGCTCTCTGCTAACTGAAACAACCAATTATTTAAACTCAATTATCAAGGGTAGAACTTTGACTCAAAGTAAAAAAATGATTAATGAAGAGATTAAGAATGATAAAATCAGAATAGATAAGTTAGCACAAAAATTAATTGATGACGGAATAGCCTGCTGGGATGATGCGAGTAAAAAAACTAAATTAATTGTGACAGGAACCTCAAAATTATTAGATGATGTTCATGCTATTGATCAACTTGAAGATACAAGAGAATTAATAGAAAAATTGGAAAACAAAAAGAACTTGATGGGTATTATTGATGAGACGAATGAAGCTCGGGGTCTCCAAATTTTTATTGGCTCTGAGAATAATTTGTTTGGTTTAACTGGTTGCACAACTATAATAAGCCCTTTCAAAAATAAAGAAAAAGAGATTATCGGTGCAATTGGTGTTATTGGACCTATGAGATTAAACTACGCTAAAATAATTCCAGTAGTGGACTATACAGCTAATGTGATTGGTAAAAAGTTTCAAATTACTTAGATGAGGAGACCGTAATGAATGAGCAAAGTAAAAATGAAAAGAAAGAAAGTTTGAATTTAAAAAAACAAGAAAACTTAGTAAAAGAAAAAAAGTTATCAGATAAAAATACCCAAAAAAAAGTCAAAAATAACCAAGATTCTTTGGTGGATGAGCTGAAGACAAAACTAAAAGATGCCGAGAATAAACTTCTTAGGTCACTTGCTGAAAACGATAATCTTAGAAAAAGACATGATAAGGAAATTGAAGATAACTCCAAATATGCAATCAAAAATCTTTCATATTCATTATTAAATGTTGCTGATAACTTACAGCGTGCATTAGAATCGATTCCTAATACAGAGGCTAGTGGTTTGGACAATAATATCATTAAAAACCTTATAATTGGAATTAAAGCCGTAGAGAAGGAACTTATTGATTCTTTAGAAAAGCACGGAGTTATAAAGTTTGATTCAATTAACCAAAAATTTAATCCTGAAATTCATCAAGCAGTTTCAAAGGTTCATAATGAAAAAGTAGACGGAACGATTGTAGAGGAGATGCAGAAAGGTTTTAAAATTGGAGATAGACTTCTAAGGCCTGCAATGGTTGTAGTATCCATGGGACCAGAAGTAAAAAAATAGTAGAAAGTCAATTTTATTAAAATCTCTGTGTAAAATTTACTCTCCCTGATTTTGCGGGGATAATGTTTATTAAGTCTAAAATTTTTTTTGGATATAGTGACTAAGAACATCGACAAGAATTTTCATTTTTTTCTTGATTTAAAGGTTATATTCATAATATAAGTTATTAGCTTTATTAACATTTTTTTAATAGTGCCTACTAAAGGGCTATTAAATGAATTCTGTCCAATTTACTATATGTAGGAAGAAAAGGAGCATTATTATGTCGATTATTGGAATAGATTTAGGTACCACTAATTCGTGTGTTGCCATAATGGATGGTAAATCCCCTAAAGTAATAGAAAATGTTGAAGGTACCAGAACAACACCTTCAATGGTTGCTTTTACTGATAACAATGAAAACCTTGTCGGACAATCAGCTAAAAGGCAAGCTGTGACTAACCCTGAAAAAACTTTATTTGCAATCAAAAGGCTCATAGGTCGAAGAATGGATGACCCAGCAGTAAAAAAAGATATAGAAGTCCTACCATACAAAATCGTTGCTGGTGATAATGACGATGCATGGGTTGAGATAGGAGGTAAAAAACACTCACCAAGTCAGATTAGCGCAATGATTCTTCAAAAAATGAAAGAAACTGCAGAAAAGTTTCTAGGAAAGTCAGTTAAGGAAGCTGTTATCACAGTTCCAGCGTATTTTAACGATGCTCAAAGACAAGCTACCAAAGATGCTGGAAAGATAGCTGGTCTTGATGTTAAAAGAATTATAAATGAACCAACAGCAGCGGCTCTTGCATACGGGCTAGATAAGAAAAAAGCAGGTACCGTTGCAGTTTATGATTTAGGTGGGGGTACGTTTGATATTTCTATTCTTGAAATTGGTGATGGTGTATTTGAAGTTAAAGCAACAAACGGAGACACAAAATTAGGTGGAGAAGATTTCGATAATGTTTTAATAGATTATTTTGCCGCTGAATTTAAAAAGGAACAATCAATAGATCTCAAAGACGATAAATTAGCGTTACAAAGACTTAAAGAGGCAGCAGAAAAAGCTAAAATTGAGCTGTCGACGTCAGCTCAAACAGAAGTAAACTTACCTTTTATAACAGCCGACTCCTCTGGGCCTAAGCACTTAAATATAAAGCTTTCTAGATCAAAATTTGAATCATTAGTTTCTGACCTTGTTGACAGGTCTATTGAACCTTGCAAGCAGGCATTAAATGATGCAGGGCTAAGTGCCGGTGAGATAAACGATGTTATCCTTGTTGGTGGTATGACCAGAATGCCAAAGGTCATTGAAGCTGTCAAAAATTTCTTTGGAAAAGAACCCAACAGAAGCGTTAACCCAGACGAGGTTGTGGCACTCGGGGCAGCTGTTCAAGGTGGTGTTTTGTCGGGAGATGTTAAAGATGTTCTTCTGCTAGATGTTACTCCGCTTTCTCTTGGTATTGAAACATTAGGTGGGGTTTTTACTAAGCTAATAGAGAAAAACACAACTATTCCGACAAATAAGAGCCAAGTATTTTCGACAGCTGATGATAATCAATCTGCGGTTACAATTAGGGTTTTTCAGGGCGAAAGGCAAATCGCAACAGATAATAAATTGTTAGGTCAATTTGATTTGGTAGGAATTCCTCCAGCACCAAAGGGAACACCACAGATTGAGGTTACTTTTGATATAGATGCCAATGGGATTGTTAAAGTTTCAGCAAAAGACAAAGCAACAGGAAAAGAGCATCAGATACAGATAAAAGCATCCGGTGGTTTAAGCGAAGAAGATATTGAAAAAATGGTTAAAGACGCTGAAGCTAATGCCGAGTCTGATAAGAAAAAACTTGAGGCTATTGAAGCAAGAAATAATGCAGATTCAATAGTTCACAGTACGGAAAAAAGCCTTAAAGATCACGGTAACAAAGTTCCAAAAGAAGACAAAGACAAAATAGAAAAATCTTTAGAAGAACTTAAAAACCTTCTTAAGGACGAAAAGGCAGAGACTGCTGCTTTAAAGGAGAAAACAGACACCTTGATTCAGAATTCTATGAAATTAGGCGAAATTATGTATAAGGAAGCTCAAGAAAAAGCTGAAAAAGAAAAAAAGGCCTCTGAGGATAGTGGCAAAGGCAAAGCCGACACCAAGGCGAATAAAGCCAAAAAGGCTAAAAAAGATGAAAAAGTTGTGGACGCTGACTTTGAAGATGTTACAGATAAAAAAGACTCTGATGACAATAAAGAAAAATCAGCTTAATTAATTATTTCGAATGCGTCATGTCAAAGCGAGATTATTATGATGTCTTAGGTGTTTCAAAAGATGCTGATTCTAGCAACCTTAAATCAGCTTACAGAAAACTAGCAATGCAATACCACCCGGATAAAAATCCTGGAGACGCAGAATCAGAAAAAAAATTTAAAGAAGTTTCTGAGGCATATGAAGTTCTTTCAAACTCGGAAAAAAGAGAAGCGTACGACACTTATGGTCACGACGCATTTAACCAAAGTGGTGGTGGCGGTTTTTCCGACGGTTTTAGTGGTTTTGGAAGTTTTTCAGATATCTTCGAAGATTTTTTTGGAGACATGGGCGGTAGACAGAGTAGACAAAGAGAACAAAGAGGACAAGATCTCAAATATGAGGTTGAAGTTGATTTAAGAGAAGCCTATACGGGTGTAAAAAAAGAAATATCTTTTGATACCCTTGTGACCTGTGATGTCTGCGAAGGGTCAGGTTCTGAAAGTGGAAGTGGTCTTAAAACTTGTGGAGTATGTGGAGGTACAGGAAGAACTAGAGCATCTCAGGGATTCTTTACAGTAGAAAGAACATGTTCGGCATGTGGGGGTTCTGGACAAGTGATTTCAGATCCGTGCAAAGCTTGTAATGGTGAGGGAAGAAGGCGTAAAAATCGAAAGCTTGAGGTCAATATTCCTGCAGGTGTTGAAGACGGAAGTAGAATAAGATTATCAGGAGAGGGCGCAGTTGGCCCAAACGGCTCATCACCTGGTGACTTGTATTTGTTTGTAAGTATGATCCCTCACCCTATCTTTGAGAGAGATGCAACTGATATTTTTTGTAATGTTCCTATATCAATTGTTGACGCGTCTCTTGGAGCTTCAGTTGATGTTCCAACAGTTTCTGGTGGCAAGGTTAAAGTTAAAATTCCCTCAGGAGCACAAAACGGAGACCAGTTCAGACTTAGTAGCAAAGGTATGCCAACGATAAGATCTACATCTTTTGGCGATATGATAATATCTCTATCAGTTGAGGTTCCTAAAAACTTATCTGAAAATCAAAAAAGGTTGTTAAGAGAATTTAACGAAGAATTAACTCAGAAAAATAGTCCAGAAAGTTCCGGTTTTTTTTCTAAAGTTAAAGACTTTTGGGAAGGATTAACTTAAGGAATCTGATGAAAAAAATTAAAATAGGTATCTTTGGGCCTAAAGGAAGAATGGGTGAAAGCATTCTTAAACAGATTAATAATTTTGCGGAATTACAACTCTCAAGCTTATGCGAGAATAAAAAACATTCAATTATAGGTAAGGAGCTTGAAGGCATTGTGGTTCACTCGAATTTAAAAAAATTGGTTGGTGAATCAGACGTTATTATTGATTTTACGATTCCAGAGGCAACAATTAATCTATTAGAAGAACTTAGAAACAGTAACAAGCAAACAGCAGTTGTAACTGGAACAACTGGATTTACAAAAAGTCAGGAAAAAAAGTTTTTAAAGCTTTGTAAAGGTTTAAAAATTCTGCAATCATTTAACATGAGTTTGGGAATCAATATTTTAAAAGAGTTAGTAAAAAAAACAGCTAAAAATATCTCAGAAGAGTCTGACATTGAAATAAGTGAAATTCATCACAATATGAAGAGAGATATACCCTCAGGTACTGCTTTAACACTTGCAGAATCTATCAATGAAGGAGCTAAAGTGAAAAAAAGTAACATCTATAGAATACAATCATCTAATTTACTGAGAAAAAATAACGAAATAGGGTTTTCTTCTATTAGAGGTGGAGATGTAATAGGCGAACATTCAGTTTACTTTTTTATGGATGGTGAAAGGATTGAATTAACACATAGGGCAACAGATAGAAAAATATTCTCAAATGGTGCTTTAAAAGCTGCTATCTGGATTTTTAACAAAAAACCTGGTATGTACTCATTAATAGATATGTTAGGTTAATTTGATGAAAAAGTTAAAGTTATTTTGCGTTCTTATTTGTTCTTTATTTGCACTTTCTTGTGAGGAAAAAATATCTGAAGATGACCTTAATTCATATAAATCGATGATGGATGTAAGGCTTGGTCATCTAGGTAACGCCATAATAATTCAAGGACGTTTATTAGATGCATTTAACCTTAGAAACGACAGAGCTGACGAGGATCATTTTAAAGAAGCTGAGGAATTGGTAAAAGGAAACCTTGAACTTTTTGGAAGACCTGACGAGCTTAAGAAATTATCTATTCCAAGCTCAGGAAAGCTGAGAAAAATTCACAGTTCACTGATAGAAGCATCTGAACTTCTCATTCAAGCCAGCAACGCGTTAGAGGACAACGCATGGTTAGGTGGTTCAGTGAGTTATGCTGAGCGAAACCTTGAAATTGCGCGAGTAAATTTTCAAACTGCAATTAAAGAAATATATGCAATTGAAGATGATAAAGAAGTTAAACCAGCCATGGAACCTCAAGAATATGAAGTAGGTGAAAAACCAGAAAGATTTGAATTCAAAAAATAATTATTTTAGTTGTCTGTTAACTAAAAATCCACCAATTACGATTAATAGAAAACCAGCTATTAAATTTAAAGTAAAAATCTCCTCTAAAAAAATATATGACCAAAGGAAACCAAAGCAGGGTATTAAATAATTACTTTGACTTGCAAAAACAGCCGACTTACTCTCTATAAGCTTAAAGAAAATTGAAATAGCTAAACCAGTACATAAAACTCCCAAGAAACTTGCAGAGATAAAGCTTTTCAATGTTATGTTTGAAAGAAGGATGGAAACTTGGTTATCACCCATAAAAAAAAGAAAAATGGATAAAGGAATAGAAAAAAAGGCGGCAACCCCAATGGAGGAACAAGCTAACTCAAATGAGGCGTTTTCTTTGACAGTTTTAACCCAGTTTGCTGAGAAGGCATATAAGATTGAAGAAAATATTATAAGTAGTGGATAAAATAAATTACTATTTGTAATTGATTCATGGTTTGGTTTTAAAAAAATGATCACGCCAAAAAAACCTAAGACTAGACCGTTTATTGTTTGAATTTTAAACCTTTCTTTAAAAAAATTAAAAGAAATTAATAAAGTAAAAAGAGGCATAGTTCCTATCAATGTAGAGGCGATTAAGCTGTCTACATGTAATTGACTCCAGCTTATTAAATTGAAAGGTAAAACATTTCCAAACAAAGCTATAATAATTAGGTCTTTTTTATTATTTTTAAAAAGTTTCTTAATCTTATTTAAATTACAAAAAAAAAGAAGAATTACGGATGCGATTATTAATCTGTAAGACGTTAATAAAACAGGATGAATTGAATCAACACTTAGTTTTATAAATATAAAAGAACTTCCCCAAATAGCGGATAATAAAAAAAGACCAAAATAGCTGAAATAAAAATTCAAATTAATGTTCGTCAGAGTTAAGCCTTGGCAGTTGTTTTATACATCAAAAGAGCGTCATCTATTCTTTTCATTAATTTTTTTTTATCATTTAAATTTAAGAATGCTCCCAGTAAAACAACCTTCTCTTTAGATTTAAGAACAAGTTTATACTCATTCGGTGAGGTATTTAATAGATCTACTTTTGTCCAATAAGGCTCAAGACTCCATTTTTGTGCTTTTCCTGATGGAAAGACTCTCGTAATTACTAGGTTAGATTTAAAAAGCTTAAGGTTTTCGAAAATTTCTCCTTTTTTATAATTAATTTTAAAAGCTAAATATAAAAGAAGAACATCTAAACCAAGAAAGCCAAAAACAGGCCAAGCACCAAGGCTCCAAAAAAAAACTCCAATAGAAAAGAAAATGATGCTCACAATTATCATAAGGTTTCTAAAGTTTTTTTTTGATAAGCTTCTGTATGGGAGAACAGTTATATCGAGAAAATTATTGGTCATAAGATTATATAGAATTTTTTTTTTATATTTTAAAGCTATAATTTAAGAATGGGGAAAGAACAAAATATAAATAAAATTTTTAAAATACTGAAAAAAGAAAATCCGTCACCAACGACTGAACTTTACTATAAAGATGTATTTACTTTATTAGTAGCGGTTGTTTTATCAGCACAGTCGACAGATAAGGGTGTTAACAAAGTCACAGAAAAGCTATTTAAGAAAGCAGACACACCTGAAAAGATGTATAAACTTGGTATTTCGAAAATTAAAAATTTAATCAAGAATATTGGTTTATTTAACTCCAAAGCTAAGAATGTTTTTCTATTGAGTAAAAAGTTAATTGAAGAATTTAATTCTGTTGTCCCTGACAATCGTGATGAATTGATTAAGTTACCCGGTGTAGGAAGAAAGACAGCAAATGTAATTTTGAATACATATTTCAATAAACCTTTTATAGCTGTCGATACTCATTTGTTTAGGCTTGGAAATAGAATTGGATTAGCAAAAGGGAAAAATGTTTTAGAGGTTGAAAATAATTATTTGAAAATAATTCCTAACTGGGCTATGAAAGATGCACATCATTGGCTTATTCTTCATGGAAGATATGTTTGTAAAGCGAGAAACCCTGAATGTAATGTATGTAAAATAAAGGAGTTTTGCGAATTTTTTAAAAAAGAGATTTATTATGGTTAAAAAAGTTTTAGGTATGGGTAATGCTGTACTAGACATTTTAGTTGAAACTTCAGATTCCTATCTACAAAAAAATAACTTGTCCAAGGGGTCAATGGTTTTAGTTGAGCAGGAAGAGTCAGATAAAATTGTAAATGACGTTACGCCAACCAAAAAAGATTCTGGTGGTTCAGTTGCGAATTCAATGGTTGGGATTTCTGTTTTAGGAGGAAGTGCATCCTTCTGTGGAAAGGTAAAAAACGACGAGCTTGGTCAAGACTTTGCAAAAAGAATGCAAATCACTGGAACTCAGTTTCTTTGCACAAAATCAGACAGTGGCTTGCCAACAGCGAGATGTCTTGTGTTAGTTACTCCTGATGGAGAAAGAACTATGCAAACTTTTTTAGGGGCAAGTACTACTTTAAGTGAAAGCGATATAGAAGAAGATTTTTTTAACGATGTGAAATTTTTATTTGTAGAGGGATATTTATGGAGCTCTCAATCGGCACAAAATGCAATTAGGAAAGCAGTTGAGTTGTCAAAAAGAAAAGACATTAAAGTTGTTTTTTCATTATCTGACCCAGGGTTAACTAAAATGTATGCAAATGACTTTTCAAGCTTTATAGATAAATCAGTGGATATTTTAATTGGAAATGAGAGCGAATTTTACGAAATCTTTCAATCAACAGACACAGATTCTATATCAAAGCAAATTTCAAAGATGGTTGATATTAGTTTTATGACGCAAGGTAAAAATGGAGCTACATTATTTCAAAATAAACAATTTGATAAAATAAAAACTCCACCAGTAAACAATGTAGTTGATACAACTGGAGCTGGAGATATGTTTGCTGCAGGAGCATTATTTAAGCTTCAAAACAATTCGTCAGCGCAAGACGCTGCTATTTTTGGATGTAAGGTAGCTGCTAAAATTATTACCCAGTTTGGTGCGAGGCCAAACGATGACTTCAAATCTTCAATCTAGAAAAAGTAATTTGTAATACCGAATGCAAAAATTGGAATTTGGAAGCCAAAGTTTGTCATTATAGCTTTGTCTTTACCTAAAAAACCATAGGATGTCCATAGAACAACTCCAAAACCATGAAAAAATATATTCAGGGGATAGATATTTATATTTGTGAGAAGTATTCCTATTAAAACAAAAAAAGTTCCCAGCCACTTCAAGTTATTCATTACTTATTCTCCTTAGTTAAAAAATTCAATAATTAGATAAAATTAATCAATTATTGTCTTTATGGTTTCAATTACATCCACAGTCTTGATCATGTTGATGTTATTATTTTTGTATAAATCCTGTGATGAGATGACAGTATTCTTAGAGTTACCTATTGGAGCAAATTTATGATGATTTGTGGGTCCAAACAGTGAGATTAGAGGAATTCCACTGTTGGCTATTAAGTGACCACAGCCAGTGTCATTTGCAATACCAAACTTACAATCTTTTGAAATATTTATAGTTTTTAAAGGGTTATTAGTTTCTACAATTTTAAGTCCAGGAAAGTGTTTTTTTTTTAGTATTGAATAAAGTCTTTTTTCTTTAGGGCCTAAAATAAAAATTGGAATATGTTTTTTTTCTTTTATAAATAACCCTACTTTCAAAAAATTATTAATATCCCACATCTTCCAGTTAACAGAAGCTCCTGGGCATATGACTACTTTTCGTGATGTGTTTGATTTATGCAATAAAGATTCTTTAAATTTTTCAGAAGAAAAAACATTAGCAAGATTAATTAATTGTTTTGTGAGATTTGTTTCGCCTCTATTTGAGGGGACAAAATCTGATAGCAGATAATTTGCTGACGATGATATAAAGACTTTTGTAGGTATGGCTTTAAGTAAAAGTGTAGTAAGAAATCTTTTTTGAGTATCGATTACAATATCGTAATTATCAAATTTTTGTATTTTAAAAAAATCCAAAACAGAAGAACCAAATTCTCTTTCATCAACTGAATGAATAATTTTTTCTGTTAATGGCTTTAACCCTCTTTTGAAAATTGAATATCCTTTTCCTGACTTCCAAACTATTTCAGATTGTGGAAATATGTCTTTCAGATGTTTTAAAAAAGGAAACTTTAATAAGGCATCCCCAAGAAGATCTAAACCAACATAGATTAAAATTTTCTTCGGTTCAGTTTTTAATTTTATTTTTCTAAGGGATTCACCTTTCCAAGTATCGAAGACTGTAAGTCTAAGTATCTCAAGAGATACTTTTTTCAATATTCTATTATTTAAGTACGTTAAAAATAATCTATTAAAAAATGAAACTTTATTGTGTCTTCTTTGCCACGACCAGCATCGAGAGAGAATTTTTATTTTACATTCTTTAACTAAACTTTTTTTTACAAATTTATGACTTTCCAAAAAGTTTATTGTTGCTATTGATAGGTCATAAAGAAGTTGTCCATTATTACTTATAATTCTATTTTCAATAAATTCTGGAGCCACACACATTAATTTTTGACTCTGTCCAATCTTAAACTTTTTATTACCTTTATTTTTTAGGTGAAATCCTGCAACTCTCATTGGTAAGGAAAAGTCTTGAACAAAAACCTCATCATCACAGCCACCAATAGATTTAAATACTGAGCTTTTAATCATTGAATTACTTGAGCCTCCCCATCCCCCTGGTAAGAATTTTTCAACAGGATTTTTAATAAGAAAAGCAGGTTGATTGTCCTTTTTAAATTTAAAATCGTTAATATTTTTTTCCCAACCCCAATGACCATAGAGAAGATCAAGGCCTAACTTTTCCATTTCTTTTTTCATATAAACTAGTGCGTCAGGTGCAATAATGTCGTCACCATCTACAAACTTTAAATAAGTATATTTTACAAATTTAAACGCAGAGTTTACGGCTTTACTAGGACCAGCATTTTGTTGTTTTATATATTTAATGTCTTTATTTTGTGACTTAATAAATTTTTTAATTACTAATTCTGACTTATCCGTTGATCCGTCATTGATAATAATAAGTTGAGAGTTCCCACTCATTTGTTGGGTTATTGTTTCTAAAGTTTTAGAAATAAACTGTTCTTTATTATAGACAGTCACAATGATTGAGATGCCGTCTCTAAACTTCATTTTCTCATAATAAGTTACAATGTTTTTTTAACAAGATAAGGACAAAGATTTTATTCGTAGTCTATAGAGTATCCTGCTGCGCGAACTGTTCTGATAAAGTTTTTAGTTCCTTTTGTGTTGATTGCTTTTCTAAGTCGTCGTATGTGAGTGTCAACTGTTCTCGATTCAACATAAATACCATGACCCCAGACAGAATCTAAAAGTTGTTCTCGTGAATATACTCTTCCTGGATTTTCCATTAAATGTTTTAAAAGTTTATATTCTGTTGGGCCTAGGTGAATCTTTTTTTCTCCTCTGTAAACTTTATGTTCGTTAAGATTTATTGATATGTCTTGAAACTCAATTATTTCGGTTGTGTTGGAAGATGACCTTCTTAAGAGAGAGTTAATTCTTGCAACGAGTTCAGCTGGGCTAAATGGCTTTGTTATGTAATCGTCAGCTCCTGTATCCAGGCCGCGTATTTTATCCTCTTCTTCACCTTTTGCTGAAAGAATAATAATTGGAATAGATGAAGTTTCTTTTTTTCTTCTCAATATTCTGCACACTTCTAGCCCTGAAGGGGCAGGAATCATCCAATCAATTATAGCTAATGACGGTATTTCTTCTTTTACAAGTAACAAGGCCTCTTCACCATTTGTTGCTTCTTTAACTGAAAACCCGTTTTTTTGAAGATTATAAGAAATCATAGGAAGTAAAGCAGCGTCATCTTCAACTACTAAAATTCTTTTTTTTTCACTCATCTTTTTACTAATTTACCCTTTAAGTTGTAAATTACTTCTTTTGAAATAACTTTTGATAAGTCTCCAATTCTCTCTAGCTCTTTGGCAATAAATAACATTTGGGTACAAAAACCTAGAATCTTTGGTTCTTCCATCATTAAGTGTAAATGTTCTCTAAAACAAGTTTCATAGACAGAGTTAATTGTAACATCCTCTGCAGGGACTATCTGAGCAATTTTTTGCGACTCTTGATCATATGAGCTTAAGGCTTTTGAAAAATTTTTTAGAACCAATTGACCTAATTGATATATTGAATCTGTTAAATAACTTTCTGGCGCTTTTTTTACGTAGAGAATCCTACCTGCAATATTTGAGGCATGGTCCCCTATTCTTTCCAAAATACTTGAAATTTTAAGGGATATGATAATTTTTCTTAGGTCATCTGCAAGAGGTTGCCTTTTGCTAAGTGTGATAGTTGCAAAATCTCTAATTTTTCTTTCCTGAGCATCAATTTCATCGTCATTTTTAACAACTTCTTTTGCTTTTGCTATATTGATAATTTTAGTTAGGTTTATAGCGTTGAAAAGTTGTCGTTCACAATTAACACCCATTTCAACTAAATTAGATTTAAGTGAATTAAGATCCTCATCATAGGTTGAAACTATATGTTCTTTCATTAATTTATCCAATCTTTCCTGTTATATAGTCCTGAGTTTTTTTTTCTTTTGGCATTGAAAAAACCTCGTCAGTCTTTCCAACCTCTATAAGATTCCCCATATGGAAAAAAGCAGTTTGGTTGGACACTCTTGCAGCTTGCTGCATTGAATGGGTTACGATTACAATTGTAAAGTTTTTAGAAATTTCATCAATTAATTCCTCAATTACAGCTGTAGCAATGGGGTCTAACGCTGAGCAAGGCTCATCCATGAGAATAACCTCTGGGCTTACAGCAATTGCTCTGGCGATACACAATCTTTGTTGTTGTCCACCAGATAAAGATGTTCCTGGTTCATTAAGCCTATCTTTAACTTCGTTAAATAATCCAGCTTTTTTTAAACTAGATTCTACTAATTCAGACAATTCGTCTTTACTATTTGTGAGTCCATGAATTTTTGGACCGTATGCAACATTGTCAAATATAGATTTGGGAAAAGGATTGGGCTTTTGGAAGACCATACCAATTCGTGCCCTCAATAAAACCGGATCTAACTTTCTGTCATATATATCCTCTCCATCAACTAAAATTTTTCCCTCAATTCTACAAATGTCAATTGTGTCATTCATTCTATTTAAACATCTTAAAAACGTTGATTTCCCGCAACCACTGGGACCTATCAATGAGGTAACCCTTTTTTCCGGTATATCTAGTGAGATTCCAGATAATGCTTTTTTGTCACCGTAGAAAACGCTAATTTTTTTACTTTCTATTTTAGTTTTTTCCATAAATCTCTACCATTTTTTTTCAAATTTATTTCTTACAAATATTGCTAGCGCATTCATAAGAATTAAAAATGTTAATAAAACAATAACACCTGCGGCTGTTAATTCAACAAAACCTCTGGCAGCAGTACTTTTCCATAAATAAATCTGAACTGGTAAAACTGTTGCTGAGTCAGTAAAGGAACCAGGAATGTCGACAATAAAGGCAACCATTCCAATTAGTAAAAGAGGTGCAGACTCCCCTAGAGCTCTAGACATTCCAATTATGGTCCCTGTAGCAATACCAGGAATAGCTAAGGGAAGAACGTGATGAATTACAGACTGAAATTTCGTAGCCCCTAAACCAACCGCAGCCTCTCTGATTGAAGGAGGAACCGCTTTTAATGAAACTCTTGTTGCAATAATTATTGTAGGAAGCGTCATCAGGGCTAGAACCATACCTCCAACAATTGGAGCCGAGCGAGGCAGATGCATAACGTTAAGGAAGATTGCTAACCCAAGCAGGCCAAAAATTATAGATGGAACGGCAGCAAGATTATTAATATTAATTTCTATAATATCTGTTAATCTATTTTTTGGTGCCAGTTCCTCTAAAAATACACCTGCAGCAACAGCAATCGGAAATGAGAGAATTAACGTTATCACCAAAGTAAAAAATGAGCCTAAAATCGAACCAAGGATTCCCGCTTGCTCGGGTTCAGTTGAATCAGCCTTCAAAAAAAAGATTTTATTTAAACTAAATTTTACATCACCATTACGGGTTAACTTATCAAACCATTCTAGTTCTTTGTCAGAAATTAGCCTGTTTGATTCAGAAAGATCCTTCATTTCTGGGTTTTTATGAATAATGTCAATTTTTGAAGAAGCTTTAAGCCAAACTTTTTTATTGGCTCCAATGAGATCATTATTCTTTAAAACAGCTTGCATTAAATTTTCTTCTTCAGAAGATGATATAAGTTCCGTTAAGCTTTTCATTTCTTCTTTTCCTGTAACTTCTGGGAAATAGTTTTTTAAAGAATTTTTGATTACTTTTCTGTAATTAGCAAATCTAATTTCATCAATATTTCTAGTGCCATCTGGATCAATAATCGAAGGATCAAAGAAAACGTCTAATTTGATGTATGTACTTTTAAAGGCACTTTTTCCCTCAATAAATATTGTAGATAAAATTACTATTAGGAAAACAGTTGCGGATATTATTCCTAATATTCCATAAGTCTTAAATCTTGACTCTGCTAAATGTCTTTTCATTAGAGACTTTTTTATAATTTCTGTATTATTCATATTTTTCTCTATATTTTCTTACAATTTTTAAGGCAATTAAATTTAAAAATAGTGTAAGAAAAAAAAGTGTTATACCTAAAGCAAAAGCTGCGAGTGTTTTCGCACTATCAAATTCTTGATCTCCTACTAATAAGGTAACAATTTGTACAGTCACAGTAGTAACAGACTCAAAGGGATTCATTGTTAAATTAGCAGATATACCTGCTGCCATTACAACAATCATTGTTTCTCCAATTGCCCTGGATACTGCAAGAAGAATTGCTGCAACAACACCTGGAAGAGCCGCAGGCAGAACAACTTGTTTAATTGTTTCTGATTTTGTGGCCCCTACAGCATATGATCCATCTCTCATGGATTGGGGTACAGCACTCATTACATCGTCAGATAATGATGAAATAAAAGGAATTATCATAATCCCCATAACACCGCCGGCAGCAAGTGCACTTTCTGATGCAATACTGAATCCAAAAAATAAAGCTATTTCTTTTAAAAAAGGACCAACAGTTATAGCAGCAAAGAAGCCATAAACAACAGTGGGAACACCTGCAAGAATTTCTAGTATTGGTTTTATTGTCGCTCTAATTTTTGGTTTTGCGTACTCGGATAAATAAATTGCTGATAAAAGTCCTATGGGAATAGCCACAGCCATTGCAATAAGAGTTATTAATAGTGTTCCTGTGAAAATTGGAATAGCCCCAAATAGCCCCTCACTTGCAACCTGATCTTCCCTAATTGCTGTTTGAGGACTCCATGTTATGCCAAGTAGAAAATCAAATATTGGGACCTTTTCGAAAAAACGTAATGCTTCAAAAATTAATGAAAAAATAATACCGATTGTTGTAATGATAGCAATTGTCGAACATAGAATCAGAAGATTAACATTTGTTTTTTCAACAGCTTGTCTAGCTCGAAACGCAACAGAAATTTTACGTAAGGAAAAAGTACTAAATATTAGTCCCAATAGGAGAGTGCCTATGTAAACATATGAATCAGAGATAATTTTTAGGTTTTGAAAGTACTTTGCAGATTCAATTATAACTGGGTTAGTGCCAGGAAAGAATTTTTCCGGATTTGTTGCTTTTATTGTATCAACAAGCATATCTGGATTACCCTCAAAAGTTGTAAGAAAGTCTGAGGGAATTTTTTTTATTAACAAAATATCTAGAAAAAAAGGTTTAAAAAAAAACCAAGTAACAAGAATCAGAAATATAGGTAGAATTAACCAGAAAAAAGAATACGTTCCGTAATAAGATGGTAATGATGGGAGTTTTGATCCATTCTTAATATTTGCGTTAAATTTTAGTGCTTTTGTTGAACTGTACCAGTAGACATAAAAGCTAATGAAGCAAAAAATTATTAAAAAAGACCAAAACCCCATACATTAATTAAATTAATTTTTCTTTAGAACTTTTGGATCAAACTTAGCCAGTTTCTTTCCATCTTTAGCGAATTTAGCTCTTTCATCATCTGGAAGAGGAATTAAACCCTTTGAAACAAGATATCCGTCAGATCCAATTGCCTTATCTGCTGTAAATTCACGAACATATTCTTTTATTCCAGGAATTACAGCTGCATGAGCATTTTTCACGTAGAAAAACAGAGATCTTGATACTGGGTATTTACCTGATGAAATATCTTCAAACTTTGGCAAAACACCATCGATTTCTGCTGGTTTAACCTTATCCCTGTTTTGATCAAGAAAAGAATAACCAAATACACCAATTGCATCTGGGTTGGCAACTAGTTTTTCGATAATAAGGTTGTCATTCTCTCCTGCTTCAACGTAAGCGCCATCTTCTCTAATCCCTCTACACTCTGCTTTGTAGAGTTTTTTATTGGCTTTCTTCAGCTCTTTTCTTCCAGAAAACTTTTTACACCCTCTTTCAATTGCAAGCTCGTTAAAGGCATCTCTTGTTCCAGAGGTTGGAGGAGGACCAATAACTACAATAGGTTTAGCAGGAAGACTTGGATTAATTTCATTCCACATCTTGTAAGGATTAGGTTTGACTGTTTCGCCTTCAGGATCAGCCGGAACTACTTTAGCTAGCGCCAAATAAACTTCTTTTAGAGATAATTTTAAGGAAGGTCCCGATTTACTGTTAGCTAGAGCTATTCCGTCATAACCAACTTTGATTTCAGTAATGTCCTCTACACCATTTTCGGCACACTTATTGACCTCTTTTGATTTAATTCTTCTTGAGGCGTTAGTGATATCTGGATGTTCTGTACCTAGACCTGAGCAGAAAAGCTTTAAACCTCCCCCAGATCCTGTTGATTCTATTACTGGTGTTTTAAATCCACTTGTTTTTCCAAATCTTTCGGCTACGACTGTGGCAAAAGGATAAACCGTTGATGAACCTACAATTTTAATTTGATCACGTGCATAAAGTTGCGAATTTGCGCTCAAAAATAAAGTAATTGATAAAGCAAATAGTGTTTTTTTCATATTCTCCTCTTTATTGTTAAGGTTAAAAGCGCATAATAAAAAGTTACTGATACTAAAATATGATAGTTTTGTTACAAATTTGTGACATATGCAGGTTAAATTTTGCCAACATTGAAAAAAACCTAGATTTAGGTTACTATCCCGTTCATTTTTACATTAACTAATGGAGATTTTATGAATAATGATTTTATAATGAAGGTTGGGGAATCCCTTATAGCAGGGGGACCTCCGGGAACTGCTGCAGAACCAGAGGTCGTGATTGGCCATTTAGATGGCCCATTTGGGACAGCTTTTGCCACTCTTATTGGAAACCAAATTAAAGGTCATACAAAAGTGTTAGCAATAATGAATACTGATGTAATGGTTAAACCAGCAACTTTGATGGTAAGCAAAGTTACAGTCAAAGATGACAAGTATACTAATATCCTAATGGGGACAGTCCAAGGAGCAATTGCTAATGGTGTTCTTGATTCAGTTAGGGAAGGGTACATCCCTAAAGATAAGGCAAATGAACTAGGAGTGATAGTATCGGTTTGGTTAAATCCAATTGTGACAAAGGAAAAAGATTTAGATCATAAAATTCTTTTTGATATTCATAGAAAAGCAACAACAAGCGCAATTAAAAAAGCAATGAATGACGAACCATCAATTGATTGGCTTTTAGAAAACCAAGAATCAATTGTTCATAAGTACTATCAGAACGCTTTAGACGGAAAATAATGCATATACACTCTTATTATATTTTCGCAACTAATTAATTATGTGCATATGCACTCTGTAAGAATATTTTGAAATATGCAAAAAATTAAAAAAATAGTGTATATGCACTTACAGTCTTTGTGTTTTAGTCATTCCAGCTGTAAAGCTTATAAAACAAGCTAATATTGGCAATTCTGGTGCAGTATAAAATCTTGCGATTATAAAAGGCCCCGAAGGGCCTTTTGTTTAGGGTAAGGAAAGGAAATTAGCAACTACCATTTCAGATGGAGTCTTGCCTGTAAGCTAGAAATTTCAGATGGGGCTCCTCTAGCATTATCAAAGTCATAATCTCCATAAGCATATTCAAACATGGCTCTAACATTAGAGTTAAAGTAATGATTAAAACCAACAGTGTGAACCTGCCCGGCTCCCCCGCCACCATCACGTGAACCTACTCCCGTTCCAACATTGTCAAAGTCGTTGGCATCAATCCATTCATACTGATATTTAGGGACAAAACAGTGTCTTTTGCACTTTAAGCCGCCAATTGCGCCTTTTTTCCCACTATGTTTGTATTTACCAGAAATTGCATAGGAAATACTGGCAGAGCCACCATAGATATTGTAATCATCACGCGTACCATTACCACTATTATGCGGATCAAAAGTATATTTGCCAATTTGATACTCAGCTTGAAACAATAAAGCACTATTGTGAATTATAGATAATTGAGGACCATGAAATGTATGGTTCTCAGCACTTGTTAAATTTCCAATATCAATAGGCTTATCAACAAAAGTATGTACACCGTTGGCTCTTGCACTGTTTGTATCATAGGTTTCAGTCCCAGTCATATCTAGGTAACCAAAATGATACCCAAATAAAGTGGATAAAGGACCACCTACTAATGGCGTGCCACTTTTAAAATGGTAGTGAGCTGCAATACTAGCTCCGTAATGCTCGCTTTCATTGTCACCATTTCCTGGTAAACCACTATCACCGATGGGTTGAACTAAACCTGACTCTAGACCACTAAAAATACCAATTTTAGCGTGAAATTGGTCACCTAGAGCGCCGGATGTATCATAAACTATACCCAATCTTTGAGAAAAATTCATCATCTCATTATGAAGAGGTCTTTCCATGAAGATAAGGTTGTTAGAACTTGTGTTTTCGTAAAGACCTTGACCACTCTTTACGTTACCAAAGAAAAGCTTACCAAATCCTTTGATACTTTTGGCTATGAATGTATCCTTCATAACAACACTTCTAACTTTTGAGTTTGCTGAACCTTCGGCAAAATCGGGTGTGATAACCCAAGACCACCCATTCCCAATCTTACCTTTAATATCAAACCTTAGCCTTCTGAACTCTGCACCAAATCCATTACCTGTTTCATGAACAGTCATGTTTCCGATACCAGATTCATAATCTAATAATTGAGTAAGATCATACATTATACGTCCCCCAATTTTAAACTCATATTTTCCATCTGAACTTTTAATACTTAAACCCTTTCCTTTTTTGAAATAGGCCTTATTTTCTCCAGAACCTTTGGCCATTTTCTGTTTGATTTTAAGTATTTCATTTTGTAATGCGTCTATCTGAGCACTAT
>CACAXP010000009.1 GCA_902536485.1 uncultured Alphaproteobacteria bacterium | reverse complement strand
CTATTTCACCCAAAAAAACAACTCATGACGCTATCCATATTATGAAATCAAGAGGTTTTCGACACCTCCCTGTTGTTGAAAATAAAAAAATAATCGGAATATTATCTATGAGAGATTTATATGATTATGCTCATAGTGAACTACAAGATTCTTTAAAAAAGCATCAAGAATTTATGTTTGGCACTGGCTATGGAAGTTAAATAATTTTTATTGAAAGTGCATGAATGTATTCAGCCAAATCTTCCTCAAGAACTTTATAAATAGCTCTTTGTCCATTAACTCTAGTAAGACCGTTTAACTTTTTTGACTTAATGGTTATTGAAAAATGCGAGTTTCCAGAGTTTGGACTTCCTGAATGTCCTTTGTGTTTTTCAGAATCGTTTATAACTTTAAGAATTTCAGGTTTAAAGAAATCGTAAAGTTTTTTATATATAGTTGATTCATCCATATAATAAATAATAAAATACATTATGAAAAAAAAGTCAAATAAACCAACTTTTATTAAATCCGATAATGGCAAAAAAATTAGATTATGTCAGGAAAAAGGTTGTTTAAATGAAGGCGAATATGAAGCTCCAAAATCACCAAACAGTCAGGAAAAATATTTTTTCTGTCTTCATCACATTAAAATTTATAACAAAAGATGGAATTACTTTGCTGGAAAAAGTCAAAAACAAATTTATGATTTTCAGAAAAATGATTTCTTTGAAGGCAGACCAACAAGACCATTTTCTTATGGATATGGTTCAAAAATTAAATTTGAATTTGAAAACAGCTTAGACCAAGAGAAAATAAAATTCAAAAGGAAGAATAAATCTTTTTTTCGTGACAAAAAAAATGATTCTAAAGTGAAAAATGCTCTTAAAATATTTTCTTTAAGTGATGATTTTAGTGAAAAAATATTGAAAAAGAGATATAAAGAATTAGTTAAAAAGTATCACCCAGATCTTAATAGAAATTTTTTAAACAAAGATTCAAAAATTAAAGAAATTAATAATGCTTATAATTTTTTACTCCAGCTAGCTAAGGATAACCATGAAATTAAATAATGATTTAGAAATTTTAAGAAAGACAGACAAAGTATCTTATAGCGACGAACTATTTGGAATTAAAAAAAGAGTTAAAGTTCGTCATTTTTCAAAAAAAACTCAACTTGTTCCAGAAATAGACAACACTTATATTTTTGATGAAACTACTACCTTATCAATCCTAGCTGGTTTTAATCATAATAAAAGAGTTTTAATTCAAGGTCTACATGGTACTGGGAAATCTACTCATATAGAACAAATTGCCGCTCGACTTAATTGGCCATGCCTTAGGATTAATCTTGATGGTCATATAAGTAGATTTGATCTATTAGGTAAGGATGCCATAACTATTAAAGATCAAAAACAAGTTACAACTTTTAAGCAAGGAATGCTTCCATGGTCAATCGAAAATCCTGTTGCTTTAGTTTTTGATGAATACGACGCAGGTAGACCAGACGTTATGTTTGTAATTCAAAGGCTTTTAGAGTCGGATGGTAAATTGACCCTTTTAGATCAAAACAAAGTAATAACGCCTAACCCGTTGTTTCGAATATTTGGAACATGCAACACACTTGGTACTGGTGATATGTCAGGCTTATATCATGGCACACAAAATTTAAATCAAGGACAACTTGATAGATGGAATATATTTACTACCTTGGATTTCATGAACTCAGAAACAGAAGTGAATATTATTAAAAACAAACTTGGAAAAACTACAAAAAAAATAAAAGATGAAATAAATAACATGGTAAAACTTGCAAATTTAGTGAGAAAATCTTTTTCGAATAATGATATTTCTACAATAATTTCTCCAAGGACCTCAATAATATGGGCTCAAAATATCGAAATTTTTGATAACACTGAACTAGCTTTCAAGCTTACTTTTTTTAATAAATGTACTGAAAGTGATAAAAAAGTTATCTCTGAACTATATCAAAGATGTTTTGGGAAAGAACTTGACTAAAACTCAAAATAAAGAAGAAATTCTTAATAATCAAAAAATCGTAGCTAACTCTCTTTCAAATAGTAACTATCAAACTCACGAAAAAAACAACGATTTTCACAATAATCCATTTGAAAAAAATCAAACATCAATCGACAATAGAAATTTAAAAATTACCAGAGGTTGGTTTGACTTTAAAGCAATTAATTTAAGGTATATTAACGAAAAGATTTACATTAAATTTTACCCAAAAAATAATACCCACCAAATGCTTTATAACCTTCTAAACTATTCAAGATCAATTTACCTGAGTTATGAATATAAGGGATGTAAGATAAACATAAAAAAGTATTTCGACAGACTCAATCTTTTATTTGGTTATGAACTAGACAAAAAAGAAATAATACTTTTCAAATCACTTATTGATTTTTTTGAATACAAAAAAAATAACAAAAATTTATTGAAAAAATATTATCCTAAATTGTTAGAATCAGATTTTGTAAATATTTTTAACAAATTAAATGTTCAAGAAGAGTTTTCAAAGGAATGTATAAAACTAATAAAAAAACTTACGAGTGAAAAGCAAAAAGAAGAATTTAATCCAACTGAAAAAAATGAAAATTTAAACGACAAAAATCAGAAAATAGAACAACAAAAACCAAAACAAAAAGAAAAAGAATCAAGGATTTTTTCTGATATTTCTGAAAAAGAAGGTAGAAAAGAAAAGAATAAATTCGACAAATCAATTGTAGATGAAGATAGCTTTGATAAAATAAAAAAAAAAACTTACAATCAATTTACCAAAGAATTTGACCTTTTTATTAATGCTGAAAAACTTGCAACCTTAGAAGAATTAGAAGAATTAAGAAGAAAGTTTGAAAAAGAATATTCTGAAAATCATGGTCTTATTAATAAACTTGCACGAAAGCTTGACAGACTATTTAATTCTTTGAATAGAAACTCCTGGATTTACGACCAAGAGGAAGGACACTTTGATTCATCAAAGTTTGCTAATTTTATTGCTAATCCAGAATACCAAGACATTTTTAAATACGAGAAACAAATTAGAGAAAAAAATACAGTTGTAAGTTTACTACTAGATAACTCGGGTTCAATGAGAGGAAAACCAATCATAACTTCCGCTATAACGACTGAAATAATTACTAAGGTTTTAGAAAAATGTAATGTAAATGTAGAAATTCTTGGCTTTACAACTAAGGAATGGAAGGGAGGTGAATCAAAGAAAAAATGGGAAAACCATGGAAAACCAAGTTTTCCTGGAAGATTAAATGACCTCTTACACATCATCTACAAAGACGCTGATTGTAGATGGTCTAATTGTAAAAAAAACCTTGGTTTGGTTCTTAAAGAGGGGCTTCTTAAAGAAAATATTGATGGAGAAGCACTTTCATGGGCATATAGTAGATTAAATTTAAGAAGAGAAAAAAAAAAGATCTTGATAGTTATTTCAGATGGTGCTCCTGTTGATGATTCAACTCTTTCAACTAATACTCCTGATATTCTTGATAATCATTTGAAAGAAATTGTTGATCAAATTCAAAAAAAAAATAAAGTTCAGCTTCTTGCTATTGGCATAGGACATGATGTTTCAAAATATTACGAAAACGCTTTTGTTATTGAGGATGTTGATAGCCTTGGTGATATAATTATTGAAAATTTATCTAGGATGCTGACCTGACAGGAAATTTAGGAGATTTTTGAAGTTAAAATTTTTTTTAGTTTTCGAGTTTCACTGTTAAGTTTAGAGTTTTTGGAATTAAGCAAGTATTTGTCAATTCCACCATTTTTTTCAACTGTTTTAATTCCCTTTGAAGTTACTTTGAGTTTAATTTTCTTACCTAAAATTTCAGAAAAAAAAGAGGTGTTTTGAAGGTTTGGAAAAAACCTTCTTTTTGTTTTATTTACAGCATGACTTACATTATTGCCTGTCATAGGTTTTACATTTGTTATGTCACATTTTTTAACCATAAGTTTATAGAACACAAAAAATTAAAAAAATCAATAAACAATCAATTTATTTTTTAATTATGTAATTACTGATCATTTTCACAGCACGATACATACTTAAATTGTTTATTTTAACATTTTTCAAAAGCTCTTGAACGAATTTTCTTGAGGAAAGATTTTTCACAAATCCTTTTACTTTTAAATCTACTAGCCCCCACATTCTATTTATTTTTTGTAAGTTTCTTTCATTTATAAAGGCATTATTTTTTTTTCTAATATCTATAAATTTTAATATATATTTCCAAACATTCTCAAAACCAGATTGATTTAATGATGAACAAATCATAACACCAATGTCCTCATTTATTCTTGATTTATTTGTAATGTGACTAGCATTTTTATATTCTCTTTGAGTAATTTCAGCTGATTTTTTTAATTCTCCATCAGCTTTATTTACGATAATTAAATCGGCCATTTCAATAATACCTTTTTTTATCCCTTGCAACTCGTCACCTCCAGCAGGGAGTAAAAGAACAAGAAAAATATCAACCATATCATAAACTTCTGTTTCAGCCTGTCCAACACCCATTGTTTCAACAAAGATAATATTAAACCCTGCTTCCTCTAAACATAAAATAGATTCAGAAGTCCTTTTTGCTACACCTCCTAGGTGGCCACTACTAGGGGACGGTCTAATGAATGCATTTTTGTTTACAGAAAGTTTTTCCATTCTCGTTTTATCACCCAGGATTGATCCACCTGAAAAACGTGATGAGGGGTCAACAGCTAACACTGCAACCTTAAAACCTTTTCTTATGAGTTTCATTCCAAATGATTCAATAAAAGTAGATTTACCAACTCCAGGCACACCAGTTATTCCAATTCTAATTGATTTATCGTTTCCTTTAAATAACTCCAGAAGTTTTTCGGAGGTTATTTGATCCTTTTCACGCGACGATTCGATTAATGTAATTACTTTACCTAAGTGTTTTCTTGAACCGGATAGAATATGCTGGTGAAACTTTTTTAATTCTATCTTTTGACTTTCGTTAACATCATAATTTTTATCATCCTGTAAACAAAAATCATTAGGGCTTACCAAACCTTCAGATAAATTATGAATTTTTATTAAAATTTTTTTTTCTGGAAATCTTTCGCCACTTATATATCTGGATAGAGATACTGGGGAAATATTTAAGAGTTTAGCGAAGGTTTTATTCTTAATTCTTCTAAATCTAAGATAGTCCTGAAGTTTCATATTTAACCAATTTGGTTAATATATCAGAGGATATCCATTATTTCAATAGCTGCTTCTGGTATATTCGTTCCAGGTCCAAAAACCTTGCTTACACCAAGCTTATATAAGTCACTATAATCTTGAGGAGGAATAACCCCTCCACATATTACTTTTATTCCATCTGCATCATTATTTTTAAGTGCTTTTATTAAAAGTGGAACCAGGGTTTTATGACCAGCTGCCAGTGTTGAAACCCCAATAATATGAACATCATTTTCAATTGCTTGTTTTGCTGCCTCATCAGGCGTTTGAAATAAAGGGCCTACATCAATATCAAATCCTAAATCCGCAAATGCAGTAGCAATTAATTTTGCACCTCTGTCATGCCCATCTTGACCCATTTTTACAACCAACATTCTTGGTCTTCTACCTTTTCGATCGATAAAATTTTGTATGTGAGTATTAACAGAACTTATTTTTTCGTTTGATTTGACATTTTTACCATAAACCCCACTTATTGTTTTACTTGATAGTGTGTGTCTACCAAAAACCTTTTCCATCGCACCAGTCATTTCACCAACAGTACAAAAGTTTTTTGCAGCCTCTACACATATTTCCAAAAGATTACCGTTGCCTCTGGCAACCTCTGAAATCTTTTCTATATATTCATCAACAATTTTGTTATCTCTTGATTTTTTGAGTTCATTTAGAGCAGAGATTTGTTTTTTTCTAACTTTATCATTATCAATTGACAAGATATTTATATCTTGTTTTTGAGTTGGCTTATATTTGTTAACACCCACAATTATTTGTTCCTCTGAGTCAACTTTTGCCTGTCTCTTAGCTGAACTTTCTTCGATTCTCATTTTTGGGATCCCCATTTCTATTGCCTTAACCATTCCTCCAACATCATCAATCTCACTAATCAATTTATTAGCCTCAACAACCATACTCGATGTCAGGCTTTCAAGATAGTATGAGCCAGCCAATGGATCGATAACGTTAGTAATACCTGTTTCCTCCGAAAGTATCAGTTGGGTATTTCTTGCTATTCTGGCAGAAAAAGTAGTCGGCAAAGCTAAAGCCTCATCGAAACTGTTTGTATGTAAAGACTGAGTGCCCCCAAGGACAGCCGCCATTGCCTCAACTGTTGTTCTGACTATATTATTATAGGCATCCTGTTCCATAAGAGAAACTCCTGAAGTTTGACAATGAGTTCTGAGCGCAAGACTTCTACTATTTTTAGGGTTGAATTTTTTGACAATTTCTGACCACATAAATCTTGCGGCCCGCATCTTTGCAATTTCCATAAAAAAATTCATACCAATAGACCAGAAGAAAGACAAACGAGGAGCAAAATCATCAATATCGAGGCCTCTTTTTAAAGCAGCTTCTAAATATTCCTTACCATCTGCAAGAGTATATGCAAGCTCTTGAACTTGATTAGCTCCAGCCTCCTGCATGTGATAACCACTTATAGATATTGAATTAAATTTGGGCATTTTTTTTGAGGTAAACTCAATTATATCAGCCACAATTCTCATACTGGGCTCCGGTGGAAAGATAAAAGTATTTCTAACCATAAATTCTTTGAGAATATCGTTTTGGATAGTACCTGTTAGTTTTTCAATAGGACAACCTTGATTCAAACCACTTGCAATGAAACAGGCTAAAACAGGGATAACCGCCCCATTCATAGTCATTGAAACACTCATTTTTTCAAGGGGAATTCCATCGAAAAGTTTATTCATATCTTCAACTGAATCAATTGCAACACCGGCATTACCGACATCTGCTACGACTCTTTGATGATCGGAGTCATAACCTCTATGAGTTGCTAAATCAAATGCAACTGACAAACCCATTACGCCATTTTTTAATCCTTCTTTATAAAATTTATTTGATTCCTCTGCAGTAGAAAATCCAGCATATTGTCTAATAGTCCAGGGTCTATTAGCATACATTGTTGCTCTGGGGCCACGAGTATACGGTGGCAAACCGGGTAATCCAATTTCATGGTTAAGTTGTTTGATATCATCTTCTGTATAAAGAGGTTTAACTTTAATTCCCTCAGGAGTTTCCCAAAATAATTCCTCTAGTTTCTTTTCTTTTAACTCTTTTTCAGCAGAGTTGATCCAATCTTTTATATTAATTTTTGACAATGTTTTTCCAATTTAGTTTAGTTTTCTCATAACAAACTTAGGTTTGATATTTTTTTTTTTTATTAAATCATCTAATTTTTCTTTATCAATATCCTTGTTATAATTTACCTCTCTATGAATTCCATCTGTAATTAAGACTGAATCGAGTTTTTGTAAATTTGCTCCCTTTATGTCATTTTCTAAAGAATCACCAATTACCAAAATTTTATTTCCTCCCTCTATAAATTTATAGCAAAATTCATAAATATTGCTGTGTGGCTTACCATAATATATAACTTTCCCTCCTATTTTTTCATAATATTCCGCCAAAAGTCCTGCGCAAATCATAAAATTTTTACCTCTGATCACAGTCTTGTCAGGGTTTGAACAAATCATCAAAGAATTAAACTTTATTAAACTGTTTAACAAGTCTGTATAATTTTCAAGAATATCATCATCACCCCACGGACCTGTATTGATTATTATATCAACCCCATTAGAATAATCTTCCACAACCTCAATATCAAGACCTTCAACAAGATGATAATCTCTTGGAGGACCAATCATAAAACATTTTTTCTTTTCATAATTTTTTTTTAGGCTTAACCACGTAATTTCACCAGATGAAATAATACGGTCGTAAAAATTTTTTGATAATCCAAAATCATTCAATTGATCTGCTATAACAAAGGATCTTCTGGGAGCATTAGTAATAAAAAAAATAACTTTATTTTTTTTTTTTAGTCTATTTAAAACATTTTCGATACTTTCAAAAAGTTGTAAACCATTGTGAATCACTCCCCACAAATCTATAAAAAAGATGTCATATTTATCTTCAATCTCTTTTAAACTTTTTAATTTTATAAGGTCGCTCATAAATTAGTATTTTTCCCCACAAGATCTTCAACTTTTCTAATTCCTTTTTTTTTCAATAATTCACTCAGCTCAGAAAGGATATTTACAACAACATTTGGTCCTTTATAGACTAAAGAAGTATAAAGTTGCAGAAGACTACAACCACAAGAAATTTTTTCAAAAGCATCCCTCCCATTAGAAATACCTCCAACACCTATTATAATAATTTTACCTTTAGTGAGTTTATAAGTTTTTTTGATAATTTTATTACTTAATTCCTTAAGTGGTGGACCAGACAAACCACCTTCTTCAGATATTTTCCAAAAGTCTCTCAATGGTTTTGACTGTAAACTCTTCCTACTAATAGTGGTATTTGTTAAAATAAGTCCGTCAACTATCTTGGAATGCATAGAAAGCTTGCAAATATCCTCTAATTCTTTGTCAGAGAGGTCAGGTGACAACTTTATAAACGTTTTTTTTTTTTTAAACTCTGAAAGTGTTGTAAGAATTTTTTCAAGTTTGTCCTTTTTTTGTAAATCTCTTAAACCAGGTGTATTTGGTGAAGATATATTTATAGTAACATAATCAGCGTATGGCTGGACTAAGTTATATAGAAATTTATAATCGGAAACAGGATCTTTTGAATTTTTATTTTTACCTATGTTAACTCCCAAAATTTCTCTTTCATTCTTTTTTATTTTTTTTAGGTTATTCAAAAAAACCTCAATTCCAGCATTGTTAAAACCAAGTCTTTGAATAATGGCCTCAAACTCAGGAATTTTAAAAACTCTTGGCTTAGGATTTCCTTTTTGTGGCATTGGTGTTACTGTACCTACCTCTACAAAACCAAAACCTAAATTAAAAGAACCATTTATTACTTCAGCGTTTTTATCGAAGCCAGCAGCTAATCCAATTGGATTATCAAAGTCTTTACCAAGAACTTTAGTATAAAGATTTTCATATTTTTTTTTTTTTTGGAAAAAATTTAACTTTAACGCTTGTAAAAAAAAATGGTGTAAAAGCTCTGGAGGAAAGAAAGAAATTAATTTTGAAAATGACCTGTAATTTATAACGTTAAGCATTAGCTGAATCTACTTTCACAACATTTTCCAAGGTTAGACTATCGTAAAGATGAGGGAACTTCTCACCTCCTCTTGAAGTTTCCCATAAAATTTTTTCCTTTAATTTCTCTGTATCAATTTTTAATATCACTACTTTTTTTTTCTTAAAGTATACGTTTATAGTTTTTTTTATTTGTTTTTTTTCTGACAAATGAATGTATCCTGACTTTTTATCTAAATCATTCCCATAAAATACTTTTTTTCTTTTGAAATCATCCCATTCATCGGGGTGTAATATTCTATAAACAAAACTATTCACATCAATTTTCTCTAATTTTACTCTCTAGTAATTCTACAGTTTTGTTTATACCAAAAAATTTAATGAACGAACCTAACCTTGGACCCTGCTTTTGTCCAAGAATTACTTCATAAAATCCGGAAAACCAATCCCTCAGATTTTCAAATTCAAGAGACATTCCAATATTATATATTTCAGTTTGTATATCTTCTGCCTGAGCTGTTGACGGTATTTTTTTTAAAGCCTCAACCAACATTTCAAATCCCTTCATTTCTTTTTCATTGGGTGCTCTGTATTCCTTATTAGGTAGTATAAATTCCTTGTAATAATTCACTCCATAATTTAAAAGTTCATTTATCCTATCATTTTTTTCATTTCTCAATTCTGGATAATAATTATAGATAAATTCCCATAATATATCGCTTGAATCAGCATTACAAACACTAGCTAAATTTAGAACCATATTAAAAGTAATATTTTCTGGAACCTGTTTGTTGTTATCAGAATTAATAAACCAAATTGCATTATTAACTCTACTTTCTTCATCTGAATGCTTAAAGGTTTGACTTAATTTTAAAAATTCATCCGTTGTTTTTGGGATTACATCAAAAAACAATTTTTTCGCTCTATTGGGGTTTTGAAACATAAACAATTCAAGACTTTCTTTTGGAGAAAATTTTAACCAATCTTCGACGGATATTCCATTACCTACAGATTTTGAAATTTTTTCTCCTTTTTCATCTAAAAAAAGTTCATAGGTAAAATTTACAGGAGGAATCCCCCCAATAATTTTATTAATTCTGCTTGAGAGTATATAAGACTCTATTAAATCTTTTCCATTCATTTCATAGTCTACTTCTAGTACAAGCCATCTCATTGCCCAATCAACCTTCCATTGCAGTTTACAATTTCCATCAAATATAGAAGTTTGTTCTTCCTTGTTTGTATTGGGGTTAACAAAGATTATGTTTTTGTTCTTTTTATCTAAGTCTAAGACTTTTACCTGAAGTACTTTTCCTGTGGTCTTACAAATTGGAAGAAATGGGGAATAGGTTTCTCTTCTATCTTTTCCTAACGTTGGTAAAATAATATCAAGAATTTTATCATAATTATCAAAAATAGCTTCAAGCCCATTATTAAAAATACCTGTTTTATAATTCTCAGTTGCAGACTTAAATTCATATTGAAAATCAAAACTATCAAGAAATTCTTTCAGTTTGTTATTATTGTGTTCAGAAAAAGATGAAAATTTTTCAAATGGATCAGGTATTGAGGACAAGGGTTTTTCAAGGTTTTTTTCTATTAGTTCTTTATTTGGAACATTATCTGGAACTTTTCTTAACCCGTCCATGTCATCTGAAAAAATAAAAAGTTTAGTTGGTATTTCAGATAAAAAACTGAAAGCTTTCATAACCATAGTCGTTCTTAAAACTTCACCAAAGGTTCCAATATGTGGAAGTCCAGATGGACCATATCCTGTTTGAAAAATACAGGTATCTTTTGCGTTTCCTTTAAACCGTTTTAAGATTTTTTTAGCTTCTATAAAAGGCCATTGCTTTAAATTTTTATTATCCATGACATTCATTATTTCTTACGATTTATATGAATAACAAATTAAAAAAAATAATAATATACATATTTTTTATGTTAAATAATATATTTTGCACTTTTTTGTTGTAATTTATTAAAAAACCTTTACTTTTTTAATAATATTTATACTTTTATTCATGGCAAAAAAATTAAAAGGAGAACAATTTTACTTGTCTGCAAACGATTTAATTTCTGGTGATGTTGTTTATTTAACAAAAAATAAATGGAGCAGAAATTTTAATGATGCAATAAAAATTAAAAAAATTGATATAGAAAGATATGAAAAAATTGCGATTGAAGATGTAAATAAATGTCTAATAGTTGGTCCTATTTTTATAGAATTGACCGAAGAAGGAAAAATAAGAAGGCTAAGAGACAAAATTAGGAAAAACGGATTAACAATAAATATTAATCAATAATGTACAAATATTCTAAAAAAGATAAAAAAATTTTAAAAAAAAGAACATCTGAATTCAAATATCAAGTTGAACGCAGATTAAATGGTGATTTAACTGAAGATGAGTTCAAACCACTGAGACTTATGAACGGGTTATATCTTCAACTTCATGCATATATGCTCCGTGTAGCCATTCCCTACGGTGAACTTTCATACCTACAATTAAAAAAACTAGCGGAAATTTCAAAAAAGTTTGACCGAGGTTATGGTCATTTTACAACCAGACAAAACATTCAATTTAATTGGCCGAAGCTAACCGATGTTCCAAAAATTTTAGAAGAATTAGCATCTGTTGAAATGCATGCTATTCAAACTTCAGGAAATTGTATAAGAAATATCTCTTGCGATCATTTAGCAGGTATTAACAATGAAGAGGTTGAGGATCCAAGGCCATGGTGTGAAATAATAAGGCAGTGGTCAACATTTCACCCAGAGTTTTCTTTTTTACCAAGAAAGTTTAAAATCGCAGTAACAGCTTCTAAAAAAGATAGAGCAGCAATTGAAGTACATGATATTGGATTAAGACTTGTTAAAAAGAATTCTAGAATAGGCTTTGAAGTTTATGTAGGTGGTGGACAGGGACGAAGCCCTTTTATTGCAAAAAAAATAAAGGACTTCTTAGACAAAAAAGATCTTTTGAATTATCTTGAAGCAATTTTATCTGTTTACAATGAGCTAGGTCGACGCGACAATATTTATAAGGCAAGGATTAAAATCTTAGTTAATGAATTGGGCGAAGAAAAAATTAGGTCTATGATAGAGGATAAGTATAAAAATTTTGCAGATAAAAAACTTGAGTTGAGTGAGAACAAAGTAAAAGAAATTTATAATTTTTTTAAATTACCTATTACACACGCAAAAAACTCAATAATTCCAAAAGTTGATAACGTAGAGTTTAAACAGTGGGTAAAGCAAAATGTTATTAACCATAAAATTAAGGGATATTCTGTTGTTATGATTTCATTGAAGCCCACTGGAAAACCACCAGGTGATATGAATGCAAACCAGATGAATGAATTATCGCAATTATCCTATGATTACTCTTTTGGAGAGATAAGAGTAACTCATGAGCAAAACGTTCTCTTACCCCACGTGGAAAATAAAAAAATTTATAACCTTTGGCTTAAGCTAAAAAAAGTTGGGTTATCAGCACCTAACATTGGCTTAATCTCTGATATTATTTGTTGTCCAGGAATGGATTATTGTGCTCTTGCAACAGCTAGATCCATTCCAATTTCTCAAAAGATTAGTCAATCATTTAATAATTATAATGAGCAAAAAAATATTGGAGGTCTTAAAATCAAAATTTCAGGATGTATTAATGCATGTGGTCACCATCATGTGGGAAACATAGGTATTTTAGGGCTTGATAAAAATGGAGAGGAATCATACCAAATTACACTTGGTGGTTCAGCGACCGAGAATGCGAGTATTGGAGAAATAGTAGGTCCTTCTTTTCCAGAAAGTCAATTAATGGGCGCACTTAATACAATACTCAAAACTTACAAAAAGCATAGAATTTCACAAGATGAAGATTTTCTTAAGGTTTTCAATAGAATTGGAATAAGTGAATTTAAGAAAGATCTATATGATAATCCTCAATAAAGACAAACCACAAAAGAATGAATATATTTTTTTGGATGATTTAGAAAAATTAACATCTATAAGCAAAAAAAAAGTAATATTAACAAAAAGTTTATGGATACAAAAAGGACAATTACTTAAGAAAAACAAAATAATCTCTGGGATTCAACTTAAATCTGATGAATCTTTAGACGAAATAACTGATGATATACTATATTTCAGTTTAGTCGAATTTAACTTTCTTTCATTTAAAGATGGAAGACCATTTTCAATTGCAAAAACTTTACGAAAGAAATTAAACTTTAAAAATGAAATTAGGGCCTCCGGACATATACTTCCAGATCAATATATTTTTTTGATAAGGTGTGGCTTCAATACTGTTGAAATAAAAGACGAGGATTTTGACGTATGGGTCAGGTTTTTTAAAATGGACGAAGGTTTGTATTATCAATAAAAAAGCCCAGTTAAAAAACTGGGCTTTAAATTTAGACATTTTGGGACTAGTTTAGAAATCCATGCCGCCCATACCGCCCATGCCGCCCATGCCGCCCATGCCTCCGCCGCCAGGCATTGGAGGTAAAGGTTCTTTTGGTTCGGGTAACTCAGCAACCATAGCCTCGGTAGTTAACAGTAACCCTGCTATTGATGAAGCATTCTCTAATGCTGTTCTCACAACCTTAACAGGGTCAATAATTCCAGATTTAACTAGATCTGTGTAGGTTTCAGTTTGAGCGTCAAAACCAAAATTATTATCCTTTTGTTCGGATAGTTTTCCAATAACAATTGAGCCTTCAACTCCAGCGTTTTCGACAATTTGTCGACAAGGAGCTTCAAGGGCCTTTCTTACGATATCAATACCTGCATCTTGATCGGGATTTTTACCTTTTAGACCTTCAAGAGCGTTTTTTGAATATAAAAGCGCCGTACCTCCTCCAGGAACAATTCCTTCCTCAACAGCAGCTCTTGTAGCATTAAGGGCGTCATCAACTCTATCTTTTCTTTCTTTAACTTCTACTTCTGTTGACCCCCCTACATTTATTACAGCAACACCTCCAGATAACTTAGCAAGCCTTTCTTGAAGTTTCTCCTTATCATAATCAGAGGTTGTGGTCTCTATCTGAGTTTTGATTTGCTCACATCTAGCACTGACGTCTGTCGAGCTTCCGCTTCCTCCAACAATGGTAGTATCTTCTTTATCAATTCTAACTTTTTTACAAGAACCTAAATCGTTAATTGTAACGTTTTCAAGTTTAATTCCAAGCTCTTCACTTATAACTTGTCCCCCTGTAAGAATAGCTAAGTCTTCTAACATAGATTTTCGTCTATCACCAAAACCAGGTGCTTTAACTGCGGCCACTTTAAGTCCACCTCTAAGTTTATTAACAACAAGTGTAGCGAGAGCTTCTCCCTCTACATCTTCAGCAATAATTAAAAGAGGTTTACCTGATTTAACAACAGATTCAAGAAGTGGAAGCAAATCTTGAAGGTTAGAGAGTTTTCCTTCATTTAAAAGAATAAAGGGGTCTTCAAACTCGCAAATCATTTTTTCTGCATCTGTTATGAAGTAAGGTGAAAGATAACCTCTATCAAATTGCATACCCTCGGTTGTTTCAAGGGTTGTATCTCTTGTTTTTGACTCCTCAACTGTGATTACTCCATCTCTTCCAACCTTATCCATTGCTTCAGAAATTTTTTTTCCAATTTCTTCTTCACCATTTGCTGAAATTGTTCCTACTTGAGCTATTTCGCCAGATGAACCTAGCTTCTTGGCTTTAGATTTAAGTTCATTCAACACTTTATCTACGGCAAGGTCAATTCCTCTTTTTAAGTCCATTGGATTCATTCCAGATGCAACCGCCTTAGCGCCTTGTTTAACTACAGCTTGTGCTAAAACTGTAGCTGTTGTTGTGCCATCTCCAGCGGCGTCCGAACTCTTACTAGCAACTTCTTTAACCATTTGGGCGCCCATATTCTCAAATTTATCTCTTAGTTCAATTTCCTTTGCTACTGAAACGCCATCTTTTGTAACACGTGGTGCTCCAAATGATTTATCAAGAATTACATTTCTGCCCTTGGGCCCAAGTGTAACTTTAACTGCATTTGCTAAAGCATCAACGCCCGCAATCATTTGATCACGCGCATCAGAACCGTATGATATTTTTTTAGCTGACATAATTTAATCTCCTTTTTATTCTAAAATTCCCATAATGTCTGATTCTTTCATAATTAAAAGATCCTGACCGTCTAATTTAACTTCAGTACCTGACCATTTTCCAAAAAGGATCTTATCACCTTCTTTTACATTCATTGGCTTTAACTTACCATCCTCAGTAAGTTCACCAGGTCCAACTGCAACTATTTCACCTTCACTTGGTTTTTCTTTTGCTGTATCGGGAATAATTATGCCACCCGATGTTTTTTCATCGCTTTCTAATCTTTTGACTACAACTCGATCTTGAAGTGGTTTGAATTTCATATAGAATCTCCTTTGTTATAAGACAATTCAAAATTTAGAGCCCGTTTTTTATTAGCACTCCATTATTACGAGTGCTAAAATAACTAAATATTTAATTTTGTCAACTATTATTTGTCATACCAAACTCTTTAATGATAAAGTTTTCGAGTTTGTTAACACTTTCTTCAATTGATTCTTTCTCAGTATTAAGAATTAGATCAGGATTTGTTGGATCCTCATATGGAGAAGATATTCCAGTAAAATTTTCTATTTCACCGCTAATAGCTTTAGAGTAAAAACCTTTGACATCCCTTTTTTTACATTCATCAATAGAAGCTTTGATAAAAATTTCCTTAAAAATTTCAGGCCTTATATCCCTAGCTTTTTTTCGTTCACTTATGTAAGGTGATATTAATGATACAATTACTATAAATCCTGCCTGTGAAAAAAGTCTAGCAACTTCAGCCGTTCTTCTAATATTTTCAGTACGCTCTTCAGTAGTAAACCCTAAGCCTCGATTAATTCCCGCCCTCAAGTTGTCACCATCTAAAACAAAAACATTGTAATTTTTCAAAAACAACTTTTTTTCAATTTCTTTTGCAATTGTACTCTTTCCAGAGCCAGAAAGACCCGTCATCCAAATAATAGCTGATCTATGATTAAATCGTAGAGCTCTATCAATTTCAGAAACAGAAAAACTTACTGGTTTGATGTTTTTTGTTTGAACTACATCTTTTTGATCAGGAAAGTTTTGCAAATTTATAATGCCACCAGCAATAATTTTCTCCTCGTCTAAAATGCAAAATCTTCCAGTTTTCTGATTATCTTTAAAATCATCCATCGGTATCAATTGAGACGAATGGATAATAACTTCGCATACATCGTTTTTTTCTGGACTTAAACTTGAATGTTTGGAATTTAAATTATTCGTATCTATAACTCTTGAGACCTTCCTGATAAAGATATTGTATTCCCCTGTATTTATTTTCATCAGATATTGTTTATTAACTTTAAGCTTTTTTTCACTTAACCAAAATAAGTTTGCTTCAAAAGTATTCATCAGTTTAGGACGAGACGTTACATGTGAAATTAGATTACCTTTATCAATGAAAATCTGTTCTTCAATTGTCAACCCCACATTATCCCCTGAGATATACTTTCGTTTAGCCTTTGGCCAAGCTTCAAATGATTTGAGTTTAACTGTTTCGTTAGACGGAAGAAAAAATAATTCGTCGTTTAATGTTAACTCTCCTGTTTCTATTCTTCCAACTATAACTCTCTTATCATCAATCTTGTAAATATCTTGTACAGGAAGTCTTAAAGGTAATTTATCTGAACCCTTCTTTATGTTATAAGTATCCAGTATTTCACAAAATGTCTCATCATCATACCAAATAAGGTTTTTGCTTTTGCTAACGATATTGTCACCACATTTTGCACTAACAGGAATTTTTGCGGTTATATTTATACCGATATTAGTAATAAATTGATGCAACTCTTTTTCCACCTTAAAAAACTTTTTTTCGTCATAGTTAATTTTGTCCATTTTATTAAAAAGACATATTACGTTATCCAAACCTAAAAGTTTTAATAAGTATGCGTGTTTTTTTGTTTGTTCTTTTAAACCTTCATGAGCATCAATAATTAACACAGCAATATCCGCTGATGATGCTCCAGTTATCATATTTCTTATAAATTCCTTGTGTCCAGGTGCATCAATAAAAACATATTTTCTTTTTTTTGTTTTGAAAAATATTTGGGTCGTATCAATTGTAATTCCTTGATCCCTTTCCGCCTGGAGTGCATCCAATAAGAAAGCATACTCAAACTCCATACCTCTTTTTTCGCTAACTAGTTTTAATTCTTTATATTTTTCCGAAGGAACTTCGCCTAAATCATACATTAGTCTTCCTATCAAAGATGATTTTCCATGATCAACATGACCAACTATTACAACTTTTGGAATTTCTATGTTTTCATCAAAACTCATTACATATAACCTTTTGTCCTTAATCTCTCAAAGACATCTTCTTGTTCGTGATCCATTACTCTACCTGATCTTTCAGAAACTTTTGTAATTTTTAGTTCACTTATAATTTCGTCAAGATTTTTAGCATTACTATTTACAGGTGAGGTAATATCTTTGTCACCCAATGATCTGTACCTTTTTCCATTTTTTGAGAAATATAAATCAACAATTGGTATTTTTTGATCTTTTATGTACTGCCAAATATCAATTTCAGTCCAACTTAAAAGTGGGTGTATTCTTATGTGAACTTTATCAGGATAATTGAAGTTAGATTGATCCCAGAATTCAGGTGGCTGATTCTTTACATCCCATTTTCCTGATTCGTCTCTCGGACTAAAAATTCTTTCCTTTGCCCTTGTACCTTGTTCATCTCTTCTTATACCTGCAACAACTCCTTTAAATTGGTACGTTTTAAGTATTTTTTTTAACCCTTCAGTTTTTCTTGCTGCCGACCTTGCTGCAGGAGGAAGAGAGGGGTCAATTTCCTCTACTGGTGGACAATCTCCTTTAATAAGTTTGATGTTCCACTTTTTTTCATATTTATTCCTAAAATCGTACATTTCTTTAAATTTTTTTCCTGTATCAACATGAACCAAAGGGAAAGGAATTTTACCTAGAAAGGCTTTAAACGCGATCCAAACCATAACATTAGAGTCTTTTCCTAGCGACCAAAGCATTGAAATATTTTTTATTGACCGATATGCCTCCCTAAAAATATAGATACTTTCATTTTCTAATTTTTTTAAGTGACTATTCATTTTTTAATTTTTTTTATTAAAATGAATTCCACATTCAGTTTTTATTTTATTTTTCCATCGACCAGATCTCATATTACTCTTATCAGTTGTTTTAAATGTACAGTGAATACATCCAATAGATAAATAGCCCTTTTTTATCAAAGGATGTTCGGGTAAATCGTTTGCTTCAAAATAGTTATTTGTTTCTTTTTTTTTTATATTAATTAATGGGTTTACAACAATTTTTTTATTTAAAAGCTCGAAAGGTTTCAAATCAATTCTCTCTCCTTGATGATATGACTTTCTTCCAGAAATCCAAGAGCTATAGTTCTTTAAAATCTTATCAAGAGGTTTAACTTTTCTAATTTCACAACATCTATCTGTATTATTCATCCATAGACTGTTTTTTGGATCTTCTTGCTTTATTAAGAGTTCGTCTGGAAAAACATCTAAACAATTTGTTAAACGTAACTTTTTTAATAATTTATTTTTATAGGCAATTGTTTCTGGAAACAAAAAATGGGTGTTTAACAAAAATATTGGGAACTTTGTATCAATTTTTGAAATCATATGAAGTATAATTGCTGATTCAGTACCAAAAGAACAAATGTAAGTAATTTTATTATTAAATTTTTTAATTGAAATCTCTAATATCTCCTCAGGGGCTAATCCTTGACATTCTTTATTAAGAGTCGAGATAAGTTCAATCCTTTGATTCATATGACTATTAATTACAAAATAACTAATTTGTCAATATATTATGTAATTATTAATAAACTACATAAAATATATGTATTTTAAATTTGAATTAATTTATTATTAATATTCTATGTCTATCACAAAGATTAAACAAACTTGGATAAGTGTTAATTTAATTATGATTATTTTGATGATAATTATAGGAGGTATTACGCGCCTAACAGACTCAGGTTTATCCATGACAGAATGGAACTTGATTGGGGGTATAATACCTCCATTAAATCAAAATGATTGGTTAGAACTTTTTAGTAAATACAAAGCTACACCAGAGTTTATTCAAAAAAACTTTGATATTTCTTTAGCAGAATTTAAAAAAATTTTCTTCTGGGAATATTTTCATAGAATTTGGGGAAGATTAATTGGAATCACATATACCCTTCCTTTTTTATTTTTTTTTGTAAAGGGTATGTTTGATTCTAATGAAAAAAAAATATACATAATTCTTTTTTTTTTAGGTTCATTTCAAGCCTTTATGGGCTGGTTTATGGTTCAAAGTGGTTTAAGTGAAAGACCTGATGTAAGTCACTTTAGGCTGTCGGCTCATCTACTTATTGCTTTTATAATTTATAGTATTTTACTTGATAGATTTTGCAAAAACACATCATACAACACCGAAAAACCAAACTACTTTACAACAAAATATAATCGTCAAATTACTAATATTAAAATTTCAATTTTTTTGGTTCTGTTGACAGTTGGATCAGGAGCTTTTGTTTCTGGAACAAATGCAGGATGGGCATATAACAATTTTCCTTACATGGGAGAAAATTTTTTACCACCAATTTTATTACAAGAAAATTCCTACTCAATGAGTAAACTTTTTAACGATATTGGTTTCATACAATTTTTTCACAGAATGTTAGCAACATTAACACTGATCTATGTTTTAATAACCTTATTTAAGGTATATAAATCAAAGCTTAAAGCTGCTTATTTTCTTTCAACACTCGTAACAATTATTGTAGTTAGTCAGTATTTTCTCGGAATTATTATGCTAAGGTTTTTTGTGCCTATACATTTAGGTTTGACTCATCAATTAGGTTCTTTGATTTTATTATCATCTTTAATAATTATAAAATGTGAGATAATAAAAAAAAGGGCGATAAATCGCCCTTCTTTTTAGATCAGTTAGGGAAAGATTTAAAAACTAGCTGAAACGTATCCAACTACGTGGTCACCACCAAGAGTGGTATCTTTATCTTCTCCAGATGCAGCATATCCAGTCGTTGTTGTAAACTCAACACCCCAGTCTAAACCAAATACTGAAGTTGTGGTACCAATTTTGTAATCTGTGAAACCATAACCTGTTGTGGCATCATCTATGTCGGAATCTGTGAAACCAACACCACCGTATAAAGTAAATGGTGTTCCTGGCACTGGAATCTCAGCTCCTACATTATGATAAGTGTAATCATAATTGTTGCTAAAACCAGTCGGTGAATAACCGAAGTAATAAGAAAGACTTAGATCAGCAGGAAGACCTGATATTCCAACAGAACCATACCATTCTAAAAATTCCATACTTTTAGTACCTTGGCCTCCAGTAGCATCAACATCATCATTTTCTTGAGATGATTGTCCAGGATAATCATAATAAAGCATACCTATATCATAAGAAAAGTAATCTTCTATTGTTGGAATTGGAATGGCTCCTGTAAAACCACCATAATAATCTAATTCCATACCATGGCCATTTGTATTTAAGTTAGCAGCCCATGTTCCAACATAAGCATCAAGATAATTCTCAACAAGATTAACAGAGTAGTCAAATCCGCCCTGGATGGCTAATCCACCAGTCTGTTCTTCACCTCTCCAAATGTAATTAGTGTAATAGCTTACGTTAGCTGAAAGCTCACCAACAGGAGGTTTTTCTGGAAACTCAAAAGATTTGACTTCCTTAGAAATTGTAAGTGGCAAAGCAAGTGCACTTACAACAAGTAATTTTTTAAGCATTTTAATGTCCTTTCCCTTATACATGCACAATTTTTAAGCAGTAAAAAAATTGTTTAAAAATTAATCATACTTATACTTATACTTAATTAATTAGTTAAAATCTACCAAAAAAGCAATAATTTTTAATTTTTCTTAATCATGTTGTTTTAATACAACATGCAAATCAAATATATGGTATTACAATCTTATATCAATGATTGGTTTTTTTTGTTTAGTTGCTTTTTTCTCTTGGATATATTTGCTTTTCTTCAACTCCAGAAAATTTTTTTCATACAATGAACTATTCTGGTCTAATATGACTATTTTTGAGAAATTCTACAAAAAAAATAATAACAAAAATAATAAAAAGATTTGTATAATTATTCCAGCAAGAAATGAGGAAAAAAATCTTCCTGAAACTCTTAATTCCATTGTAGGGCAGAATTTAAATAATGTCAGCATTTTGATAGTTGATGACAACAGCAGTGATAAAACACATATAGTTGCTAAAAATCTTTTAACAAAAACAAAAATTAATCATCAAGTTGTCAAAGGTAAAAAATTACCCATTGGTTGGAGTGGAAAAGTATGGGCCCTAAAACAAGCAATTGATATTTTAAAATACAAAAAAATTGAATATTATCTTTTTCTTGATTCAGATATAATTTTAAAAAAAGGAATCATTTCTGAAGCAGTGAACTTCTTATCTCAAAGAAAACTTCTAATGGTCTCATTAATGGCCAAACTTAATTGTACAACCATCTGGGAAAAGCTTTTAATTCCTGCATTCATTTATTTTTTTCAAAAAATTTATCCTTTTAGCAAAGTCAATGACCCTAATAATTCTCTTGCTGCGGCTGCCGGAGGATTTATACTTTGTAAATCAGAAGTCTTCAGTAAGGTAAACTTATATGAGCAAATCAAAGATAAGGTCATAGATGATTGCAACTTAGCAAAAATAATTAAACAAAGAGGAAACATTTGGTTAGGTCTAACAGAAAAAGTTTGTAGCAGGAGATGTTACACAAATTTAACAGAAATATGGAAAATGGTATCTAGAACAGCATATGAACAAATTAGTTTCTCTCCACTCTACTTATGTTTTTCTATTTTGGGTATGTGTATTATTTACCTTTATCCAATACTCGCCATTTTTTTTTTTGAAGAAATTCATGTAAGTTTATTTTTATTAAATATTTTAACAATCTTAATTTTAGTTATTTCTTTTAGACCAACGGTAAACTTTTACAAACTTCATCCATTTTATTACTTTTCATTACCATTTGCTAGTTTGATTTATATGATGATGACATTTACATCAGCTTTAAATTTTCATTTCAGAAAAGGTAATGTTTGGAAAGGAAGAAAATATTAATAATTTCGAAATAGAGGAAAAAGATGTAGTTAAGTTGTTATCTGGAAAAACTTTCACAGATGAAAACTTTCCTGTTGCATCTTTTGTTATAAAAAAAGATATTCAAGAGTATATCAGAGCGTTCTATTTTTTTGCTAGAACAGCTGATGACATTGCTGATCACAGTACCCTTCCTTCTAAAGAAAAAGTTAAAATATTAACATATTTTGACTACATTTTAAAAGTAGAGAAGAAAACCAGTATTACAGCTCTAAACAATATTATTAATTTTTTCCCAGAAATTTCATTTGCAAAAAAATACTCTAGAAACTTGCTTAAAGCTTTCTTAATGGATGCGAAAGGAAAAAAATATAGAAATTGGGATGATTTAGTTTTTTATTGCAAGTACTCTGCAAACCCTGTTGGAAGGTTTGTAATAGACTTAATTTACCAAAAAAAAAAATTACAACAGAAAAACTTCGAAGAGATTTATGTTGCCTCTGATTGTTTGTGCACTAGTTTGCAAATTATAAATCATTTACAGGATTGCAAGAAAGATTTTCTTCAACTTGAAAGAGTATACATACCTGAATTTTTTTTAAAAAAACACTCACTGAACAAAGAAATATTTTATATAAAAAAATCTCATGTGAATTTCTTCAATTTAGTTCATGAAATCGTAGAAAAAGTAGAGATAATGTTGGTTAAATCAAGCAAAGGGCTAAAAATGATCAAACCTTGGGGTTTAAGAAAAGAAACTCTTATAATTTTAAATATTGCCAAAAGGTTATGTTATTTGCTAAGAATTAATGATGTATTAAGAAAAAATGTGAAATTATCTCGTATTGATTTGATTTTTTGTTTTATAAAAGGGATAATGAACTAATATTAATATTTACTCCAAATGGAGATAATACTTAACCTATGAAAACTCAAAAATCATTACTCGACAAAGTTAAATTTCCTAAAGATCTTAAAAAATTCGACGATCAACAATTAAAAGTTTTTTGTAAAGAACTGAGAGATGAAGTAATCGATGCAGTTTCTGTTACCGGTGGGCATTTAGGTGCTGGTTTAGGAGTTGTTGAATTGACTGTTGCTATACATAGTGTTTTTAATACTCCAAATGACAAACTTATATGGGATGTTGGTCATCAATGCTATCCTCATAAGGTTATCACAGGTCGACGCGAAAAAATAAGGACCATAAGACAACCAGGTGGCCTTTATGGCTTTACAAAAAGATCAGAAAGTGAGTATGACCCATTTGGTGCGGCACATTCGTCTACCTCTATCTCAGCTGGACTTGGTATGGCTGTTGCCAGAGATCTTAAAAAAGAAGATCACCAAGTCATCTGTGTGATTGGAGATGGAGCAATTAGTGCCGGTATGGCTTATGAAGCTATGAATAATGCAGGATCAATGAATGCAAAGCTAATTGTGATCCTAAATGATAACGATATGTCTATAGCCCCTCCAGTTGGAGCAATGAGCGCTTATTTATCTAGATTACTATCAGGAAAAACATTCCAATCCGCAAGAAGCTTGGCAAAACACATGGCTAAAAAATTTCCAAAAAGTTTTCAAAATATGGCCGCTAAAGCTGAAGAATACATGCGAGGTATGGTCACAGGGGGAACACTTTTTGAGGAACTTGGTTTTTTCTACATTGGACCCATTGATGGACACAATCTAGACCATCTTTTGCCGGTTTTAAGAAATCTTCAAAAATCCAAATGGGACGGACCAGTTTTTGTTCACGTAGTAACAAAAAAAGGATATGGCTATGAACCAGCTGAAAAATCTGAAGATAAATATCATGGGGTAAGTAAATTTAATGTTGTTACCGGAGAACAAGTTAAATCTGCCTCTAAAGCTCCTAGCTATACAAAAGTTTTTGCCAATGCTCTTGTAAAGCATGCTCAAAAAGATAAAAGTATAGTAGCAATAACTGCAGCCATGCCGTCAGGAACAGGTCTTGACATCTTTGAAAAAAAATTTCCAAAAAGAACTTTCGATGTTGGCATTGCAGAACAACACGCAGTTACATTTGCCGCAGGTTTAGCTACAAGAGGAATGAAACCTTTTGCAGCAATTTATTCCACATTTCTTCAAAGAGCCTATGACCAAGTAGTTCATGATGTAGCAATTCAATCTTTACCTGTAAGATTTGCGATTGATCGCGCAGGTCAGGTTGGAGCAGATGGTGCAACACACGCAGGATCCTTCGATTTAGCATACTTATGTACCTTACCAAATTTTGTAGTAATGGCTCCTAGTGATGAGAATGAGCTATGTAACTGTATAGCTACATCTACTCAGATTAACGATAAACCCTCTGCCTTTAGATATCCAAGAGGAGAAGGTGTTGGTGTAAAAATAAATGAAAAACCAGAGCCCTGGCAAATAGGGAAGGGTAAAATCATTAGAGAAGGAAATCAAGTATGTATACTATCTCTTGGCACGCGACTAGGAGACTCGTTAATTGCATCAGAAAAGTTGGCATCCTATGGGTTATCAACCACTGTGGTAGATGCGAGATTTGCAAAACCAATCGATGAATTGTTAATCACTCAGCTTGCTAGGGATCATGAAGTACTTGTTACTGTTGAGGAAGGATCAATAGGAGGTTTTTCAGCTCAAGTTATGTCTTTTCTGACAAAAACCGCAGCACTCGATAGGGAATTAAAATTTAGGCCCTTATTCTTCCCAAATAGATTTATAAATCATGGAAAGCCGGACCACCAAAATATCGAATGTGGTATAGACCATGACAGTATTGTTAAAACCGTTCTAGGTGCATTAGGTATTGCTACTCCAGCAAAATTTTCAATAGAAGAAAGAGCCTAGTCTATTAAATTCTTTTAGATGACTTCTATTGACCAGCTAAATGTAGAAAATATAGTCAAAAACTCAGGATCCTCATTTTTCTGGGGAATGAAACTCCTCCCCGAGATTCAAAAAAGAGCGATGTTCTCTGTTTATGCATTTTGTCGAGTTGTTGATGATATTGCTGATAATTATGGAACAGTAAATTCAAAAAAAATAAAACTTAACAATTGGAAAAAAAAAATAAATGGTCTTTATCAAAAAAAAAAAATTAATGAAAGTATTTTAAAGGAATTAAAAACCTCGATTGAAAACTTTAATCTAGAAAAAAAAGATTTTATTTCAATTATTGATGGAATGTTAATGGATGTAAAAAAGAAAATTCAGTTTCCAAGTACACATGAATTTAAAGAATACTGTAAAAGAGTAGCAGTTGCTGTTGGATATTTATCAATAAAAATTTTTGGTTTAAATGGTCACAAGAGTAAAAAATATGCTTATTCTTTAGGTATGGCATTTCAATTGACAAATATAGTAAGAGATTTTAGAGAAGATCTTGAAATTGGACGATGTTACATACCAGAGGTTAAATTGAAAAAGTATGGTATTAAAAAAAACATTACTAATTTGGAAAAAGCAAACAAAATTCAAGAAGTTCTGCAGGAAATTTTGAAAGATGCTGATGATTTTTTTAAAAAAGCAGATGAACTATCAATAAATTTAGATAAAAAAAAAATTGTTGCATCTGAATTAATGAAGGAATTTTATAAAAAAATACACAAGAAAATGTTTAAAAAAAAAATTAATATTAAAAAAAAAGTAAAACTAAATTTTTTTGATAAAACTATAATATTAGTCAACTTTATACTCAGGTAATAAGATAAAAAAAAATATATACATAATAGGCGCAGGTCTATCAGGGTTATCAGCTGCAATTCATTCTCAAAAAAAAAAAATGAATGTGGAAATTTATGAATCAGCAAAATTTCCTGGAGGTAGATGTCGATCCTTTTATGATAAGAAAACTAATATCGAAATAGATAATGGCAATCATCTAGTATTTTCTGCTAATAAATATTTTAAAAACTTCTGTGAGCTTATTGGATCATCAAAAACCCTTAAAGTAATATCACCTAATTTTTTTTTTTTTGATTTTGAACGAAATCTTGAGTGGAACTTAGATCTGTCTTCGGGATATACAAAATTTTTGACAGGGGAAAAAAAGTTAATACCAAATACTAAATTATTTGATTACCTGTCATTATTAAAACTTTTTTTTGTGAGTAGAAACTCATCAGTTTTTGAAATTGTTGGAAATTCAAAGATTTTTAAAACGTTTTGGGAGCCTCTAACTTTGGGTGTTATGAACACAGCTCCTCATTTAGCATCTGCAAAAGTTCTTTCTAATGTTTTGAAAGAGACAATATACAAAGGAGAAAAATTTTGTAGGATTTACCAACCAAAAATAAATTGGAATGAATCACTTATCAAACCCGCAGTACGCAAAATAAAAAAAAGTGGGGGGATTATCAGTTATGGGAATTTATTAAAAAAGATTAATGTTTCTAACAATAACGTAAGTGAGCTTGTTTTTGTGAAAAATAAAATTAAAGTGAACAAGAATGACAAAGTTATTTTCTCAATTCCTCCAACCAATCTCTCTAAACTTTTGGGTAATTGCTCTCTTCCGAATGAATATAATACTATTTTAAACCTTCATTTTAAAATTAAACCAAATGATATTGAACTTTTCCAAAAACCCATAGTTGGGTTCATAAACTCTATAACACAATGGGTATTCATAAAAAGTAATCATTTATCTGTCACCGTTAGTAATGCAAATGATTTAAACAGTACTGATACAGAACAACTAATTATGAGTGTGTGGGGTGAAATATGTAAATATATCAAAAAAAAAATAACGTATGAAAATGTTCAAATTGTCAGAGAGAAAAAAGCAACTTACGTTCAATCACCGAATAATATTAATTTAGTAAAAAAATTTAATAACATTCCTAAAAACACGATAATAGCAGGTGACTGGACACAATATAATTTGCCATGCACTATTGAAGCTTCAATTTTATCTGGTAAAAAAGCAATAGAAACAATTTAACTTCAAATGCACCGTCTAAAGAAAATAATTAAACCTTTTGAAGGTCTTATAAATAAAAGAACAAAGGACCAAAAAAACAACAAACTAAAACAGGGTTGCTATCTTTATGAATTAGAAGCTGACTCAACTATACCATCTGAATACATTTTGTTAATGCACTTTTTAGGTGAAATAAATGTTAAACTTGAAATTAAAATTCAAAACTACCTTTTAAGTAAACAGAACAAAGATGGTGGATGGCCTCTTTTTTTTGAAGGAGAATCTGATATTAGTGCAAGTGTAAAAGCTTATTATGCTCTAAAATTATCAGGTTTTAGAAAAAATCACCCATCACTTGTAAAGGCAAAATCTTTTATTCTAAAAAAAGGAGGAGCTGAAAATGTAAACGTTTTTACAAGAATTTCATTAGCACTTTTTAGACAAATTTCTTGGAATTCAATTCCATATATGCCCGTGGAAATAATAAACTTTCCGAAATGGTTTCCTTTTAATATTTATAAAATCTCATACTGGTCTAGAACGGTTTTAATCCCTTTATTAGTTATTATGAATAAAAAACCAAATGCAAATAATCCTAACAATATTTCTATAGAAGAACTTTTTATAAATTTTAATAAATCACCAAGTGTAAAAGCTGTAGATAGCTTTGGGTTTTATTCTTCTCTTTTTTTAATTCTAGATAAAATAGCCAGATTTTTTTTTCCAAACTTTGTGTCAAAAAAATTTAAAAAAAAGTGTATTAATAACATTTATAAATGGATTTCTACAAGACTAAATGGTGTAGACGGTTTAGGAGGTATTTTCCCTGCTATGGTCAATGCTTTAATAGCGTTCAAAATTGATGAAGAGAACAGGTATGAAAAACAAATTCAAATTTGTAAGCAAGCTATAGATAATCTTATTGTGGAAAAAAAAGATTTAGCTTATTGTCAACCATGTCTTTCGCCAGTTTGGGACACAGGTTGGATGGGACACGTTCTTCTTGAACAGAATGAAAATGTTGACGATTTGGTAACTTGGTTTCTTGATAAAGAAATTAAATCAGCTGGTGACTGGAATGTTAACAAGGAAAATCTTGCACCAGGAGGGTGGGCATTCCAATTTAACAATGATTATTACCCTGATGTCGATGATACAGCATTAGTTGGGATGTTCTTAGATAGATACAATAAAAAAAAAAAGATTAAAAAAGTTGAACAATGTCTTGAACGAACAAGAAAGTGGATTATTTCAATGCAATCAAAAAATGGAGGATGGGGTGCCTTTGACATTGACAATACAAAATATTATTTAAATTATATTCCTTTCGCTGACCATGGCGCATTACTTGACCCCCCAACTGTTGATGTTTCAGCAAGATGCTTAAGTTTTCTAAAACAACAAAATAACCCTGAAAGTGAGTACTCAATAAATAAGGGACTAAAATACTTACTTTCTGAGCAGGAAAATGATGGAAGTTGGTATGGAAGGTGGGGTACTAACTATATATATGGAACATGGTCTGTTGTAAGTGCTTTAAATTTATTGGACTTTCCACAAAAAAAAGATGTACTGAAAAAAGCCTCCAGATATCTTAAAGCCATGCAAAAACCAGATGGTGGCTGGGGCGAAGATGGAAAATCTTATTACAAAGGTTTTGAAAGTTATTCAAAAAATAGCACACCCTCCCAAACTGCCTGGGCACTCATGGGCTTGATATCTATTGGTGAAATAGATTGCAAGGAAGTTGAAAAAGGTGTTAAATTTCTTTTTAAAAATAAATTAAATTGGAAAGAGGAATCTTATACAGCTGTTGGTTTTCCAAAAGTTTTCTATCTTAAATATCATGGATATGCTAAATATTTTCCTCTTCTTGCAATCTCAAAAATAAAAAACCAATTGAAAAAAAATTCGATTTTTCCAAATTATGGAACATAAAAAAAGAATCAAAAAAATTGGTTTTATTTTTGGATTAAAAAAAGAAATGAATTTAGTTTCCCACAAAAAAAATAATATTATTTGTGTTTGTGGTTATGGTAAAGGTTCAAAGAATGCGACACAAGAACTTATAAATTTTGGTGTAGACATTGTAATTAACTTTGGATTTGCTGGTTCTATATCAAAAAATTTAAAGAATGGTGATATTGTTTTTATAGATAAACTTTTTAATGAAAAAAAAGAAAAACTATCAACTTTAAAATTCGACAAAGATTTACTGAAAAGATTAGAAAGTAGTTTTAAGTTTTTTAGAGGGAATTTACTTACCGTTAATAAAATTGTAGCAGACAGGAAAGAAAAATTAAATCTGGTAAAAAAATTTAAATCAATCTCAGTTATTGATATGGAAGCTTTTTATATTAAAAAAGAACTTCTTAAAGCTAGAATTCCAATGATGTCAATAAAAGTTATATTTGACGATCTTTCTTTTGATATTCCTTTATTTATTAAAGATTGTATTAATGATAATGGTGATCTTAAAAGAGTAACTTTGTTTAGAAAGTTGGTTCTGAACCCGTTAACTATATTCGACCTTCTGAAGTTAAATTTCAAATTTATAAAAAGTAAAAAGGTTCTTAAAGACTTAATTAACAATTTATAGAACTGACAGCTACTTTAATTTTTTAGCTAGCTCACCTTTTGGGTTTATTGCTGCACCAGCAGATGGGATTGGAGAATTATCCGTTTCGTTCTTTTTTTGAGCATGCAGTTTCTTCATCATTTCGCTGACATGGTTATCATGAAAAAAGTCTGGATCTCTCGATTTACTTATATCTATTTCTTCGGCCATTGCACCCTCTGTCTTGGGACCTTTTAAAGCAACAGATACAGCTTTTATGGGATTAGCAAAAACATCTGTTACAGCTGATGCCTCATAACCGCAATGCGCCATACAGTCTGAACACTTTTCATAGTTTCCAGTACCATATTTATGCCATTCAGTATCATTCATGAGTTCTTTAAAGGTCTCAACATAACCTTCTCCAAGAAGATAACAAGGTTTTTGCCAACCAAAAATATTTCTAGTTGGGTTTCCCCATGGAGTGCACTTGTATGATTGGTTGCCAGCAAGAAAATCAAGGTATAAACTAGAATGACTAAAATCCCATTTTTTAAAATCTTGTGATTTAAAAACTTTTCTAAAAAAATTTTTAGTGTTGGATCTTTTAATAAAATGTTCCTGATCAGGTGCCCTTTCGTAAGCAAAACCAGGTGAGATAGTTATACCATCAACTTTTAGATTGTCTGTGACATAGTTTAGAAATTTTTTTAACCCACTTTCTTCAGCTGTGTCAAAGATTGTGCAATTCACATTACACCTAAAACCTAATGATTTTGCTTTTTTTATAGCAGATACGCATCTGTCAAATACTCCATCTTGACAAACTGCTTTGTCGTGTTCGTCTTTCAAACCGTCTAGATGGACTGACCATGTGAAATATGGACTGGGTTTATAATCAGAAAGTTTTTTTTCCATTAAAACTGCATTAGTACAAAGATATACAAATTTTTTTCTTTTAATAAGTTCTCTAACAATATCTGGCATCTCTTTGTGGATTAATGGCTCACCTCCAGGTATAGAAACTATGGGTGCTCCACATTCCTCAACAGAGTCAATACATTCCTGGATAGAAAGTCGTTGATTTAAAATTTCTTTAGGGTAATCAATTTTACCACAGCCAGCACATGCAAGATTGCATCTGAAAAGTGGTTCTAGCATCAATACAAGTGGGTATTTTTTTCTTCCAAGAATTTTTTGTTTAAGTATGTAAGCTCCTACTCTTAACTGTTGAATAACTGGAATGCCCATCGCTAAAAACCTTGATTAAAATCTAAATTAATTTGCCATTTCATAATTTAATAGTTCTTTAGGTAATTTAAAGACAACATTTTCCTCTTTACCTGACTGTTTTTCAATTTCAATTGAAGTGAATGTTGAAATTCTGTCTATTACTTCTTTAACTAACTCGTCGGGTGTTGACGCACCAGAGGTAATCCCAACAGATTCAACATTTTCAAACCAACTTAAAGACATGTCATCAGCAGTCTCTATTAAATATGTGTTTACCCCAGATTCTGAACCTATATCCTTGAGTCTATTGGAGTTAGAACTATTTCTAGCACCAACAACTAGTACTAAATCAACGCTTTTAACCAAATCTCTAACTGCTGACTGACGGTTTTGTGTTGCATAACAAATATCTTTTACATCAGGACCCACAATCTTTGGAAATCTTTCCTGAAGTGCATTTATGACGTCTCTTGTATCATCCACAGACAATGTTGTTTGACTTACATATGACAATTTGTCAGGGTTTTTCACTTTAAGTCTTTTAACATCATCTGTATTCGAAACTAAATACACTGGACCTGATATTCTTCCCATCGTACCCTCAACTTCAGGGTGACCTTCATGACCAATTAATATGACCTCAAAACCATCTTTAGAATATCGTTGTCCTTCTTTATGAACTTTAGCAACTAAAGGGCATGTTGCATCTAGTACAGGGAGGTTTCTTACACCAGCGGTATCTTCAACTTTTTGAGAAACACCGTGGGCACTAAAAACTGTTACAGCACCCTCTGGAATTTGATCTAACTCTTTAACAAATATTGCACCTTTTGAACTCAAATTATTTACTACTCTTTTGTTATGAACAATCTCGTGACGGACATAAACAGGAGGACCATATATTTTTAAAGCCCTTTCTACAATTTCAATTGCCCTTTCAACTCCTGCACAAAATCCACGGGGCTGAGCCAAAATAATTTTTAATGATTTTTTTTTTTTTAATTCCATAATTTTATTAGTTTAGTCTGAAATATTTTTTAGTCCAGTTAACAGAGTCTTTTATAGCATTTTTTACATTGCGTGGTCTATAACGAAGTAACTTTTTTGCTTTTTCAGAAGAGAAAAACATTTTTTTTTCAGACATTCTTAATCCATCAAGAGTTAATGACGGGTTATAGTGAAACATGTGTCTGGCCAAAATTTCATTAATTAAAGCAAAAAAGTACAAATACTTTTGATTGATTTTAAATTTTACCTTAGGAACTTTTCCTATTTCAGAAACAAGATCTATAAAATCTTTAAAATTTAAATTTTCTCCTCCTAAAATATATTTTTCACCAATTTTTCCATATTTAAGAGCTAAAAAGTGACCTTCAGCTACATCATCAACATGAACGAAATTCAATCCAGTATCAACGTATGCTGGCATTTCTTTTTTTAAGACATCAAGAATAATTTTACCTGTTGGGGTTGGTTTAATGTCTCCTTGACCTATTGGAGTAGAGGGGTTAACAATGATCGCTTTTAATTTTTTTTTCTTAATAAACGATGAAATAATCTTTTCAGCTAAAAACTTAGACTTTTTATAGTCACCGACCATGTCATCAAACTTTGCCACAGAGTTTTCATCAGAAATAAAATCTTTTTTTAATTTTAAAGTTGCAACACTTGATGTGTAAATTAAAATTTTATTATGTGCTAAGATCTTTAGGGCTGTATTTTCTGTACCTAACACATTTGCAGCATAAATTTCTGCTGGTTTCCTAGACCACAATCTGTAGTCTGCAGCTACATGAAAAATAACATCATTATCTTTAATTGGTTGATTCAAAGATTCAATATTTTCTAAATTTCCATAATGAACTTTTAGTTTTGACAGGAGTGGTTTCAGATTTGTTAGGTTAGAATTTTTTCTAACTAAGATGCTTACTTTGTAACCTTTTTTGACACCAAGCTTTGTGATTGCAGAACCTAAGAAACCATTGGCTCCAGTTATAAGAATCTTTTTTACCATTTATAAATTATCAGAATAATGTTATGAATTATAACCTAAATCATGTTGAAATTAATATCTAATCTTATTTCATATTTAAAGAATAAATGGAAAATTCAAGCATTATCAGAAATTCTTTTTTCATACCTAAAAAAAATAAAAAAAATTTATGTTGTTTTAGGAAGCATGTTAATATTTTTTATTTTTTTTTTTTTTGGAATCAAAGAATCTTCAGATTTAGACAAAGACGAAAAAGTTAAGATATCCGTAAATTTAGATGAAAAAAAAAAATTGAAATCTGATGATTTATCTGAAAATACTGATGTTGAAATTGAAAAATTAAAAAATAAAAAAGCTACAAAAGATAATTTATCAAAATCTAAAAAGTCTCCAGAAAAAAAAGAAAAAAAACCTGCTGTCAAAAATCAGCGCGAAACACAACAAAAAAAAAAGGCATTAGAACCAAAAAAGAAACATGAAAATAAAAATGAAATAAATAGGTTTTATACTCCTGAGGAAGTAGTAAATAATCTCCACGCTGGTTTAAAAAAAGTTAGTGAAAAAATTTCTGACAGTCCAACTGATTTAATAAACCTGGTCAAAAATACTTATAATACTGAAAAAATGATTACAAAAATTATTGGGGATACTTGGAAAAAAACTAATAAAAAGGATCGACAAGAAATTGTTATTATTTTTCAAGAATACATAGCCAAAAATTATTTTAAAAGATTTAAAAAAATTACAAACCCAACTTTTAAGTATAAAGAATCAAAGAAAATTAGTGAAAAATTAATGCTTATTAAGACAATTTTAGTAGTTGATAAAGAAGATGTCTCAATGAATTATTTGTTGATATTCGATAAAAAACAATGGAGAATTTTTGATGTTTTACTTGCTGGTTCCATCAGTGAAATCGCAACAAAAAAATCTGAATTTTCAAGTTTCATTCGCGATGGAAAAATTTCTCCTTTGATAGACGCGCTAAAAAAGCAAAACTCAGTATTAAATGATTAAGTTTGTCTAACTAATATTTCACCAATACCATTAATACTTCTATCAACATAAAATCTTTTATATTTGCTATTACCTAAGCTAATAGAAAATTTACTTTTCAAATAATTTTTCAAATATTTAAAAAAGATTGGTTCAATAAAATCAAAAGATTTGCTGCTCCTAGCTCCAATATTTTTAATATCTTTATTCATCAAAAATATAGTTCCTCTTTTCATTGAAAGTCCAAGAAATGATTTATAGGATTTAAATAAAATTACGTTACCAGCAATCATCTTAAAGCAACAAAATTTACCAACTTTGCCTTTAACAATTATAAGTCCCCTTCTCATAAAACAACCTAAGTAATCTTCAGCGTCTCCGTCAATAATAATTTCACCCCCCTTCATTCCTTGTTTAACACCTAAATAAGATGAGCCAACAAAGTTACCAGCATTACCTTTAACATAAATTTCTCCTCCACTCATTTCAGCTCCTAAAAAATTACCTACTGAACCATTAATTTTAATTTCTCCGCTAATCATTTTGTAACCAATGTTAAAACCAAGATCAGAATTAATAAAAAGCTTATCCTTTTTCCATCTATAGCCGAGGTAATTGAAAAATTTATTACACCCATGAATTTCAATCTCATTAGTTTTTGATTTAATTTTACAAATTTTTATTGAAAAGAAATTCCCCACAGTTGATTCTTTTCTATTAGCAAAAATTTTTATTTGACTTATATTTTTTTGATTAATTTCAATAGTATTTATAACGCTCAAATTTCTAAGATCTGAGTGATTGACAGTTTTTTTTAATTTTAAAATTACCTTATTCATGACATTATTTTTTTCAACCAAAACAAGTACGGACCCAACTTTCCTCCGTAATTTCCTGCAGAAATACTATTAATATTTTTAGTATCTGAATTAATTACTGAACGTATTCCAGCCCTCATAGCTGAAATAATATCGGACTCCGTGAGACCATCGATAACAATTTCAAGAACAAAATTTGATGTATGGTCTAACTTTGAATTTACAATGCCCCTTAACGTTGGGCAATATTCGAAATTTGTTGATGCGATTAAATTTTTATATTTTGAACCAACTTTTGAGCCGGATCTAACTATTCCTCCAGGGAATGGTAAAATAACGTTTTTAATTTTATTTATCTCACTAACTGCCTTCTCTGATGCCTTAAGTAGTGCATCAATTTTCTTTCCTAAAATTAAAAAATTACCTCCGCCTATCGCTTTAGTTTGATACGCAAACTCTTCGCAAATAAATTCACCATCCATGACTGGTATTCGCCACAACCTCTTATTCCCTAATACTTTTGCAATCTGAAAACCATCACCAAAATATCTAAGGGATTTTCCAAGATTAATTTTTTTTTCACTAATATTCCCAGCATACAATGCTGAAGTAGGAGAAGTCATTATGCACTGACCAGCTCTGTTTAATATTTGTTTAGCCAATTCTTTTTCCGACATAGAAAAAACTAATAATGAAACGCCTGGTCTTCCATCAGGTGTCTCCCTAGGGCTCAAGACTGACTCTATTCCAGCCTCGCAACCACAAGCAATTACGGACGTTGCAAAACCTGTAAAAGAATTTGCAGCTTCAAGTGCCCATTTTTTTGAATACGCTGTCACGACTAGTCTTGAGGCTTTCATAGGAAAGGCTTCAGCAAATGTATTTTGTAAAGTAATAGAATTCTTTGTCAATTTAACTCACCAAAACTTTAGTTAATATTTCTTCAATAGATTTATAGGGAGAATCAATTAGCTTATTTAATTTTTCAATACTTATGCCATCGGAATGAACCATAATGCCATTTTTATCAACTCCTGGTGTTTGAGAAGGAATATAAACATCAAAAGAATTTTTTTTTTTTAAATTTGGATTTCCAATAAATATGTTCTTATTAAAGTAATTAATCTTAGGGTTATTATCAAAATTAGAGATATAAATTTGTAACTCAATATTTTCTTTTAATATTGAACTTTTTATTTGGTACGGTTCATATTCAGGACCTTTTTCAGTAAAAATAACAGCATTAGGAAAACCAGTTTTTGTTACGCAAGTATTAATAAATCCAGCGGCATTATCAGAACCAAAAAAATTAAATATCTTTAGCCTTTTACTTTTATTTACTGAATATACAAAATCATAAATACAAAGCATTAACGCTAAATTGTGTTCATTTATATTTATAACAACTGTCGGATAGTTAGAATTAAGGATTGCACTAATAATTTTATGAAGTCTATCTTTTTTAATAATTTTTTTTTCATTCAATTTTACATAAATTGAATTAATGTCATGGAAAATATTCTCATTTTTTGACTCAACAATATTACATTTTGTTTTATCTTTACCTTTCCCACTCCCCAAAAAAAATATTGATTTTTTTACTTTATCTTCATTCCATTTTAATTTTTCAAAGAATTCACTAAATACTGAGATATCGTCGCCTCCAACAAGTAGTACAAAGTCAGATCTATTCTTTAATTCGTTCAACGATACTAAAGAGCCTCCAAATTTTTGAAAAGCAACATAAAGATTATTTATTTTTTCATAGCTTTTATGATTGATTGAACATTTTTTTTTTTCAGCAAATCTCAAAGCTGTATCAATTGCAGAAACATCGCAATCCATTCCATCAATGTGGATTGAAGATGAAGTCTTTAAAATTTTTGTAATTTCCAATATTGCTTCTTTAAGATTAACCGCCTTACCTTTTATCATGGGAGAAGACTTTAAAGAATAGTTATCGGCTTTTTTATTTTTTTGTTTTAACATATGCAAATCTTTGGTCATCTGGAGTCCCTTCAAGACTAAGCCCTTCCTCCTTGGGATTCCATAAAATAAACTCATCAATTTTTTTTGCTAAATCAAAATCCAATTGAGTAATTCCTTTTTTTGCATGATTCATTAATTTTACCTCAACAAAGGCATAAGAAACAACAAGGTCAGGATGGTGCCATGCTATTTCAGATAGATGCCCAATAGCATTTACGAGCATTAGTGTGCCCTTCCAACTGTGAGTTTTATAAGTTTTTCTTATCCACTTCCCATCAAAGGTCCAATCTTTAAAATCTTTATTTAACATTTCATTAATCTGTTCTTCATTAAAAACTTCTATTACATTTGTCATTGGTTCATCCTCATTATAAATTATAATTATTCGTAAATTTAATTATAGTATAGAGATTATTAAAAATGATAAATATTTTATGAAATAAAGTTTAAAGTGAAAAAAAGTTTTACGATAGATTGTCCTGCAAGATTACATCTTGGGTTCATGGAGCTAAATGATACTAACTCAAGAGTTTTCGGAAGCATTGGATTAGCTATTACAAATTTCAAATTTAAACAATCAATTCAAATTAACAAAGATTTTGATGTAATTTGTGATGATAAAAACATTCAACTTCGGATTGAGGAAATAATTGAATTCTTTTCTAAAAACTATAAAATTAAAAAATGTAGATTCACTGTTTCGGATTTCATCCCACTTCACAAGGGACTCGGATCGGGAACTCAAGTGTCCTTAAGTACAGGTTTTTTAATATCAAGTTTCAATAATTTAAATCTTTCAATAGAAAATATATCAAAATTTCTAAGAAGAGGCCAAAGATCGGGTGTAGGTGTTGAAACTTTTAAATCAGGAGGTTTTATAATTGACACTGGTAAACTAAAAGGTTCCATTTCCCCTCCTCAAAAACTTGTTGATATTAAATGGCCGGAGGATTGGCAAATAATTTTAATAACCAGTACAAATGTTTCTGGCCTTTATGGAAAAAAAGAATCGAATGCGTTTACAAAACTTACAAATGTGAGTTCTAAGTTTGCCAAAGAAAATTGTTTTAATCTTTTGATGAAAGTAATTCCTGGCCTTCTTGAAAACGATTTTAATGCCTTTGCCAATGGAATTCAAAAAATTCAAGAAAATATGTCTGAAATTTTTTATGGAAGTAAAAATAACTATTCAAATCATAGTATTTCAAAAATTTTTAAGTTTGTAAGAGAAAAAAAGTATATTGGGTTTGGTCAATCCTCATGGGGACCAACTGGATTTATTTTTTGTAAAAATAAAGAACAAAGAGAAGAAATTTTTAATATGATTGAGAATTTTATTGAATTAAAAAAAATTGAAGGTATTAATCTTGTAAAGGTCAGAGGAAGGAATTTTGGAAATAAAATTTTTAAGGTAAATAAATGACAAAAAAAAACATACTACATATGATTAGTCCTCAAGGAAATGTAAGCCCGTTTGACGTAAACATGGCTTGTGACGCCGGCTATGATTTAGTCATCCCATATACAAATGTTAATCTTTCAGATGTTAAAAGCTTGATTCAGGACGCCATTTTTTCAAGATCAGTCTCTAATGCAAAAAAAACGGGAGTTTTTATATGTGGTAAAGACGCATCATTAGCTCTTGACATGCTTGATACCGCTAAAAAATCAATGGTCCCACCTTTTGAAGTCTCAGTATTTCCTGATCCAGCAGGATCCTTCACAACAGCCGCAGCGATGGTTGCCTGCACTGAAAAAACTTTAAAGGAAAAATTCAAAACTAATTTTGATAATAAAAATATAATTATATACGGCGGCAAAGGAATTGTTGGTGGTATTTCTGCAATAATGTGTGCTCAAAACGGAGCAAAATGTACAATTGTTGGCTACGATGGAATTAAAAATGTTCAAAAAAAGGCTGAAGAATATAAAACTAGATATGGAGTTAACATAATACCTGGAGATGGTTCAACAGATGAACTTAATTCATCTTACTTACCAGATGCTGATATTATTTTTTGTGCAGCTAGAGCGGGAACGCAGGTTATAAGTATGGATCAATTAAATAAAGCCAAAAATGTAAAAATCCTAGCTGATGTTAATGCAGTACCACCCGCAGGTCTAGAAGGGGTTGGTTTAAAAGATGATGATAGTGAACATCCAT
>CACAXP010000008.1 GCA_902536485.1 uncultured Alphaproteobacteria bacterium | reverse complement strand
CCTTCCAAAAATATAATTTATTTTTTTTTCCAACAATAAACAAGCCCAACCGCTGAAATATTATGCCAAAGGCTAAAAATTGCTGATGGTAAAGCAACAATTTTACTAAAATGAAGAATTGACAAAGCCATTCCTAACCCTGAGTTTTGCATACCTACTTCAATTGAAATTGTTTTTTTTTCTCTCAACGAAAGTCCTAAGATACCACCTATCAAAAAACCCATACTAAGTCCGATAAGATTGTGTAAAACTATACAAAAAAACAAGCTGTACGATAGTTGATTAAGAAGATTTAAATTTAATGAAAAGATGATGCCGATAATAAAGGCTATAAAAAATTCTGAAATTTTAGGTAAAAATTTTAAAAATTTTTGCATGGGAACAAAAATTTTAAAAATTAAACCAAAAAAAACTGGTAAAAAAACTATTAAAAATGAAGATTTAATTAATGAAATAACATTTATATCTATATTTTTATTGGATAACAAAAAAATAAGTATTGGTGTTAAAAAAACTGAAACAATAGTTGAAAAAAAAGTACACACAATCGATAGAGCCACATTTCCATTACATAAATATGTAATTAAGTTTGAGGCAGTTCCCCCAGGACAACAACCTAATATAATAACTCCAAGAGAGAGTTCAGGAGGAATATTAAAAGTTTTTACTAATACAAGTGCTGCAACTGGCATTATAGTAAACTGAAGAAATGTTACAAAAAAAAATAATGAAGGCTTTTTTAATATCTTTTTAAAATCAGTTAATTCTAAAGTCATTCCCATTAAAAACATAACAAGACCTAAAAAAACGGGAATGTAATTTTTAAATAACAGAAGCGTCGACGGAAAGAAAACACCTAATATTAAAAAAAGAAAAATAAAGGCAAGAAAGCTTGATCTAAATAAAAGCATTTAGACTATTCATCATAATCTCTTAACATTTTCTTAATTTCAATACTATGCATTTCTTCAGTTTTTATCATCTCTCTTGAGTATTCCTCTATATAGAGGCTCTTGTTTTCAGAATAACTAAGTAAATCTCTATATAATGAAATAGCTTTTTCTTCATGGTTTAAACTTTCAAAAAGAAGATCTTTTACAGAATGTTTGTTGGACTCACTAATTGAAGGAATTTTTTGTGATGGATGTCCTCCAAGACCAGTTAGAAGTTCTCCAGCTTGCTGAGCGTGGAGAAGTGATTCTTCTGCCTGACTTTTAAAAAATTTATCTAAAATTATTCTATTGGGACCAGTTACCATTAAGGCAAAGTGTGTATACTTAACAACACCAGCTAATTCGTACTCCATAATTTCATTTAAAATTGAATTTATTTTTTTTTGGTCAGTATTTTGTAATGTCATAATTATTTCCTATATATATAATATATTTATAACATCAGATGAAAAAAAAGCTCCCTTTTTCAATTATCTTTAAAGATACAAATATCGACTTTAACTTTGTTCTTCATGATCAAACAGTAAATTCTGATCATGTAGGAAAAATTGCCAGCATTTTAATAAATGAAATAGATAAAGAAATTAAAAAAAACCCAAATACTTCCGAAGGAGATCTTATTCAAGCCCTTGCTCTATTTATAGCTACGAGGATAACAGTAAGCTCATTTGATGATAAAAAAATTCTAGATTTTTTTAGTAATGTACTTGAAAAAGCAATTGAAAATATTAATTCCGGAAAGAAAACTACAATAGGAAATTCCTGAATAATTTCTATTATTTCTTTCCAATCTTAATGGCACATTGTTTGCAGATAGTTATTCAAATGCGCTAAGAAAAGAGGATTAACATGAGTATAAACGCAATGCATGTAGCCAAGACAGGCCTAAATGCACAACAAACAAGAATGCAAATTATTTCTAACAATTTAGCCAATGTTAATACAAATGGTTTTAAAAAAGATAGAGCAAATTTTGAATCTCTGTTATATCAAATCATTAGGGGTAGTGGAGCCCAGACATCAGTTGACACAAGATTAACTTCTGGTTTTGCTGTGGGTACTGGAGTAAACATTGTTAATTCTCAGAAACTTCATTCTCAAGGAAGTATAGTTTCTACAGATAATTCACTTGACTTAGCAGTAGATGGCGGTGGGTTTTTTCAAGTTTTACTTCCTGACGGACAGATCGTCTATACAAGAAATGGTGCATTCTCTCGAAACCAGGAAGGAATTTTAACTACCAATAGTGGTTTCATAATACAGCCAGAGATTGCGATACCAGCCGAAGCTACAAAAATCAATGTTTCTTCAGATGGAATCATATCTGTACAAATACCTGGACAGGTTGATGCACAGGAAATTGGTCAGCTTCAGCTTGCTGATTTTCAGAACAGAACTGGTCTTCAGCCTATTGGTGAAAACTTTTACGTTGAAACAACTGCTAGTGGACCACCAATTTTAGAAGTACCTTTTAATGCTGGTTTTGGGAAAGTAGTTCAGGGATCACTTGAAGCATCAAATGTAAATGTTGTTCAAGAATTAGTAGACATGATTGAAACTCAAAGAGCCTACGAAGTAAATTCCAAAGCTATAACATCTGTTGATGAAATGCTTAGATTTGTTAATAGTAACTTATAGGTAAAAAAATGAGATTATTATTTGCAATATTACTTTTGCCTATAACAAGTTGTTCCACTTACATGGAAAACAAAATAGGTCAAGAGTTTAAAAGTATACAACCTGACTTCACAAATGTGATGCAAGAAGACAAATCATTGGAAGGAGCAGTTTATAATGGACGTGGTGGTCTCTTCGCTTCAGATGTGAGAGCTAATAATGTGGGTGATATTATTACAGTAAAAATGGAGGAATCCATGACTGCTGCAAATTCAGGTTCTGAAACAACTACGAAAAAAGATAGTTATTCATTTGATTTACCTGAGGCATTATTTGGACCTTCATCATTCATCGGAAAGTTTTTGTTTTCTGATGGTGTAAAAGAAGATAGGTTGAAAGCTGGAACTGAACAATCATTTCAAGGAAGCGGAACTGCAGCTCAGGCCAATAGCTTAACAGGCACAATTTCTGTTACAATTGTAAGGGTATACCCCAACGGAAATTTACAAATTAAAGGTGAAAGAAAACTTTCTTACAACAGCGGAACAGAATACATTAGGTTATCAGGTGTTGTAAGACCTGAAGATGTTACTGCAGATAATAGTGTTTCTTCAACTAAAGTTGCTGATGCACAAATTTCATATACAGGTACAGGTGATATGAATGATAGTGTTACTAAAGGATGGTTGAGCAGATATTTTGCATATGTCTCACCTTTTTAAATTATGAAAAAATTTTTAATTTTAATATTTTGTTTTTTTACATTTTCTAACAGCTTTGTTCTTGCTGATAGAATTAAAGATATGGCATCAATTGCAGGCGTTAGAACAAACCAACTTGTAGGATACGGACTTGTAGTTGGTTTGGCAAAAACCGGTGATGGTAGCGTTGAATTAACTAAACAAAGCATTGCATCGATGATCAAACAATTTGGTGTAATCGCAACCAATGCTGATATTAACGCATCAAACGCAGCTAATGTTATGGTTACAGCAACATTGCCACCTTTTGCTAAACCTGGACAAACTATAGATGTAACGGTTTCTACAATAGGTAAAGCTAAATCATTAAAAGGTGGCACTTTACTTATGACAGCAATGAAAGGTGCAGATGGTGAAGTTTATGCTATTGCTCAGGGAAACTTAGTGGTAGGTGGACTTGGAGTGGAAGGAGCCGATGGATCAAGTACAATTCAAGGAACACCTACTGTTGGACGAATTCCTAGTGGGGCAACTGTTGAAAAAATGGTTGCAACCACTTTTTTAGAGAAAAGTAATATTGTTTTAAATCTACATCAAGCTGATTTTTCTCAAGCTGATAAAATAGCAGAAACAATAAATGATACTTTTGGTCCTGAGGTTGCAACACCTCTTGATTCAACTTCAATTAAAGTCAGAACACCAGAGAAGCCATCTCAAAAAGTATCTTTTATAGGTTTGTTAGAAAATTTAAATTTTGAACCTGTGACTCCTAAAGCAAAAGTCGTAGTTAACTCAAGAACGGGAACAGTTGTAATTGGAGGGGATGTTAGAATTTCTCCAGCAGCTGTAGCTCATGGAAGTCTCTCAGTAAAAATTCAAGAAGATACTAAACTTTTATCTGAAGGCACAGGAACTGTTGTTGGAACATCTGCTACTGTTGCAGGAACTGCTGCTACAACAGCTCAAGAAACAAATATTGATGTTGATGAACAACCTGCAAGAGCATTTGTTTTTGATCCAGGAATTGAACTTCAAACTCTAGTAGATGCTTTGAATGAAACAGGAACAACTGCTACAGATATGGTTGCAATACTTGAAGCACTAAGAGAGGCAGGAGCATTAAGGGCAGAATTAATAGTGATCTAGGAATTTAATATGAAAAATAATGCTATAAGTAATATGAAATTCAAATTTGAAGATCAACTTAACACCCCTAAAAGTAAACTCAACAAAAACTCATCTTTGCATGATGTTGCACAAGAGTTTGAGTCCTTATTTGTTTTTCAGATGTTAAAAAATGCAAGACAAGCTAAACTCGCCGATAATATCCTTTCAAATAAAGGTTCTGAAACTTACCAATCTCTTTTGGATCAGGAGTTTTCAAAAATAATCGCTAAAGGACAAAATTTTGGAGTTGCAGAAGCGTTAATGAGACAATTTGGAAAACATTGGAGTGCTAAATAATGCCAAGTTTATTTGATATCGGAAAGAGTGGTCTTCAAGCATATAGACAATCTTTGGCTGTAACAGGTCAAAATATTGCTAATATCAATACTGACGGCTATAAAAAAAGAGAAGCCTCTCTTGAGGAGGTTACAGGAGCTGGTGGTGGCGTCACAGAAATATCCGATCAAACTGGTCTAGGTGTCCGAGTTGAGAATATAAAAAGAGCTTTTGACGAATTTTTGCTTGATAAAGTGAGACAAACTTCATCACTTTTTGAAAAAACTGACACTTTTTTGCAAGAGGTTAAAGATCTTGAAAATTTACTACTTCCAAGTGATGCAAATTTAAGTAATTCAATTGGAGAATTCTTTGGTTCATTGCAACAAATAGCGGCAGCTCCAGATGATCAAGCTCCTAGAGTTATTGCTATTGAAAAAGGAAAAGACTTGGCTGGACAATTCAATCTTTATGCAGATAGGATTGATAGCCTTAAAGAAAAAATTTTTGACAAATCAAAAAATGCTGTAACCTCTGTAAATTTATTTTCTGAACAAATTTCAAGAATAAATGCGAAATTATTAGCATCAGGTGGTGCTGGAGATAGTTCAAATGCTCTTCTAGATCAAAGAGATTTACTCATCGACCAATTATCTCAAGTCTGTCAAATATCAGTTAATTATATTAACAAGGGAGCAGCAGAAATACGTTTAGGTAATACAGGGTCAGGTCCTGTTATTGTTGAAGCAGATGCCTCCCCATCAAAAGGAAGTAACACAACCGTCCCTGTAAATGTTATCAAACAAGGACCGAGATTACAACCAGTTGTGGGCTCTGGTAATGTAGCTACTAATCAAATTCAAGGAGGGATTATTGCCGGCCTTGTTGATGGTTATGCATTAGCAGACGATACATTAAACGAGATTGACAATTTAGCAAAACTAGTGTCACAAGAATTTAACAAAATTAATATGATAGGTCTAAATTTAGACGGAAAAAAAGGAGAACAAATGTTCTCTGTTTCGAGTTTAAAGGCCGTTGAAAACCCGACAAATAGATCTAATGTAGGTGTTGCAGTTTTTGTCACCGATCCAAGTAAAATAACTAGTGACGATTATAATGTAATTTACGACGAATCTAATGACATTTGGACGTTAACTTCTGATTCACTTAAAACGCCGGTGACAGGTAAGCTATCAATTGAAACTGAAGGATTTAAACTTTCATTCTTTGGAAACGCTCTTAATGGTGATGAATTTAATATTGTCCCGACTAACGCATCCAAAGGTATGAATTTTTTACTTTCAAGACCACAGGACTTTGCCGCAGCCTCTGCAACCTTAATTAGTTCAAGTACAAGCAATCTCGGTACAGCAAAACTTGAAGAAGTACCACTGATTAATTCAGAAGATAAGACACAACTTTTAAATATCAATTCAGTTTTATCCAATGGTTTGAACCCAGTGACTGCCACCGAATTTTCAAAAGATGGAGGAGCTGCAATAATTCCTGCAGGTATGACCTCAGTAAATATTAGTTCTTATAAAACTCAACCTGAGATTCAGTTTGGTTTGTCCTCATCAGATGTAACAGGAGCTACAAGTTTTACTGTTACTCTTGCTGATTCTACATCATTGACAGTTGATCTGACAGGAGTAAAAACAATTGAAGAAATTGCAGATGTTCTAAATAGAAGTAGAGATGTGTCGGGGAATGCACATAATTTTCGTACATTAGGTCTTTTTGCATCAGGTGGCGGTTCAACACTTACCATTGCAAGCAATGATCAAAACTTTTCATCTGGTGCAGTAAGCGCTGGTACAGTAATAAATGGAAACGTCAGCAACCCTTCGATAACCGACGCTAGTCAAGTTCAAATTTTTACCAGAGAAGGAAGACATCTTGCGGGGACAGTACTATCGACATCTGAAATTGCAGAATTTCTTACTGAAGAAAATGGTTTTAATTCTCAAGTTGAATATAGAGCTGATTACTTAAACGGAAATGATTCGGAGAAATACAGAAACATAGAAATAGAAAGATCAACAACGAATGGTAATTATGTAATTAGCTACGGCGCAAATGGGGCGGCTGCTAGTGCTCAGAGAGCAGCTTCAACTGTTCCTGCGAGTCATGTTAATGCAGCCTATACATTAACAGTAAATTCTACTTCAACAGGAAAATCAGAAAATATTACTGTTCCTATTGAATCATCAGCAGGATATGTAGCAGGTTTGATTAATACTAATGCAACAACTCTTGGAGTTGAGGCTAGTGCAATTACAAGAGTAAAGTTTCCCCCTCCAAAAAAAAATGGGGATATTTCTTTTACTCTTAAAAGTAAACCAGGTATAAATAATAGTGCTACAATTTCAGCATCAGTGCTATCAACAGATTTAACAAATTTAGCTAATACTATAAACAATTATTCCGGAAGAACAGGTGTTACTGCTAATCTTTCAAGTGATAAAAAACATATTATTTTAGAAAATAAAAATGGCGATGATATTGATATATCAAGTTTTTCCGGACCAGATACATTAACAACAAATACAACAGCTCTTGGTGCATCAGCTGGCACGACAATTACTCACAACTCTCATGGACTTAGTACGGGAGATAAAGTTATTTACACTGCAGGCGGAACAGCATTGAATAATCTCACAAGTGGTCAGACATATTACGCCATAAAAGTTAATGATAATACTTTCAGACTTGCTAACTCTGCTTCTAATGCATCAGGAGGAGCAGCTTTGACGATAGGTGGTGCTGGTGGAAGCGCGACAGATAAATTTACTCCTCCGTTTAGTTTAGAGGTGTTAAAAAGTGATTTCACAAATTTTTCAACACCAGTTTCAATTGATATTGATGGTAATAGTTATAAAGCAGCAAAGCTCAGCGGTGAGTTACAAATTGAATCTTCGTCTGCCATAACCACATCTAATGATGGTGGGACTACAACAGTTACAGGTACCCAAAACTCATTTAGAGATGGGTTTTACAAAATTACAAGCTCCTCAACCGGTGAAATAAAAACAATTAAACCCTTGGTCTTAGATGGAGATTTCTCAGCAGGGCATCCAGACGGTCTGACTGCCTCAAGTGCAGTTGTCTCTTATGGATTATCAATTCCAGCAACTGGCACAGGAACCGCATTTTCAGGAACACTCGACATCTCAGAACTTGACAGCCTTTCAACATCAGAGGTTGCAAAAGAACTAGCTCAGGAACTTAGGTCATACAGTCCGTCAATTGAAATTTTAGGAAGCTCACTTGCAAATATTCCAGAAGATGGTTCAAATTTTAGAATTAATCATGATGGATTAGCGTATACACTAACAATGGAAAATGGTGAGGTTATTGTATCAGGAGGAGAAAAAGACCTTTTAACCGCCTACTTTGAAAATGCTGATCCTATCACAGTAAATACAACCTCACTAAACGGAGCACAAACAATTACGTCAACAGAACATGGATTAGAAACAGGTGATGCTATAACTTACAATGCTGCAGAAAAAGTTACTGTTGATACCACACAATTTAATTCCACAATTACAATTACTGCTAATAATCATGGTTTCTCAACAGCTGATCCAATTGTATATAAAGCAGGAAGTAGTTTACCTATATCAGGACTTACAGACGGAACTACATACTTTGCAATTAGGGTTGATGCAAATAATTTTAAGCTCGCTACGACCAGTGGGAATGCCACAAGTGGAACAGCTTTGACAATAACTGGTGGTACTGGTGGAAGTGTTTCTGATAGCTTTTCAAGTCCACGAGCAGGACTAACAGATGGTCAAACTTATTTTGCTATTAAAGTTGATGACCATAACTTTAAAATAGCCTCTACATATTCATTAGCTACAAATTCCTCGCCCTCCCCTCTTACGATTGGAACAGGAAATATTGGAGGTAATAGTGCTGATACATTTGATCCGGGAAAAAATCTTTATATATCTGCTGGAAAAACTATTTCAGCATCGCAATTTTCTTTCCCGGCTGACTCAACAAATGATACTAACGCTCTCAAATTTGGAATGGAGCCTTCACAAGTTGAAACGACAATAACCGGCTCAGAAATTACAACACCGTCGGGGAGTGACTCAACTCATTTTCATATCACAATAGATGAGAACACAGCTCCTATAGGTGTATTTGTAAGAACTAATTCGAAGACAATTAACACCTCGGGCGTTGGTGGATCATCAACAACATTGACATCAGCAGGTCATGGTTTTAAAACAGGTGACAAAATTCTCTACACTGCTGGTGGAACAGCTTTAAATGGCCTGACTTCTGGTACGTCATATTTTGCTAAAGTAGTTGATGCCAATACATTCAGCCTTGCATCATCATTTGTTAATGCGACTAAATCTCCGGAGACATTGCTAACCTTTGGCGGAGGTAATGGACACGCAGGTGATACTTTTGCTACTGTTTATGCTAACGCTTATTTAAGCGATAATTTTGGTTCACCAGCTTCATCCATTGGAATCTCTGCGGAGATTAACCAAGTAGATGACACTAAAGCTCAAATTTCAATTATTAAAGAAGCAGATAAAAACAATGTAACAATAAATACTGTCAGTTATGGTGATGGAGCAAGTGCGGAAAATTTTGGTTTTAAAACTAATCAAGTAAACTTAAATGTTATAGACGACGGAATCAGAGTTCAATCTTTTAGTACAGATTATAGTGATTCTTCAGCTGTGAGTATAGGGGTCCCTTCTAGTAGCACAAAATCTCTTGTAGGAAATAACTTATCAATTTCTAATCTTCCACCTGAAGAAGATTTAATTATAGTAATGACAGGTAACGGTTCACGTAAAATTGCAGCAAACTATGGTCAAGTTCTTCCTCCTCCTTCTGAATCTGAATATAAACTTGTAATTGATTCAACAAATAATAGTAAAGTTGAAATTCTTGATGCTGCTACAAACCACTCGATCGCAACTAGACTAATTCCTGACGGAGGAATAATTACTGCAGTTGGAAAATCCTTGAGGTTTACCGGTGAAACGTCTGTAAAAGACACTTTTACAATTAGCAACAACAACAAAGGAATTGGTGATAACAGAAATATACTTAAGATGATTGACCTTCAAGAGTCGGATGTAAATGGATTAAATTCTGGAAGTTTCCAAGATATTTTCAATGCGACAGCTGCAGAAATTGGATCAGAGGTTAGAAGTGGCCAGTTAGCTGTTGAAGATGCTGAGGCATCAAAAGATGAAGCTAAAGCTCTAGAGGATGAAAGAGCTGGTGTATCCTTAGATGAAGAAGCTGCAGCATTAATTCAATTTCAACAAGCATTCTCTGCAAATGCAAGAATAATTCAAACAGCCAGAGAACTATTTGAATCATTAATGGTTGTAATATCAAAATAGAAAGATAGCTAATGACTTATAGAAGAATAAGAAATCAAGAACTTTCAATTAAAATTAAGCCAACTAACTCCTCATCAAATATTTTATATGAGCCTGATTTTATTTTTAACGATGTAAAACAATATTTAGAAAAAAAATATCCTGATGAATTATTAATTGATTCTCAAGAAAAAGTTGGAATTGATTTCTTCACAAAAAAAATGCTAAACAATGAAAACTTCACATTTGTTAAATATGGTGATGGAGAAATTTTATGTATGATTGGTGGTAAAGGAGAAAATTGCGACCACCATCCTTACTCTGAGAAATTAGCAAAAGAATTAGAAATATCTTTTGTGAAACTATTAAAGTTTTATGATGATGTTTATTTAGCTGAATGGATTGATAACTTAGTTAAAACTAGAGAAAGTTATATAAATGTTAATGGGTTGAAACCTAAGTTTGCTGACTACGAATGTTTTCTTACTTTAAAAGAGAATTTAAGTGATAAAAAGCTACTCAATTTTTATACGTTAATTAAAAACACAAAAAGAAAAAAAATTTTTGTTGGTCCGAAGAAATTAAAAAAAGTAACAACAATGTTAGAAATAGATAACTTCGTAGAAGTACCTATAATTAATGCTTTTTCAGACTATGAAAGAGTAATGAAAGAACTAGTTCAAATAGGTGTTGATAAAAACAATATTTTTATACTCTGTTGCTCCATGATGTCATGCTTAATTTGTAGTGACTTGAAAGAAATGAATAAAGAAATTACACTACTAGATATAGGAAGTGGTTTGGATCCTATTTTTGGAGAAAGGACAAGACCTAAGCAACCTTCAGAGGAAGAATGTGTTAAATATTTTAAAAATTTACTACCAAAAGATCACACTTTCCAAAAAAAAAAAAATGCAGTTAAACTTTTGAATAATATTAGTTCTGATTTTTAAAATTTACATTATTTTTGATTAGGCATAAATATTGCTAAACTATAATTATGAAAATTAGTAATAGACTATTTAACGATCAACAAATTAGACAATTCTCCAAACAAATGGAGGATATTCAGAATATTCAAGGTAGAATTTCTTCTGGTAAAAATATCATTTTTGCCTCTGATGACCCTGTTGGTGCTGTTGAATTATCTGGCCTAAATGATGTAACCACAAGAATTGATCAATTTTTAAAAAATGGTGATTTAGCCTACGATAGGCTTCAGTTAATGGATAGCACACTTGAGGGAGCAAAAGATATTTTCATAAGATGTAATGAACTATCTATCCAAGCAGCAAATGATGTTCTTAGCGTAGGAGACCGAGAAGCCATTGCACTTGAATTCGATGAACTAAAAAAAGAATTATTATCTCTTGCTAATATTCAAGATTCAGGTGGTAGCTTTATATTCTCAGGATTTAAATCTCAAACACAACCATTTGAAATTAATTCGTCTGGTTTAGTAGAGTATCAAGGTGACAGAGGAGTTCTTAATCTTCAACTTTCCGAAAGCCGTTTGGTTGAATCAACAATTGATGGAGGAACAGTATTCCAAGACATCGTCACTAGTGCTGGTGTAAGTACAGATTTGTTTGCAGCTATTGATAATGTTAGTCGTTCAATTAGGACTGCAACAGGTGGAGTTGAGACGGCAAAAACTGACTCAGGTCTAGCAAAAATCACCTTAACGAATCAAAATAGAGGAACATATTCTTTTACTATAACATCAGGAAGTAAATCTGCTGATATTTCAGTTGATATAACAGGTAGTGATTTATCCGATGTAGCAACTTTAATAAATGCCGCTGATTTAGATATTACAGCAACACTTGAGGATTCAAATAAAACATTAAAACTGGTTAATAATTTTGGTTATGATATTGAGATGGGAAATGTTCAAATCCCTGATATTGATAAGTCACAAGAATCACCAACATCTTTTTTCAACTTTCAACCAGTTGACTCATCAAGTAATCCTCTAGGTAACTCTCAAACAATTTACGATTTTGATCAGACTATTGCGAGTAGACTAGACGAATTAGTAGTTATTCAAAACCACCTAGCTAATCAAAGAGCAAAGGTAGGAGCTAGACTTAACTCTGTTGAACGTCAGCAAGATATTATGAACGAAAGAAAGATACTTGTGGAAAAAGATGTAAGTGAACTTGCTGATGCAGACCTCTCTCAACTTGTTACAGAGCTGCAATCAATGATGACGTCACAACAAGCTTCTCAAAAAGCTTTTGTGAGAATCTCACAACTAAATTTATTTGATATGATTTCTTAAAGAAGATTATCTATTGATATGTCTTTGGCTAAGATTTCACCTAAACACATTAATTCTTCCTGATCTTCATTTTTAATTGACCAGCCTACGGGAGCCTTCTCAACAGTACCTGCCCTTATAGCAAAAACAAAGGCTTTAAAATTTTTGACTGTTTCTTCGACTGAATATTTTTTTTTCTTATCTCCAGTGAAAGCATTACCAAAGATTCCTTTCAATTTCCTTTCGCCTTTTATACCGTCAAATTTTAAGCGGTTGAACACAAAGAAATTTGCTTTTTCATGAGCTTCATACTGTGGTTTTTTTTGTTCAGATAAAAACCTTAAAATCTCTTCAGCAGGATGACTAATTTCTACTTCCGAAACTTGTCTGTAATGTTCAGTTAAACCTTTACTATAACGATCGGACACTATTTGCATGGGAAGGTCTTTAGTTAGAAAATCATGAATAGCTAAGCCTACGCATATTTCATATACAAACTCGGGGGTAAAAAGTTTATCGTCAGTCATCTCAATACTTAAAAATACAATAAATAATATCCTTTTTTATCTTTTTATCAATAATTTCTAAATATCTACAACAATTATCCTAATGTTTTTTATTAATCTCGTCTATCTAAACAAATTTTCAATATGTCGTTTAGTATTATAACTTTTACGTTTTTGGAAAATTACAAAAAAGTTGATGGACAAATTATAAGGTAATTTTTATTAAAGGAGATGGATAATGCCTTCAGTTTCTAATATCGCCGTTGGTGCCGCTATGGCGGGTGCCGCTGCTCAAAAGGCGCGTCACCAGATGAATGAATCTATTGCAAGATTGTCTACCGGAATCAGATCCATGTATGGTGGTGATGCTGCTGGTCAATCAGTTGCGAATTCATTAGGTTCCAAAGGTGCAAGTTTTGCCGTTGCTGCTCGTAATGCAGAGGACGGTATTTCCTATCTACAATCTGCTGAATCTTTACTTTTAGAAATGGCAGGTTTAACTACTAGGCTTCGTGAGTTAGGTATTCAGTACTCTAACAAAGCATTGTTATCTTTAACCGATCAGGCTGCTTTAAATGCTGAGGCAGAGGCTATTGGTGATGCGATTGATGGAATTGCAGATAACATTAAGTTTAACGGTAAACAGTTAGTTGGTGCTGCAACTTCTATTGCGATTGGTATCAATGATGCCGGTGACACACTAGCAGTTGGTACAGCTACCTCGATTACTGTTACGAATACTGATCAAATTACAGGAGCGAACGGTGTTGATGGTAGTGCTGACACGGCTCTTGGATTAATTGCAAAGTCACTTGGTAATGTTGCCGCTGGTATGCAAGCCTTAAAAGGGCACCAAGCTGCTGCTTCTTCAACTGCTGCTAACCTAAAAGCTGCAGCTGCTAGAATACAGGACACTGACTATGCTCTTGAAACAGCTAATCTTACTAAAGCTGCAATATTAAACCAGTCTGCAATGGCTATGGTTGCACAAGCTAACCAAGCTCAACAGGCAATATTAACTGTTATACAATAATAATTAAAAGGAGATAAATAATGCCTTCAGTTTCAAATGTTGCAATTGGGTCTAACATGGCCGCTGCCGCTGCTACTAAAGCACGTCACGGTATGAACGAGTCAATTGCTCGACTTTCAACTGGTATACGAGCTATGTATGGTGGCGATGCCGCTGGTTACTCAGTGGGTACAGTTCACAGTGCAGAAGCTAAATCATACGCATCTTCAACCAGAAACATTGAAAACGGTATTTCATATGCCCAAACTGGTGAATCTGTTCTTTTAGAAGTTGCTAATTTAGCACAAAGAATAAGAGAACTAGCTATCGCCGATGATAATGTTGGGTTACTTGATTCTAACCAGGTTGCTGCTCTTGACGCAGAAGCAGCGCTACTTGGTGATGCAATTGATAAAATACTTGATAATACCAAATTTAACGGCGTTGAAATTCTTGATAGTGCTGCTAGTAAATCAGTAGCTATTAACTATTCTGGTGACGCATCAAGTGTTACATCAACAGTGGGTCCTTCACAAGCACTTACAGCTATGGCAGGTATCACTGATGCAACAGGCGCTGATACAACTGCTGACACATTTCTAGGAACTGTTGCGGCAGCCCTAGGTAATATCGCCGCGGATCTAACAGCCCTTAAAGCCTTCCAAGGTGCTGCTAGTGCAACGTCAGCAAACTTATCCGCAGCTAGTGCCAGAATTATGGACACTGACTATGCCACAGAAACTGCTAGTTTAACTAAAAATAGTATTTTAAACCAAGCAGCTTTGTCAATGGCAGCTCAAGCTAACAACGCTCAGTCGGCTATATTGTCAGTTTTACAATAATAGCAAACTTAAGCACTTTAATTAAATGAGGAGTTACCTTAATTGGTTTCTCCTCATTTTTTTTTCTTAAAAAAAGCCTCAGAAATTCGATGTTATTTTTAATAAACTCTTTTGTAAATCAATATTAATATGTAAATAAGAGCTCAATCAACTTACACTAAATCTTCTATATTGTTAGTTATTTAAAGCAAAAATACAATATATAGTATGTTTTTGGGCTAAAGGTTTTTTTTACCTTTTAGCTTTATTTTTGGCATTTAAATTGCAGAATTTCCTTTGGAAAATTATATGAACAAAACGGAGAGAATATAAGATGCCGGGAATAAATACAAGCATGGGGACTTCAGCTTCAATGAAGAGTCTCCTGAAAACAGAAAGGGAAATGCTCTCAGCAATGGAGAGGATCTCTTCTGGTAAAAGAATTAATAATGCAGGCGATGATGCTGCTGGTGCAGCCATCAGTGATAGAATGTCTGCTACAATTAGAGCACTAGATATGTCAATAAGAAACGCTGCTGATGTTTTATCAATGGCGCAAGTTGCCGAAGGTGCATTAGATGAACACTCCGCCGCTCTCCAAAGAATTCGTGAATTATCTATCCAAGCCGCAACCGACATCTTAAATTCAGAACAAAGAGTATATTTACAAACAGAGGTTAACCAGTTACTTAGTGAAATGGACAGAGTATCCAGAGATACAACTTTTAACGAAATTGCTGTTCTCGATGGTACATTTGCTGATAGACGATTTCAAATTGGTTCTCATGAAAGAGAAAAAGCAGTTATTTCAGTTGCTAACATGAGAAATGATATGCTTGGTGCCTATCAAGCATCTACTGAGCACACAGCAGGAGAAGCTAATCTTGCTGCTAATGTGACTGCTGGAGCTAATAAAGCAGGTATTGCTAGTAAAATTGCAGATGCTGATAATTTTAATATTACAGGATTATTAGGTACAGCTACAGTAGATGTATTAGCTGGTCATACTGCTAAAGATATTGTTGAATTAACAAATGACAAATTTGATAATACTGGTGTATCAGCTACTGCAACAACAACAGTTAAGTTACAAGTGACATCTTCTGTTGGAGGTATGCAGGGTACTGGAAAAGTTGTTAGTATGAATATTTATGGAAAAAATACAACTGCACAATCAATTACAGCACAAATTGGTATAGGATCTTCAGTTGCTACGTCAGATTTGACTGATTTAAGAGATCAATTTAATGCCTACAGTGCAACGACTGGAATTTCAGCTCAATTAAGTGCTGATAAAGCATCATTGATGCTAGTACAAGACGAAGGCTTAGATATTGTTATTGAAAATGTCGATTTCGCTGGTGTTACAACTAACGTTAATACTACTAAATTTGTTGCAACATCATTTGATCAAGCTCAGGCAACTGCAGGATCAGCTATTGACATTCATGATTCAGCATATACAACAGCTGCAACTGATAGTTTTAGAGCTAGTGGAATTGTAACATTTCACTCATCACAATCATTTTCAATTGTCCCAGCTAATGCTAATGGTGGTGTTTTTGAATCTACCGCTATTGCATCAAGTTTGAACAAAGTTTCCACGATTAATGTCACAACAATGGCTGGTGCTGTTGATGCGTTAAAGGTTGTTGATAGAGCACTTGATAGGGTTCACATGGAAAGAGCTAAATTTGGAGCTTTAATGAGTAGAATGAATGTAGTTATTGATAACTTAACTACTATTTCACAGAGTCAAAGAGCGTCTAAATCAAGAATACTTGATGCTGATTTTGCAAAAGAATCATCAAGACTAGCTAAGTCTCAAATTCTTCAACAGTCAGCAATGAATATGATCGCTCAAGCGTCTAGAACAATGCAAAACGTCCTTGTTTTATTCCAAGGATAAATGAAGTTACTCTCTAGTCGTTTATATTTAAGAGGACTAAATGACTAAAACTGAAATTTTATCAAATCTAGGTATTGGATCTGGAATCAACACCACTGAACTTATTAAAGCTCTCGTGGATGCTGATACTGCTCCTCAAAAAGAAAACCTTGATAATCTTGAAGAAAAAACAAAAGACAAGATTTCAACTTTTGGAATTTTAAAAAGTAATCTACTAGATTTTAAAAACATTTTAAAAGATATAGAGTCTCAACAAGAATACGGATTTGTTGGAAATTCATCTGATACAACAGTAGCAACACTTACTGCCAGCGGTTCAAAAGCAGGATCAGATATTAATTCTAGTTTAACTGTCACAACATTAGCATCTAGACATACTTTAACAGGTCCTTCTCTTGCTTCCCCCTCCTCTACAGTTGGTCAAAGAAATATAACAATAAATTTTGGAACCTGGTCTGCTGATCCGACTGCAAGTGGAGGCCAAAGTTTTACATCAAATGGACAGTCTCAAATTTCTGTTTCAGCAACCGCATCAACCACACTTACTGATTTGAGAGATGCAATTAATAATGCAGCTACTGACTCTGATAATGATGGAACAAAAGATGTTCTAGCCTCGATTATCTACGACGGCTCAAATTATATGCTTATGTTAAAAAGTGAATCTGGTGCAAGTAATGAAATGAAAGTTACAGATAGTCATTCCACCCCAGCTTACGCCTATGATACGACTGATGGTGCTCAACTAACACAAAGGGTGGCCGGAGTAAATTCTGCTTTTACTGTTGATGGAATATCAATGTCAAGAACATCTAATAGTGTAGATGACTTGTTTGATGGTTTTACTTTGGATCTTAAAAAAACTACATCTAGTGCTGTAAGAATCTCTAGCTCGGTTGATTTAGACGGAGTATCAGATCTTTTAACTGGCTACGTTGACACTTACAACCAAGTAATGCTTAATTTAACTGCAATGGGAGCAAATGATCCCGTTGATCCAGAAAATGATGGTGCTTTAATAGGTGACAGTACACTGAGAGAAATAAGAAGTGAACTAAGAGAAATGTCATCAACGGCAATAAAAGGTTATGAAGGCGGGCCTTACTATCTTTCATACCTTGGAGTTTCTACTAATAGAGATGGTACCCTCGCCTTTGATAAAGGACAAATGGAGACACAATTTAAATCTAAACCAGAAACAGTAAGAGCTTTTTTTACCAACAACTATGCTACCAGTAACTCAAATATAACCATCTCTGCGTTCGACTTTACAAATACAAAACCGGGAACATATGCTTTCGCAACCGATGGTTCTTCTACACACACAATAGGAGGTGTGTCAGCTACAAAAAGTGGCGATAACTACAGCGTTACCAGTGGTGATCCTCAAGGACTTACAATTGCTGTCGCTAATGGAAGTGGTGTAACATCCGGGACAATATATTATGGTAAAAGTTTTATAAACCAAGTTGTAGATAAGTTGGATAATTACTTAAGTTTCAATAGTATTCTCGATCAAAGAGTTGACAATTTAAATGATACTCTTTCTACCGTTGCTGAAAAAAGATCATCTTTGGAAGCTAGAATAGAAAGTATCACACAAAGATATGCTCGTCAGTATTCTGCAATGGAATCAACAATAGCCTCTTTTCAAGAAACAGGAAACATGTTGACTGCAATGCTCGAAAAGAAAGATTAATCCTCTAAAATCTTATTAATTACATCTTTTCTTATTTTTTTTAGATAGGAAGTTGGAGATAAAGCTCTATCTCTATCAAAATCATCCATAGGATTATCGGAAAATGACGAATGAAGGCCCTTTTCATTTTTATCTCTCGCAAAATGCTCCAGGTAAGATGTTTTAGTTTGAAGAAAAGGGATACCTAAAGACGCAGGCCAATAATAATCAAAACCATAAAGTGTTTCATAAATTGGGTTTTCATCAATAAACTTTACTATACGAGATATCATTGATCTATTAAAACATTGGCTTACTCCTGGACAAGTTTTTCTAATAGATATTAGATCATTTTCATGGATAATATTTTCTGGTTGATTGTGAAAAATACTATTAAAAAGGCCAATAGGTAATTTTTCTTGTTCATTTTTACTGGAAGTTTCGTAAATAGTTCTTAATGTTTGTAAAAATGTAGGGTCATGTATGGTATCATTATCAGTCATATAAAAAAGATCAAAATTCTTATGAATATGCTCAAAATCTCTTACAGCTCTTGCTCTTGATCTTTCAATTCCACCATTAACTCTAAATCTTAAAACATTTTCAGAATATTTTTTTAACAACTTTTCATCATAAGTTGTGGAGGCGTCATCATAAATTGATAAAAGAGCTGAACCGTCATTATCAATGATATTTTTTAGGTTTTCTAAACAAAGAGAGGTGATTTTTTTTCTATTGTAGGTGGACAATGCAATGAAAATTTTTAGCACTAAACAAATCCTGTGTAAGTCGTTATGGATAGTGTAACTTTAATAAAGGGTAATGTAATGGAAAAAAATGAAAATACGTTAATTAGTAGTAAACAAAAAAAAGCTGTCAAAGTAGTCGAAAAACTATTAACAGCAATGCACCATGATATCAAAGAACTAAATAAAATAAAAGATATTGAAGACAATCTAGAGGCTATCCAAAAAAAAGCGGTGAGAATATCTAAAATCTGCATTGTTTTACAAAATTCTTTGGACCTAAAACATGGTGGTGAAGTAGCCTCAAATCTTAATCATCTTTATCAGCACATAAGATTCTCAGTTGCAAGAGTCACAGATGACAAAGACTTTTCATATCTTAAAAGTGCAGAAAAGGTCACAGCTGAACTTACTGATGGATGGTCAAAAATTTCAACTGCTGCTGCTTAAACAATCATTTATAATTTTTTGGCAATCTTCAATTGGTTTCTTCCAATCACTTACTTTTTCCTGCCTAAGAAGGCTAACAGAGGGATACCATTCCTGTTTATTTTTTAACCCCCATCTGTAGTCAGGAACCTTAGGTAGGAATAAAAATGTTTTCTTGTTCATTGTACCAGCCATATGAACTAGTGATGTGTCCACAGTAAAAATCATATCCATTTTTTTTACAAAATATGCAGTGTACACAAAATCTTTCAAATGATCTGTACAATCATGCACATTTTTAAATTTTTTGATAAATTTTATATCATTTTCTTTGTGAACTTTTTGTAATGCAAAAAATTCTACATTTGGCATTTCAAAAATATTTTTTAGTAAATCAATGTCAATACTTCTGCAAAAGTCCCTAAGATGCTTTGGACTTCCGCTCCAGGCTAATCCAATCTTTAATTTTTTTGAATTAAATAGTTTTTTCATACTAGTTTTAATTTTTAAATCTTTTTCTTTTAATCTACTAAGATCAATTTTTAGTGGATCTTTAAGTCTTGGTTTCTGTACACCTGACATTAGCCAAGGTAAACTCATTAGAAAAGCTCTATAATCAAATACTTTAGTATCGGCAATCTCACTTGTTAGCTTTACATCGTCAAGATCTGGTGACAACCTTAAAAATCCTTTTAAGTCTGGTGGACAAGCATATGTAACATCATATCCTAAGTTTTTTAATGGTCTTAAATATCTGCTAAACATGATATCATCACCTACCCCCTGCTCTCTTAAAATAACAATTTTTTGATTTGAATTTTTTGAAATATCCTTTTTAAATATTTCTTGTATAGCTGAACCTCCATATTCATTCAGGAATTGATTTTTATTTCTTTTTTCATAAGATTCCCAGCCAGTCTCGTCATCACCTTCAAGTAAATTTAAAAGTGCAATATTGTAGTTGCCCCAAAAAGAAGCTTTATCAATAGAAATACTTTTTTCATAATATTTTCTGGCTTCTTTGAAATTAGCATTTTCAAAGTGAATCACACCAATTCCTAGAATTGAAGTTGTATTTTCAGGATTAATGGCTAGTGAAGTTTCGAAGGATTTTTGGGCCATATCGAACTCTCTATTTAAAAGATAGGCACTACCCAAGCCGGACCAGGCAGAATCAACCATTGGAAGTTTTTGAACGCATTTTGCAAATAGCTCTAATCCTTTTTGTTTTTCACCAGTCTTAAAAGTCATTAAATTTGCTAAATCAAACATTATTAAATAATGATCAGGAAATTGTTTATTAGCTTTTAATAGGAGCTTGTACTCAAGGTTTCTGTCTGTTTCTCTGTAAATTTTAGCTAGCATTAAGTAAGGCTCAATAAAATTAGGATCCATCTTAATTATTTTTTTAAAAGCCTCTACTGGTCTATCATAATCAACTTGAGGTGCAGTTCTATTTGCTAAGGCTAATTCGTGAAGCCCCATAGCATAATTAGCATAATTACTTGTTTTATCAATTTTAATAATTTCCTCTGCGATCTGAACAGCTTTTTCTAAATTATTACTTGTGTGAGGGTTACTTAATACTTTTTTTAACTCTTCTTCCAAAGAGCCGTGAGAAATAACTTTCATATAAAATCCTTTGTTATGTAAGTAAATCTTACAATTTTTATGCCAATTAAACAAAATTGAAAGCGTGTCGTTATGTATATTTTTGGAGGATCTATTTTGTCAAATATATCGGTGCCAGCATCAAGTGCTATACCCATTGGTAGCCTTCGCAGGTTAACTAGAACCCTTCATGATTCTATATCAAGAGTAGCTACTGGGTTAAGAGTACTAGGTGGCAATGATGCAGGATCTCAATCTCTGGCTAATACCTTAAATGCAAGAGCAGAAAGCTTTAAAGCAGTTGAAACTAACACAGCATCAGGCTTAACTCTTCTGAATCTAGCAGAATCTGCTTTATTAGAATTGAATAGTTTAGCAACAAGACTCAAGGAAGTAGGAATTGCTGACACGCAAACCTACAATACAGCATCTGACACGGCTGCTCTTAATTCTGAAGCAGTCTATATAAGTGATACAATAGATTCAATAGTTAGCTCTTTGACTTATAATGGAGTAAATGTTTTGGGTACGTCAGCAAAAACATTCAATATTGGAGTAAACGATGCTGGTGGTACTCAACAAATTAAATCAACAATTGGAATAGCGGCAACTGATATAAATGACGCAACGAATGCTAATAATTCAATGGATACAACAATAGGTGAAATTACGCAGTCCTTAGGGTCAGTTGCAGGAAGTTTCACATCATTACGAGCATATCAAAATGTGGCATCAACAACAGCTGCACATTTGTTGGAGGCAGCTTCAAATTTACAAAATACTGATTTTGCTGAAGAAACAGCAAAAATAACAAAGCAATCACTTATAAAAAATTATGCATTGGCAATGGTTGCTACAGCTAATGCTGAAGAAATGGAAAAACTTAAATTACTAGCCTAAACAAATAAATCTGATGTCGTTTTAATATCTATATTATTTAATGAAAGGTTAGTGGAAAATGGATAATTATAAAGATATTGCAGCTAAAGAAAACAAACTTAATGAAAAGAAAATTCTCGTAGATGATACGATTAAAGAAGGTAAGCTGTCCAAATATGAAATAATAAAAAAAATGATTGATGGATTAGTTCATGAAATTGAAGACTTGAAAAAAATTCTCTTTACTGATTTAGCTGTAACTAATGACTCAAAAGAAAAAGCAGAAAAAATATCTAAAATAGCTTTTAGACTCCAATCTTGTTTAGATCTTGAAGATGACAACGAAATAGCCGAACAATTGAATTGGCTTTATAGGTTTATTAGATATATGAGCAAAAGAATACAAGATAATGAAGATATGAATTATGTTCAACCAGCCTTTAAAGTTGCTTCAGATTTAAAAGAAGCCTGGGATGGAATTCCTGAAGAATATAGAAATAACTAATTAAAAATTATTAATTTAAAAATAGAAAAACTCCTCTCTAAAGTTATACTTTAAAGGGGAGTTTTATGTTTTTATCAATAATTATAACTCTTGTTTTAGGTTCCATAATTGGAATAATTACCTCCATCAGTGTTTATGGATTTATTAGCTTAGTAAAAATTCTCACAAATGCTTTCAGAAACCCTGAACGAAATTTTGAAACTATAAGTGCCTTATTTAATAATACAGGTGAATTTTTACTTTTTATAATCTTAATTCCTTTTTCGATAGGTTTAATAGTTGGAATTTTGAGAGAAATTGCCCTCGGTGATAGATGGCATGGCCCTCCAGATGTAATATTAGCAACGCATTCTGAAAAAAAGCCACTTGATATTAAATCAGGTTTTATAAGCTCATTTGCGTCAATTCTTTCAATTTCTGCGGGAGGTTCAGTCGGACAATATGGTCCCTTAGTCCACTTTGGAGCTACAATCGGAGCAGAAATTAACAATTTGTTTCCAAAAAAAACACAATATGACATTGTTGTTGGTGCAGGTGTTGCATCTGCAATTTCATCAGGTTTTGGTGCTCCTTTGGCAGGATTAATTTTTGCACGCGAAGTCATTCTTCGTCATCAATCAATGGCCTCTTTTGCTCCCATACTTGTTGCTTCAATTGTTTCATATGTTTTTACTAAAAGTGTATTTGGAATAGAACCCATATTTTTGGGAAGTATTGGGGATATAGAGTCCTTGTATGATTTTCCTTTTTTTATAGCAGCTGGCGTATTCTGTGGATTAATTTCCATAATTTATATGAAAGGGTTAACACACCCAAAATTTTTTCCTGATATATCCAAAATTAAACCTGTGTTACAACCAGCAATTGCTGGATTAATTTGTGGTTTAGTCTCTTTATATCTACCTCAAGTAATTGGGCTTGGCACTGAATCAATAAGAGAAATGATTGAGGGAAAGATTAATTTAAAATATGCAATTTATTTTCTATTTTTTAAATTGTTCCTAACAGTAGTCTGCCTAAGGATGGGATTGATTGGTGGAGTATTTGCCCCTGCCCTTTTTATTGGAGCAAGTATTGGGGTCATTCTAGGCTTTTTTTTTCAACAAATTAACCCAGAATTAAATCTAAACCTGCTAACTGTCGCGTCAATGTCAGCTTTCGCTAGTTGTGTGATTGGAGGACCTGTTGCAAATATGATGATAATTTTAGAACTTACATCAGATTATGAAGCAACATTAGTAGCTGGGTTGAGCATAGTATTTGCCTCATTGATCTCTTACAAAGTAATCGGGCAATCGGTTTTTGATAGAGTTCTATTAAACAAAAAAGTTGACCTAAAAATTGGAAGAGAAAATATAAAACTTCAGCAGATTGAGGTTTCAGAAATTTCTCACCAAGACTATTGTTTATTATCTTTAAAAATGAGTGTGAAAGACGCGATTACAAAAATGGTTAAATTGCAAAAAGGTGAAAGCTATCTTGTTAATGAAAAGAATGTATTAATCAATAAATTCGAACTTCATTTTTTATTAAACCAAAAAAATAAAAAAAAATATTTAAAAGATTTAAAGTTGAACGAATTTCTTAAACTTAAAACCACCAGCAGTGTTTTTAAATCAATTGAAAAGTGTAAAACTTTTGTGGGAGAATCAATACCGGTTTTGGGAGAAAATAGAGAGATTTTTGGGGTTGTAAGTGAGGGGGATTTACTTAAAATTTACTTAAAAGTTTCAAAAGAAGAAAAAGATCATGAAAATGAAGATTAAGCTACTCGTAATAAATTTACTTTAATATCATTACTTGTGGAAAAAATTCTTGAAATGTTCTGATACTTAACTGCCGCTTCATTGTGAAAAAAAACAGGACTTAACAAAACTCTAGATTTAAAAAATGCTTCAGTCAAAATTCCTGAGGGAGCTAAGTTCTTACTATATCGTCTTGAGCTGTTATGAGATGGGTTATACTCGTATGAATTGTTAACATTGGTTATGGGTGCATTTTTTCTGGTACTGAAACTTATTGGTGGCATACCAATTGCAGTACCATTATCAAACTCAGTCCTGTGATTAATATTTTCAGGACTATAGGGTAAATTTAAAGGATTAACCATAATAGAAAGATATCATTTTGCGAAATTTTAATAAAGCAAAAAATTTTTACAAAAACACAGAAAAGTCTTCCATTCAATCACAAGACCCAATAGCTATTGTAAAAAATATGGTTGGTGAATTAAAGAGATCTATGGATAAAGTAATTACTTCAACAGGCGTGGATAGTCAAAGACAGTTTAGAGCTAAATATTTTAGCCGTTCGCTCGTTATTATTTATACATTACAAACAACATTAGACTTTGAGAAAGGACAAAAACTTGCAGCAAAACTTTTTCAGCTTTACGAGTTTTGCAGGCAACAACTAATTAAATGCTTTCGAGAACAAGTAGTTGAGGGTGTGAAAAAAGCAATGAATGCCTTAGAGGAAATTTTTATAATAAATCAAATGAGTAAAAATGAACGATAGTGTTTCGCAATCAATAAAGTCTCAATTAGATAAGTTAGAAAAAATATCTAACCAAATTTCGTTATTAATTTCAGCAGGTGAGTACGGAAAAATTAATCATTTAGACAAAATGAGAAAAAAAATAATTAATGATATGAGTTCTCGTAACCACTCCTTTGAAGATGAAAACAAAAAAAGTGTTCTAAAATTAATTTCGCAAAATCAACAAATTATATCCGAATTTAAAAAGTCTCAAAAAAACTCTCTTGATACAATTTCAAGAAATAAGAAATGTACTCAAGCATACCTGGCAACCTTTTAATTATTGCAAGACTAAAATTTCTGAACGAATTTTTAACTTTTTATTAATTTTTTGCTACAAAGGATTACTTTGACTTACACATTTATTCAAACAATAGATTAATTAATCATAATTCAGAAGGTTTAATAAAGAAATTGAAAACTGAATTAGATTTTAAAATTTGGCACCACTCCTCACATTTAAAACTAACGTTAAACAAAGCAGAAGTAGGGAAAGATGTTATTGCATTTAAATAATGTTTGTTCTGGCTACCACTAAAAAAGTTATCTATCGAATTTGATAATAATGGTTGGTGAGAAACTATTAAAACTCTAGTTTTTTTGGCTTCTAACATTACTGTATCAAAAATATCAATAGGTGAGGTATGATAAAGATTTTCTAAATAGTGAACTGAAGGTTGAAAAGGTAGATTTTTAACTATTATGTCTAGTGTATCTTTGGTCCTTTTTGATGGAGAGCAAAATACTTCATCAAATATTATTTTTTTTTCTTTTAGTAACCCACAAATTTTTTTTGTTTTTTTGATACCTTTGAGTGAAATAGGCCTACTCCTATCATCATGAATGCCATAATTCCAGTCAGATTTAGCATGCCTAATTAACGAAAGATTTAACATTTGAATAATAAATAAAATATTTATAATGTAATTCAGATAAAATGTTAATGTCGAAAAAAAATAAAATTAGCTATTTTTGATGTGAATCAAACCATTTTTAATTTTAGTGAAATAAAAAAAAGATTTAGAGAAAAAAAAAATTAACCCTCTTCTAGTCGATCAGTGTTTTATTAATACATTAAAAAAAGGGTTTGCTTCATCGACGCCAGAAAAATTTTTAAGCTTTTCTAAAATTGCAAAAGAAGAGTTAAAAAAACTTATAATTAATAAGAAAAAAAACCCTCAAACTTTAAAATTTCTGTTCGATGATTTTAAAAGTCTAACAGCTTATAATGATATTAAGGATAGTTTCAAAACATTAAAAAAACAAAAAATGAAAATTGCCATATTAACTAACGGACCTAAAAAAAAACAGTATTAACTTATTAAAAAAAAATAAATTAATAGAACTAGTAAATTATCAATTTTCAATTGAGGATATTAAAATTTGGAAACCAAACCCAGAGCCATATCTTTTTGTAAGTGGCCAATTAAATTATAATCCAAATCAAATCATTATGGTTGCTGCTCACGGTTGGGATATAAATGGAGCAAAAAAAGTCGGTATGAAAACAGGCTACATTAAATCTTATGAAAAAAGATTAAGTTCTTACTATGAAAAATCTGATTATACAGCGGACAATTGCAAAAAACTGGTTCTTAAAATCATTTCGTAACTTATTTCCATTTAATAGAACAACCAGCGCTAGCAAATTGATTTTTAGGACCATTTTGTGTTTTTGATATTTCAATCATTGCGTCAAGTAAATCATTTTTATTATTAACAAAATCTAAATTATTCATTTCAGCAATTCTACCTCTATATTGTAATTCATTTTTAGAGTTATAACCAAAGAAATCAGGCGTACATACCGCACCAAACTTTTTTGTAACACTTTGATCTTGATCTATTAAATAAGGAAAATTAAGTTCGTTTTTATTAAAAAATTTTTGCATATTTTCGAAATTATCCTCTGGGTATTTTATTATATCGTTAGGCATTATACCCAAAGACTTTATTCCATATTTAGTAATTTCATCGACAGTATAAACCAGTTTTTTTGTTATAGCTTTAACATAAGGACAATGGTTACAAATGAAGAATACTAATGTGCCATTTTCTCCTTTGACCATATCTTGGTCAATAAAAGTATCATCAATATTTTTGAGTTTAAAATTTGGCATTTTTTCTCCAAAATTACACAGGGGCGAAGATAGTAATACCATATTATTCTCCTAATAAATGAAAAAATAGTTCTCTATTTTTATGTTGATATCTATGTTCAAGAAGAAAGATTCCTTGCCATGTCCCAAGTAGTATCTGTTTATTTTTAATACTCATTGTTAGGTTTGATTGTGTTAACAAACTTTTTAAGTGAGCTGGCATATCGTCCGGACCTTCCGTATCATGCAAATAATTATCTTCAGGAGCAATTCTTTTAAGAAAATTTTTAATATCATCCATTACTGCAGAATCTGCATTTTCCTGAATCAATAAAGAACAACTAGTGTGAAGAATTGAAAGATTTAGCAAACCATCATTAATATCACTTTTTTTAACAGTATCCTCAATTGTCCTTGTTATATTTAATATTTCAGATTTTTTCGTTTTAAATGTAATTTTTTCAATAAATTGTTTCATTTAACTAAAATTCTTGTTATCTTACATCCTTAATATACATTATTAAAGGGGGATGTTAGAATGGCAAAAAAAAAACCTGTGAAAATTGATCCAACAAAGGTCAAGAAGGAAGACCTTCAAAACGTTTTCTCAAAAGTTTTAAGCAAACTTAAAACAAAGTAGTTAATGGAAAAAATTTGGATTGAGTGTCAGAAATGTGGCTCAGTCTTTTGGGTTTTTGCTGATGAATTAAATTCAATATACCCAAAAAATAGAATTGATTACAAAATATGCTCTGCATGTGAGGGACAACTTAAACTTAAAAAATAGTGCTCGATTATCTGACCTCTTTCTTAGATCAGCTAAGCTTTTACACCGCAATAATAAAGTTTTTGTTTTACTTCCTTGTGGGTTCTGTACTTTTATTAGTTTTTAAAAAACTTATATCATTTATACAATTTTTACTGAACAAATTTGATAAAACATCATTTTTAGAAAATTTAAGATTTTTTTTTAACCTTTTAATTTTTGTTATTATTTCTATTCTTATTGGCTGGATAGTTGTTATGATAATTACAAAAAAAATATTTTAAATGAATGTAGCTCTAAAATTTTCATATATTTTAATTGGATTCAGCTATTCTTTCTTATTACTAAATAAAATTTACTTTGGTATATCCTTATTATTAGGAATTTTATTAATGCTGGGGTTAAGCCGTCCAAATAAAATCTACTTTCACTTTTCAAATACCAAAATTAATTATATTTTTTTTCTATTTTTTATAATTTTGACTTTTTCAACAATTAATTCAATCGAATTTGTAAGATCATTAAGTGTTCAAATTTATTTAATCTTATTTATACTTTTAGGATTAAATCTTTTTTTTTATTTGCAAAAAAAACCGGAAGTTTTTCAAAAAATTATTAAAATTTTTGTAATTTCAACTGTCTTTAACGTAATAATAATTTTTTTGTACAACCTTGTTAATTACGAAACTTACAAAATTTTCACTAACATTTTGAGGTTTAAGGGAGTATTAAATATAATAACAATCCTTGTTTTAATTTTAACTCTTTTTCAGAATAAACGGTACCTTTATACTCCAATACTTTTTCTCATTCCTTCACTAATCTTAAGTAATTCTAATGCTCCCATTTTAGGGATTTTAAGTGGTTTATTTTTTTATATAATAATTACTTTAACTAATAAAATTAGGTTTTTAAAAAAAACAATTATTTTTTCACTTGCTACGATCTTTACGTTAATCTTATTTAAAAATGTAAATAATTTACCTGCTGAATTTAGTCCTCAATCTATCAATAATTTTGAATTTAAAATTCCAACCAAATTGATTGATACTCATCGCCAGTTTATTTGGGGGTTTAGTTTAAATAAATTTAAAAGTAATCCTTTGTTAGGTTATGGACCCGATACATCAAACTTTATAAATGAAAGTCAAAGAATTATTGGACATGAAACGACTGGTGATATGTCATTTATTCCTAGTCATCCTCATAACTTTTTCATCGAAATACTTCTAGAAATTGGAATCTTAGGAACTTTTTCCTTTATACTTTTTATATTATTTATAAATTATCAAATTTTTAAAAATGCAAATGATAGAGAAAAATTTTTTCTTATTTTTTTTAACGGTTACTTCTGGGGTTCTTCTCTTGTAAATTTTTCTTTTTGGTTAGGATGGTGGCAAGGAAGTTATTTTTTCATTTTAAGCCTTATTGCGACTAAAATATTTATAAAGAAGAAAGTTTTTACAAATAATCCTTAAACAGTTGGGATTCATCTTTAATTTATTTTGGCACATAAAATGCTTATAAATAAATAAATTTAGAAGCTTTTGATAATGTTATCCGTTGTAATTCCTTCATATAATGATGCTAAAAATATTACTTTAGCCATTGCCTCAGCAAATCAGATTAAATATGCAAACGAAATAATTATTGTTGATGACTGTTCAAGTGATAATACAAAATCGATAATTATGGATATTAAAGTCAATTGTAAAAAAATTAAATATTATAGAAATTCAGTTAACCAAGGTTCTGGTCTTACTTTTTTAAAAGGACTTGAAAAAATAAAAAATAGTCATGTTATAATGCTTAACTCTGACGACTTTTTTATACCCAAAGCAATTGAAAAACTATTTGAATTTACGATTAAAAACGGCCTCGATCTCGGATACGGAAAAATGAGTATTAAAAAAAATAACGGAATTCACAAATACGTACATCCAGGATACAAAAATAAAACTTATATTGATAACAGAAATGAATTATTAGATTTGTTAATCTTTGATATGTACATTCCATCCTTTGGGGCAATCATTAATTATAATAAAATCAAAAAATTCTATAATAAAAAATATTATGAAATTCTTAATTATAATTTTGGAAAATCCTTCAAAGCTCATGATTATGATCTATTTTTAAATCTTGCAAAAAAAAAAAAAAAGATAGGATTTTTAAACGAAACAGTATGTGTATGGTGTGAAAGTGAAAACTCTCAATCTGGTTTAAAATATTTTGAATCAGGTGATGCTTGCATCGAAAGCGCATTTCTGTTTAACAAGTATTTTAGAAATGAAGATTTTTCTAACGAAAGTCTATCATTAATAGAGTTAAGAATTAAAGGAAAATACAATCATGTAAAAAAAGCTTCTTTCAAGAGTGAAGATTTATATAAACACTACAAAAACTTTCTTAGTAATATAAAAAATCTAAAAAAATTTAATTCAATAGAAAAATAAATCTACAGTATTCAGGTCACTTAGGAATAGTTTTACTTTTTTTAAAAATCAAATACATAATATCTTTTGGCAAGAAAAATTGTAAAAAAAAGAATATTGAGGTAAAAAATGTTAAAACAAATGACGATAACTTTCTTTTATATAAATTACGAAATCTATCAAAATTATTTAATTCAAGTGTTTTCAGATTTCCTGATTCCAGCAAAATAAATCCATTTCTTGAAAATAATTTAGTAAGATTTAATTTATTAAAATAACTTAAATGCGGAGAACAACTATTTTTTTGCCAAAGCCTATCATAAAACTTATTTATTTTAAGACTCAACAAAAACTTTGAAATCTTAAATATTATTCCATTTGATGTAGGGAGATTTAATATTACTAAGCCATCATCTCTGAGAACTAGACTAACTTCTTTAATTACATTGTTAATTTTTTCTAAATGTTCAAAAACGTCATTAAAAATTACAATATCAAATATCTGTTCTGTTTGAATTGGTTTAGGTAAGTGGACTTTTATAATTTTTTCTCCGTAAATTAATTTTAACTTTTTTAAACTTTCTAAAGATGCTTCTGAGCCAGTTATTTGTATATTAGCAATATTACATTCATCTATAAAATAACCATCACCAGAACCAATTTCTAAAATCTTGGGAGCTATTTTATATTTTAATAATTGTTTAATTATTTGTTTGAAATTTTTTCTTCTTAAACTTTCTATTCCCTTAACGTCCTGACCAACTGATGGTTTTAGATTTGAGGAATAATAGTTGCAATCTTTACAGACAAATGAATAAGGGTTAATTTTTTTAAGTTTTCCGTTGCAGACTTGACAATTAATAATTTTTTGAAGCTTCTTAATATTATTCAAATTCAATTGTCCCTGGTGGTTTTGAGGTTAAGTCGTAACAAACTCTATTTATACCCTTAACTTTGTTAATAATTTCGTTAGAACAAATCTTCATTTCTAAAATACTTGTTAAACAGAAATGCGCTTTCGATGCAAGCATCACCTGATTCAAAATATTTTAAACCAGATTGAGAGTTTTCACTTTCACACCATACACCTACTGTTTTAGTCGGAAGTAAAACACAAAATGCTTGCCAAATCTTATCATAAAGACCATGCTTTTTTATCAAATTTAAATAAATATAGTCAGCCTCTTGTAATATCTTTATTTTCTTTTTGCTTATTTCTCCTAAAATTCGAATACCTAAGCCAGGTCCTGGGAATGGATGCCTATTTACAAACTCTTTTGATATTGCTAACTCTTTACCTAGTTTTCTAACCTCGTCCTTAAAAAGTTCTTTCAAAGGCTCAAGTAACTTAAACTTAATTTTCTTTGGAAGCCCTCCTACATTATGATGTGATTTAATAGTTACCTTTGAATCCCCCACTAGTGATAAAGACTCAATTATGTCTGGATATAGAGTTCCTTGTGCAAGAAACTTAATATTTTTTTTTTTATTAGAGTATCTCTCAAAAACCTTAATAAATTGCTTTCCTATAATTTTTCTTTTTTTTTCAGGGTCTGTGATACCTTTTAGTTTATCTAAAAAAATCTTTGATGCATCTACTACATCTAAAGAAATATTATAATTTTTTATAAATAAATTTTTTATTATCTCAACTTCATTTTTTCTCATCAAACCAGTATCGACGAAAACACATCGAAGTTGATTTTTAATAGCTTTATGTACAAGAACAGCAGTGACAGTTGAGTCAACACCACCTGATAATGCACATAGGACTCTATCTGAACCAACTTTATTTTTTATTGATTCAATCATTTTATTCTTAAATTTATTCATACTCCAATTTTGTTTACACCCACAGATATCTAATATAAAGTTCTTGAGAAGTTTATCTCCATTTTGTGTATGCACAACTTCGGGGTGAAACTGGACACCAAAAATTTTATTTTTTAAATTTTGAATAATTACTGAACTACAATTTGTACTACTTGCTAAAACCTCAAATCCCTCTGGCATTTTAATAACTTTATCACTGTGACTCATCCATACTCTATATTGATTTTTATTATTGTAGACATTTCTTAGTAATGGGGAGTTTTTTAAAATTTGTATTTTAGTTTTTCCAAACTCTCTTTCTTTTGACAATTTAACTTTGCCCCCAAAGTCTCTACAAATTAATTGTAGTCCATAACAAACCCCTAAAATTGGAATATTAAGTTTATATACAAATTTTTTAATTTCAGGTGCATTTTCATTACCTACCGAGCTTGGTCCACCAGAGAAAATGAGCCCCTTTACCGAAATATTTTTAAAACTTTTTTCTGTTAATTTCTGAAAAGGAATTATCTGACTAAAAACTCCAAAATCTCTAACTCTTCGTGCAATAAGTTTTGTAACTTGCGAACCAAAGTCTACAATAATTATATTTTCATTCATTTATTAGTTTGATAGTTAGGTGATTCTCGAGTAATAGATATTCCATGTACATGACTTTCATTAAGCCCTGCAGATGTAATTCTAACAAGCTTTGTGTTTTTTTTGAAATCTTTGATATTTTTGTTACCTGTATATCCCATAGAGGCACGCACCCCACCTGTTAGTTGCTCAATAACTTTTTCAACTGGGCCTCTGTAAGGAACCCTTCCCTCTACACCCTCTGGGACAAACTTCTCACTGTTAGTAACTTCCTCTTGAAAATACCTATCGGCCGATCCTCTTCCCATTGCTGACAACGAACCCATACCTCTGTAAGACTTATATGTCCTTCCATTAGACAGAAATATTTCACCTGGTGATTCATCAGTCCCTGCAAATAAGGAACCTATCATCACAACATCTGCGCCAAAAGCAATAGCTTTAGCGATATCTCCAGAAAATTTTATACCTCCATCAGAGATAATTGGTATTTTATTTTTTTTTGCAATTTTAAAAGTTTCAGATATTGCATGAAGCTGAGGAACTCCAATGCCAGCAATTATTCTGGTAGTACATATAGAGCCTGGACCTATACCAACTTTAATTGAATCTGCACCCTCTTTTATTAAATCACTAGCTGCCTCAGAAGTAGCAACATTTCCAACAATAACTGGAAGATTAGGATGGTTTTTTTTTAGTTTTTTCAAAGTATCAATAACGTTTTTTGTATGGCCATGAGCTGTATCGATTACTACAACGTCAACTCCAGCTTTAACCAAGCACTTGACTCTTTCTAACCCTTGTTCATTCCCAACACCAACAGCAGCACCAACGAGTAATCTTCCCATTTTATCTTTTGAAGCATCAGGAAATTTCTGAGCCTTTTCAATATCTTTTACTGTAATCAATCCAATACATTTATAATTTTTGTCCACGACTAATAGTTTTTCAATTCTATGTTGATGAAGTAATTTCTTAGCCTGAGCCATTGATATATTTTGTTGAACAGTCACAAGGTTTTTTTTTGTCATTAAGGATTCGACTTTTTGATTTAAATTTTTTGCAAATCGTATATCCCTATTAGTAATTATACCTACAAGCTTTTGGCTTCCGTTTTCAACAACTGGGATGCCAGAAATATTATATTTTTCCTTTATTTTTAATGCTTCAGAAAGAATACTCTCAGGATTTATAGTGTAAGGATTGATTACCATTCCTGATTCAAACCTTTTTACAATATTTACTTCCTCTGATTGTTTTTCTATATCAAAGTTTTTATGAATTATTCCAAGTCCACCCATTTGAGCCATTTTAATGGCCAAAGAAGATTCTGTTACAGTGTCCATTGCTGCAGAAATAAGAGGAATTTTTAATTTAATAGACTTTGTCAGGTTTGAAGATAAATCTGCATCTGACGGTTTAATGGAAGATTTAGAAGGAACAATTAATACATCATCAAAAGTAAGAGCTTCTTTTAAATATTTCATAAAATAATTTAAACTAATCAATAATAATTTGGAACTACTTATTTCAAATTATTTTTTTTGAGCTATCAAATACATTTCAGATGATTCTTTTCTTGAAGCTTTGGGTTTAAAATTTTTAATATTTTTGAGTGATTCTTTTAAACTAGTCATTAAATCGCCGTACATGCCACCTTGAAAAATTTTTATTACGATAAAACCATCATTCTTGAGGAATAGATTTGAAATATCGACGACCCTTTCAACTAATGATAATATTCTTAAATGATCAACTTTCTTATTTCCAGTTGAGTTTGGCGACATATCGCTAATTATTAAATCTATTTTTTTTTTAAAAAACGATGAAATATAATTTAAAATCTCATCCTCAAAAATATCTCCTTTGTAAAAATAAACGCCTGGGATAGGCTCAATATTAAGTTTATCGACACCAAGAATTTTTGAATTAGTTGGAGTAAATTTTTTCGAAACTTGCAACCAACCTCCTGGAGCACATCCTAAGTCTAAGATATTTTTACTAGAATTTAAAAAGTTAAATTTTTGATTTATTTGAATTAATTTGTATGAAGACCTTGAGCGAAATCCTTCTTTTTTCGATTTCAAAACAAATTCGTCATTTATATGCCTACTAAGCCATTTAGTGCTATCTTTTTTATGTTTTTTTAATAATTTAAATTTCATAACTCATCAATTATTGCATCTCTTAACCCTTTGTGAGTTGTTATAATTTTTTTTATTGGGAAAACTTTTATTATGAAAAGTAAAATTTCAATACCACTTTTAAGTAATTTATACTTTTCCTTAATACAGGGATGTTTTTTCAAATCACCTATACTCAATTTATTAATATAAGTTATTGTATTAATTACTTGTTCGCGCGACATCTCAAAACCTTCAATCTTTGTAGGATTATAAAAAGGAAGATGTTGAAAAACAGAACATAAAGTTGTCATTGTACTACAAGAGCCAATTGATACAAACTTTTCAGAAAGACTTTTGTTTTCATTATAAAATTGAGAAAAATGGGTAATAATTTTTTTTCTTACTAAATCTTCTCCATAAATCTGAACTTTTTCTTTAAAATTAATTACACCATATGAAATTGAGGTTGTTTTTAAATGATTTGAATCAGGTTCGAAAAACGTAATTTCAGTACTTCCACCTCCAATATCAAATAGAACACCATATTGTTTAATTTTTTTTAGATGTGTTTTACAACTTTTTAGACAAAGTCTTGCCTCCTCCTCTGATGAAATAATATCTACATTAAGACCAGATGTTTCCTTGACTTTTGTTAAAAAAAATTCAGGGTTTATTACAATTCTGCAGGCTTCAGTTGCAACACATCGATAATTCAAAATGTTGAATTCATCAATTTTTTTTTTAAAAAAAATTAAACAGTTTAGCGTTTTAGATATATTTTCACTATTGAATTCATTATTAAATGAGAGATTCTTGATTAAATTAGTCGGTTTGGAGTGATTAAAAATAACCTTTTTTTTACCAGCACTTTTTTCAACAACCAACAATCTGCAGTTATGACTCCCAATATCAATTGCAGCTATTTTCTTGTTTTTTTTCAATACAGCAAGACTTTAAAAAATTTATTTCTATATTATTAACTATAATATATTTAATCAACAAAGTAACCTTCATATACTAAATGAAAATATTGATAATAAGTTTTTTGCTTTTACTAAGTTCGGTACTTTTATTCTTAAAAGACGATAATTTAAATGATGAATTAATTATTAAAGAAACCAAAAAAGAAGTTGTAGTAAAAAAATTTATAAAAAAAAAATTTGAAAAAAAACTTAAATTTAGTGGATTTACAGAGGCTTCTAGAATAGTAATTTTAAAATCACAGGTTGAAGGGAAGATAAGTAGTAAATTTTTTGAAAAAGGTAAGGGCTACAAAGCTGGATCCCAACTAATACTAATAGACCCAGAAGACAAAATAGCTAAACTTAAAGAAATGGAAGCCTTATTAAATCAAAGAAAAAAGGAATATGAGGTTGCTGAAAATTTATTTAATAAAGGATTCAGATCTGAGGTTAAGCTTAGTGAATCCAGAACTAATTTCGAAAAAGCTCTGGCACTATATGAAAAAAGTCAAGTTAATCTTAATAACACAAAAATATATATCCCTTTTGATAGTATTGTTGAAGATAGTTATGTAGAGCTTGGTGATTATTTAAAAAAAGGTGATCCAATTGCCAAGGTCGTTGATTTAGATCCGATTTTCATAACAATAAATATTACAGAAAAGGAAATTGATAAAATAAAAAAAGGACAAACCGCATCAATAAAAATTTCAGATAACTTTTATGAAGGAAAAGTTAACTATGTCTCTCGAACCTCAGATAAGCTGACAAGAAACTTCAAAGTGCAAATTGAACTTTCAAATCAAAACAATAATATAATAAGTGGCTTATCATCAGAAATTCAAATAGGTGAAAAAAGTGACAGTGCATATTTTATACCTTCATCTTTAATTAGTCTTGATAATCAGGGAATTTTAGGAATTAAAGTGATTCTCAATAATAAAGTATCTTTTTTACCAATTGAAGTTTTAAGTGATGTTGGTAACGGTTATTGGATAAAATTAAAAAAACTTATTGCTGACGATATCTTAATTATAACTCAAGGAAATGAGTATGTTGTTGATGGTGATTTAATAAGTTTTAAATTTGAAGAAAATGTTCAATAAATTTTTAAAATCTTCCAAGTTGATTTTAACAATATTATTTTTTTTTATTGTGTTTGGATTTTATCAATATAACACCCTACCAAAAGAATCAGATCCAGATATAAGTTTGCCAGTCATATATATTTCTTTAGCTCACAAAGGGATCTCTCCTGAGGATTCTGAAAGACTTCTTATCAAGCCAGTTGAAAAGGAATTAAAAAATATTGAGGGTTTAAAGAAAATAAATTCTACCGCCTACCAAGGAGGGGGAAATGTTGTTTTAGAATTTGACGCTGGGTTTGACTCTGAAAAAGCAATTTCTGATACCAGGGAAAAAGTTGACATGATAAAAAATAAACTTCCAAGTGATTCAGAGGAACCACGAATTCTTGAAGTAAATTTATCTAGGTTTCCTGTTCTTGCTATTGCAATTTCAGGAGAGGTAGATTTACGGACACTGGATATTATTGCAAAAAAGTTGAAGGAGGATATTGAAACTATATCCGAAGTTTTAGAGGTCAAAGCTTTAGGTGAAAATGAAAGAATTATTGAGATAATTGTTAACCCAAGAATTGTTGAAACCTATGGATTGACAAATAAAGATGTAATTTCATCAATTGCAAAAAGCAACTTTATGGTAGCTGCTGGAACTTTAAGCAACGAAAAAGGAAGTTTTAACGTTCAAGTACCAAGTCTAATTGAAAGTAGAAAGGACTTGTTAAACATACCAATAAAGGCCAGTTCTGATTCAGTTATTACACTAGGCGATGTTGCTGAAGTTAGAGATACATTTCGAGAAAAAGTAGGATATGCAAGAAACAACGGTGAGTCAGCTATAATTCTTGAGGTATCAAAAAGAACTGGGGAAAATATTATTAATGTAATAGAAAAAATAAAAAACCTTGTTGTTCAAAATAAATCTGTTCCAGACTTTATTCGCTTAGACTTTTTTCAGGATGAATCAGAAAAAATTGTATCAATGGTTAATGATTTAGAAAATAATGTGATACTTGCAACATTAATTGTTTTTTTAGTTATTTATTCTTTTATGGGAAAAAAATCATCTTTTCTTGTAAGTCTTTCTATCCCGTTTTCTTTTTTAATGTCGATGATTATTTTATCATTTTTTAATGTTACCATTAACGTAGTAGTATTATTTGCGTTAATTCTATCGGTTGGTATTTTGATTGATGGAGCTATTATTGTTGTTGAATACGCAAACAGAAGGTCCAACGAAGGTCTTAGTAAAAAAGAGGTTTTCATTTTATCTGCACGGCAAATGTCTATACCCGTAATTGCATCAACATCAACAACATTAGCAGCGTTTTTTCCATTAGTATTTTGGCCAGGAATAGCTGGTGAATTCATGTTTTTCCTTCCTGTAACTTTACTTGCAGTTTTAACATCTTCATTAACGATGGCTTTAATTTTTATTCCAGTTGTTGGAAAAATAATTGGAAATGATAAAGAAGTCTCACAAAAAAAAATGAAAAACCTTAATCTACTTGAAAACGGTGATCTATCAAAAATAAGAGGTATTCAAGGTAGGTATCTAAATTTCATGGATTATACACTAGAAAATCCAAAAAAATTAATTTTTCTTACGATTGCAGTCCTAATTTTTATCCAAACAATATATTTAAAATTGGGGAAAGGTTTTGAATTTTTTCCTCCAATTGAGCCAGATTATGCTGAAATTGTAATCCACGCAAGAGGAAATTTCTCTGCCCTAGAAAAGGATAATATTGTCAAAAAAATAGAGAGAGAAGTTTTAAGAAATTCATCCATAAAAAATATTTATTCGAGAAGTGGGATTGTAAAAGGAGACAAAAGAAATGAATCAGAAGATGTTATTGGATCAATTAAAATTGAATTAATAGATTGGAAAAAAAGACCTCAAGCAAAATATGTCATTAACGAACTAAAGGAATCAACAAAAAAATTCTCCGGAATCTACATAGAGTTTATTGAAAAACAGGATGGACCGCCAAAAGATAAAGATGTTGAAATAGAAATAGTTAATAATAACGCTGAAAAACTTCTTATTGATACTTCTATTCTTTATGCATTTTTAAAAAAAAAGTCTTGGGTTCAAAATATAGATACAGACCTAAATATTCCTGGAGTAGAGTGGGAGTTATCTATTGATAGGGTAAAAGCAGAAAAACAAGGTGTGGAAATAGAAATGATAAGCAATTCGGTACAAATGTTGACGCATGGTTTAAAAGTAACAGATTTTATGCCAACTGATAGCAATGAAGAGGTAGATATAGTAATTAGATTTGATAAAGCCTTTAGAACGCTTGACGAATTGGACAAAATTTTCATAGAAGGAAAAAATGGACCAGTTTCATTAAGTTCATTTATAAAAAGAAATGCAAAAAAAAAAGTTGGTAATATCTCAAGATACAATTTACAAAGGTCCAAAACTATTAAATTTGACGTCATAGAGGGAGAATTACCTAGCAATAAAGTTAATGAGTTAAGGCAATGGTTAATAAAAGAAAATTTATCATCTAAAGTTATATTCACTGGTCAAGAGGAAGATCAGATTGAGGCAAAAATTTTTTTAACAAAAGCTTTTTTTATAGCCATTTTTTTAATAACCATAATTTT
>CACAXP010000007.1 GCA_902536485.1 uncultured Alphaproteobacteria bacterium | reverse complement strand
TAAATATTTTTGTTTGTTAAAAACAGGACAGACGAAACTTACTTTTACCATTTTAAAAAAGTTTATCTTTCCACGTTTTTGGTGTAAGAGTGTTAACGATTTCTAAATCTAAATGATACCTGAATTTTTTTGTACCTTTGTTTTTAATATATTGTATCATTTGAGATAGACCTTTATCTAAAGTGGTTTTTGTTTTGTAGTTTAAAAGTTTTCTTGCTTTATCCGCCGAACAAGTTGCCTCAAGAACTTCTTGTGGTCTACCTTTTACATAATGTGGATTAAGATTAAATTTCAGTTGATTAGAAATTTTTTCAGCTAGTTCGTTTATGGTTATGAACTCTTCGTCAGGACCAATATTGATAATTTCTCCAAGAACATTCTTGCTTGTAGCCATTTTTTTAAGACAATAGAGATCATCGTCAATATAAGAAAAACATCTTTTTTGTTGTCCATCTCCATAAATAATAGGCTGACGATTCTGTAACATGAGGTTAATCATAATTGATGCTACATTTCTGTATGGGTCATCATACTTTTGCCTTGGTCCTATAATATTATGAGGAACAGCTATTACAAATTCCACACCATGAACATTACATAGATTAGTTAAAATTTTTTCAGCTGCAACTTTTGCAATCCCATAAGGGTCCTGAGGAACAGGTGTGTAACTTTCAAGAAAGGGTGTTTTATTAGTACCATAACGTGCCATAGATGAACAAAAAATTATTCTTTTTACTTTATTCTCAATTGCAGCACTAAAAAGAGAGACTGAACCTGTAACAATATTCTGGGTAATTAAATGTGGCGAAAATACTGACAGTCCCTCATAAGCAGTGGCAGCAGCATGATAGACTACATCACATCCTCTAGTTATTTTAAGCATTGAGTTTCTAAAGCAGCAATCGTACTGATAAAATTCTGCCTTTTCAGGAACATTATCTAGTTCACCACCAATTAAGCTATCACATCCTACAACTTGATGGCCATCATTAATAAATTGATCTGCTAAGTGACTTCCAAGAAATCCAGCTATACCGCTTATAAAAATTTTCATAACTTTTGGCTCCGGCGACAGGACTCGAACCTGTGACCCAGCGATTAACAGTCGCTTGCTCTACCAACTGAGCTACGCCGGAATAAATCCTATAATAGTTAAAAAAATTAAATTGTAAAAACATTTATTTTTGGAGGTGCGGACCGGATTCGAACCGGTGTACTCGGCTTTGCAGGCCGGTGCGTAGCCTCTCCGCCACCGCACCATTATTGTTTAATCTATTGTAATAACTGTTAATACTAAATATATTAAACCAATACTTAATACACTATAATAAAAAATGCACGAAAAATTTTTTGAAATTGCAAGGTCTAATATGGTTAAAAACCAGGTCCTTCCAAATAACGTTAAAAACAAAGATCTAATTGATGCTCTTTTAGAAATAAAAAAAGAACTTTTTGTTCCTACAAAAGATATGGATCTTGTTTACACTGACAGAGACATTCTCGTAAGCCATGAAAGAAACATTATTAGAACATTTGTAATAGCAAAAATGCTAGATAAATGTAATTTTCAAAAAGATAATACAATATTAGTTATTGGATGCTTAACTGGATACACCTTAGCAATAGTTTCAAGATTAGTTAATTATGTTTTTGGGGTAGATAATGATAAAAATTTAACACAAGTTGCTGTTCAAAATATAAATAATTTGAACATATTAAATTGTTCTGTTTTTTATAAAAAGGATTTGTCAACAGGTTTAGAAAAAAGTGCACCATTCGATAAGATTTTTATAGAAGGCTCTGTTGAAAAGGTTCCTGACCATTTACTTAAACAACTTAAAGAGGATGGAGAAATTTTTACTGTAATTAAAAATAAAGAAGATAATTATGTTGGTGAATTTATTAGAGGTTTAAAGGTTGAATCTGGAATTTCAATAGAAAAGTTTTTTAATACAAACGTTAATGTACTTAAAGATTTCATAATCTGAGATTATGAACATGAAAATATTTTTTATTTTATTGGTTGCACTTATATTCAAAACCACTGTTTTCTCTAATGAGGTTTATATAGGTTCTGATTTGTCAGAGTCTTTAGCAAGTCTTTACGATTACAACCCTAAAATTAAATATGAAAGGGAAATTCTGAAATCAAAGGATGAATTATTACCTAGAGCTTTTTCTAATTTTAGACCAGAAATATCAGGTTATTATCAAAAAGGTAAGATTGATACAATCTCTAAAGGATTTAACATTACTTCAGATGGTATAAGAACAGAAACTAATAAAGGTGTTGTAATCTCACAAAACATATTTGATGGAGGCAGTAGTTTTAGTGAAATTCAAATATCAAAAAATGAAATTTTTTCACAACGTTTTTATTTAAGAAATATTGAGCAAGAGGTTTTTCTAGAGGGAATAAGATTGTATGCCGACTTTGCTACTGAAAGTTCAAATTTAATTCTTAAAAATAAGAATGTAGAGGTTCTCAAAAGACAATTAGAATTAACAAAAGAGCAGTTTGAAATAGGCGAGGTTACAATGACTGATGTTTCTATCGCTGAGGCGAGGCTTTCTCTCGCAGAATCTGAAAAATTAGAGTCAAGGAATAATCTTAATTCATTGAAAGCAAATTTTCTTTCAGTATTTGGTAAAGAGCCTGATAACCCAAAAATTGAAATACCATTAAAAAAAAGAAACTGGAAAATAGATAAATTAAAAAAAAGTGCCTTAAAGAGTAACCCCAAAATTAGGGGCCTTAGGTATAAAATTAAATCATATGAAAAACAAATTCAGTCTTTAAAAAGAAAACAACTTCCATCAGTCAAACTTGAAGCTGAGGCAAAAGTTAATGAGGGTTATTTCAGAACTGATAGTAAAAGGGAAGTGCTCTCAGCATTTGCAAAAATTGATATTCCTATTTATCGTTCAGGATTAGCATCCTCGGAAATCAGAGGTATACGAAAACAAGCAACAGCAGAAATTGAATTATTAAAACTTGAAAGTAAAAATTTAGAATCTAACTTGACTACATCAAAGTCTTCTATTGATTATTCACTTTCTAAAATCAATGCTTTCAAAAAACAGATTGAATCTAACAAAATCTATCTTGAGGGTCTAAAACAAGAACTTCAACTTGGTGAAAGAACAACCTTAGATGTTTTGAATGGAGAACAAGAATTGTTGGAGTCATCGCTAGGTCTTGTTATGTCTTACAAAGATTATTTTATATCATACTATGAACTTCTCTTTCATTTAGGCAAACTTAATGCAAAGGATTTAAATTTGAATGTTATTTTATTCGATGATGAAAAAAATTATAACTCAGTTAAAGGTAAATGGTTGGACATAATTGAGTAATAAATATGTTGGATAAAAGATTAAACTTTATAGAAATAGAAAAAAAAATTCTAGCTAAATGGGAAAAAGAAAAACTCTTTTCATTTAAAGATTCTGATAATTCTAAACCCTATACAATAATTATGCCTCCGCCGAATGTTACTGGAAGTTTGCATATGGGTCATGCACTAACTTTTACTCTTCAAGACATTCTTATTAGATTTAACAAAAAACTAGGAATGAATGTTCTTTGGCAACCAGGGACGGATCATGCAGGTATTGCAACAGAAATCCTTGTTGAAAAAAAATTAATAAGCGACAAAAAAAAAAATAAAAATGATCTGGGTAGGGAAGAATTTCTAAAGCAAATATGGGAATGGAAAGAAAAGTCCGGTAATAAAATTGTTGATCAGCTTCAAAAACTTGGAACCGCCATTGATTGGTCCATAAGTAAGTTTACTTTAGATGAAGAATGCAGTAATGCCGTTAAGGAAGCATTTATTCAACTTTTTAATGATGGGTATATTTATCAAGATGAAAGGTTGGTGAACTGGGATCCAAAACTACAAACTGCAATTTCAGATTTAGAAGTTAATCAAAAAGAAGTCGATGGAAGCTTATGGTTTTTTAAATATTATATAAAAGAAACTGATGATTTTATAGAGGTTGCTACTACAAGACCAGAAACAATGTTTGGTGATGTCGCTATTGCCGTGCATCCAAAAAACCGAGCGTTAAAGTCATACATAGGAAAAAAAGCGATAATTCCTTTAACAGAAAGATACGTTCACATAATTGCGGATGAGTATGCAGATCCTTCTAAAGGTTCAGGTGCAGTTAAAATAACTCCTGCACACGACTTTAACGATTTTTTAATTGCAAAAAAACATAATTTAAATCTTATAAATATTTTTGATAAGCAAGCAAATTTAAATTCTTCCGTTCCGAATATGTTTACCGGGATGGATAGATATGAGGCAAGGAAATCTATAATTAAAGTTTTAAAAGAAAATGGACAGTTAACTAAAATAGAAAATAATAAAATGTTTGTCCCTATTGGAGAGAGAACTGGTGAGGTTATTGAACCATTATTAACAAAACAATGGTTTTTAGATTCAAAAAAACTGTGTAATCAAGTTTTAGAATCAATTAAAAAGAAAGAAATTAAATTTCATCCCGAATCATGGATGAATACATTTAGACATTGGATTAATAATATTGAGCCATGGTGTATCTCTAGACAAATTTGGTGGGGGCACCGTATTCCTATTTGGTATACAGATGATGGTCACAAAATTGCAGCTAAAGATTTAAATCATGCAAAAGATATTTTAAAGAAAAAACGAATAAAAGGTAAGATTAGTCACCAAGAATCTGATGTTTTAGATACATGGTTTTCTTCAGCTCTTTGGCCTTTTTCAACACTTAACTGGCCGCAAAAAAATAAAATATTATCTAAGTATTATCCGTCTGATGTACTGGTTACTGGATTTGATATAATTTTTTTCTGGGTAGCAAGAATGATAATGATGGGATTATTTTTTATGAAAAAAATACCATTCAAAAACATCTATATTCATCCGCTTGTTAAAGACGAAAAGGGTGAAAAAATGTCAAAATCAAGGGGTAACGTAATTGATCCTATTGAAATGGCTAAAATTTATGGTTCAGATTCTTTAAGATTTACCCTTGCTAACCTCTCAACTCAGGGAAGAGATATAAAGTTGTCTAATAAACTTGTTGAAAACAGCAGAAATTTCATCACGAAAATCTGGAATGTTGCAAGATTTTATGAATTCAATGATTTTAGTTTGGATAAAAAATATAATTTTAAAAATAATAAACTTCCAATAAACAACTGGATAATTTTCAGATTGAATGAAACCAAAAGAAAAATCTTAAAAAATTTGAGTGAATATAAATTTAACTTACTACTAAATGAATTATACCACTTTGTATGGAATGATTTTTGTGACCTTTATCTTGAGTTTTGTAAAATTTATTTAAAAGATGAAAAAAATAAAAAAGAAATTTCTAGTAATTTCAGTCAATTATTTAAAGTAATTTTGAATTTTCTTAATCCTATAATTCCATTTGTGACTGAGGAAATATCTTTAAAGCTCAAATTTGCAAATAATAGTCTTTTTTCAGAGAGTTTTGATGATAACTTTTTTAGTAAAAATAAAATATCTGCCAAAGAAATAATCAATTTTAATAAATTTATAAAACTTGTAAAAGATATAAGGACTGACTTTCCGGGAAAAAATCTGACAAAATCTTCGCTATTAATCTTTTCAAAAAATAAAGTTCCATGGATTGATGATAATAGTATCTTACTTTTATCTTTATTTAATTTTGATAAAATTACATACAGAACGCTAGACCATGAATCAAAGTTTACTATAAGCTCAAAAATTAAATTTAATGTATCTGAAAATGGTCAAACGATAATAGAGGAATCAAAAATAAAGAAGAAAATTGATTTTTATAAAAAAGAGATTATTTTTTTTGAAAAGAAACTTAATAATAGAAATTTTGTCGATAAGGCGCCAACTAAGGTTGTTGAAGAGAATAGAAAAAAATTAGTTGAAGCAAAAAAGAATTTAGAATTTTTAAAAAATGTATAAAATTAAATTTAAAGATTTAATTCTAGTCTCAAATAAAAAAAGAATTTCTTCTAATTTTAAAACTATTCTTTTTTTTTATGGAATGGGTAACTCGAGTGATGATTTTGATTTTTTAATTAAAAAATTAGATAAAAAATATCAACTTTTGATTGCAGAATTGCCAGGACATAATAATGATAAATTTAATGGTAAATTTTCTTTAATTAATTGTGCAAATTCAATCGTGTTACTTATATTAAGGAAAAATTTATGCAACCTTGTTTTTTTTTCACATTCGGTTGGAGGTATAATCCCTATACTAATTGCTAAAAAGATAAAGCAAAAAAAGAAAATTAAAAAATTTTTTAATTATGAAGGAAATCTTACAGAATATGATACTGGTACGATTACAAAAAAAACCATAAGTTATAATATGAATGAATTTGATAATAAATTTAACAAACTTGTTGGAATTTGTGAACGATCTGGCCAGAGTACAATCAGATTATGGTCAAACTCTTTAAAAAAAACTTCATCAAAAGCTTTTTATGATTTATCTAAAGATACCGTTTTGTTATCAAAAAAAACTATTCTTCTTCAATTTTTCAGAATTTTTTTTAGAAGAAAATTATATATGTTTGGCTCTAAGTCTTTTTTAAATTTTTCAGAATCTATTTTTGGTTCCGAAAGATTAATTTTAAATAATACGGGACATTTTGCCTTTTTTGATGATAAAACAAAATTTTTAAGTGTTTTTTTAAAACTAATTTATAACTGTAAATAAATGATAGATAAATCTAAATTACCTAGTAGACATGTAAGTGAAGGACCAAAAAGCTCACCTCATAGATCTTATTATTATGCGATGGGTCTTACTGAAGAAGAAATAGGCCAGCCTTTTGTTGGAGTAGCCACGTGCTGGAACGAATCTGCGCCTTGTAATATCTCACTTTCTAGACAAGCGCAAGCCACAAAGAATGGTGTAAAAAAAAATAAAGGAACACCAAGAGAATTTACAACTATAACAGTTACTGATGGTATAGCAATGGGACATGAGGGAATGAAATCTTCACTAGTTTCTAGAGAAATAATTGCTGATTCTGTTGAGGTTGCTATTCGTGGTCATTGTTATGATGGTTTGGTTGGTATAGCAGGATGCGACAAATCTCTTCCTGGATTAATGATGGCGATGTTGAGATTGAATGTTCCATCTGTATTTTTGTATGGTGGATCAATACTTCCTGGGAAATATAAAAATAAAGAAGTTACGGTCCAGGATGTTTTTGAAGCAGTTGGAGAATACGATGCTAAGAAAATTTCTGAAAAAGAACTTTGTGATCTTGAGAAAGTCGCCTGTCCATCAGCTGGTTCATGTGGTGGACAATTTACCGCTAACACCATGGCTTGTGTTGCAGAAGCTATAGGGCTTGCATTACCAGGGTCATCATCAACTCCAGCACCATACGAATCAAGAGATGAATTTGCGTTTGATTCAGGTTTCCGTGTGATGGAATTAATTAAGAAACAAATAAAACCCAGAGATATAGTTACAAGAGATTCATTAATTAATGCAGCTAGAGTTGTTGCTTGTAGTGGTGGCTCCACTAACGCGGCTCTACATTTACCTGCATTGGCAAATGAAATAGGTATTAAATTTGATATGTTTGATGTAGCAAAAATTTTTAAAGAAACGCCGTATATTGTTGACTTAAAGCCTGGAGGTAAATTTTTGGCTAAAGATCTTTACGAAATTGGTGGAGTGCCAATTATTTTGAAATCACTTCTTGATGGAGGTTTTTTAAAAGGTGATTGTCTTACAGTTACGGGGAAAACTTTACAGGAAAATCTTAAAGACGTAGAAATTAATTTTCAATCTCAAGAAATAGTCTATTCAACGGAAAACCCAATTTCCCATACTGGAGGTGTTGTTGGCTTGAGTGGAAACCTGGCTCCTGACGGTTCAATAGTAAAAGTTGCTGGAATGAAATCATTGAAATTTAAAGGTCAAGCAAGATGTTTTGATTGTGAAGAAGATGCATTTGAAGCGGTAAGTAAGGGTGATTATTCAGAGGGTGATGTAATTGTTATTAGATATGAAGGACCAAGAGGTGGTCCAGGAATGAGAGAGATGTTAGCAACTACGGCTGCCATATATGGTCAAGGAATGGGTGATAAAGTTGCTTTAATAACAGATGGAAGATTCTCAGGTGCAACAAGGGGCCTTTGTATTGGGCATATAAGCCCAGAAGCTGCAGTGAGAGGGCCTATAGCATTAGTTCAAGACGGTGACATCATTGAAATTGATGCAGACAAAGGCTTGATTAATTTGAATGTTGATAAAAATGAATTAGAAAAAAGGAATAAAAAACTTAAAGTTAAGGAAAACGATTTTGCTTCTGGAGCATTATGGAAATTTTCCCAAAGCGTTGGCTCAGCAAGATATGGGGCGGTTACTCACCCAGGAGCCTTAAAAGAAAAGAAAACGTATTCAGATATTTAAATATTATGTTAATAGTTTAATCCATAATGGAATGTGGTCTGAGGGTTTTTGTTTTCCTCTATACTCTTTTTCAAAAAAAATACTTTCTACTAGACATGAAAGCTTAGGTGAAAGTAAAAAATGATCAATTAAAAGGCCATAGTTTCTTTCCCAACTAGCTTTTTGATAATCCCAGAATGAATAAATTTCTCCTGGTTTATAAAATAATCTAACTATATTTGTTAGACCTGAAAATAGAATCTCTCTAAATTTTTTTCTACATGAAATATGACCTAAGGCGTCTTTTTGCCATTTGTCGAAGTCTTGGACATCATCCGGATGTTCAATTACATTAAAGTCTCCAGCAAGAATCAAATTAGTTTTAGAATTAATAAGTTTTTTTATGACTTTGTGTAGTTCACCATACCATTTAATTTTATAAGAAAACTTATCTTTAGACTCTATTGGATTTCCGTTAGGTGCATAAATATTAATTAAATGTAAATTTAAATTATTTTTAACCCTTATCCCGCAAATTCTAGCTTCAAATTTAAAAATATCAGACTCGAAATTAATTTCTTCAAACTCAATTTTTTTCTTTATTAGAATTGCAACTCCATATTTTCCTTTTTCACCATTAATCACTAGATTATAATTTTTTTCCTTGTAAAGTAATGGAAATTCATTGTCTTGACATTTGATTTCTTGTAAAAAAACAACATCTGGGTTCAATGAGTTAATTAATTCTAATAAGAGGTTTTCCCTCATTCTTACAGAGTTAATGTTCCAAGAACATACGATCATTTTTTAAACGGAAAATGAAATTCCACAACCACAAGTAGATGTTGCTTTGGGGTTTGATATTTTAAAATAAGATCCAATCATATCCTCAACAAAATCTAGTTTGGCATCATTTATAAAACCAAGTGATGTTGAGTCAATTAAAATTTTAACTTCACTGTAATCTAAGACTTTATCATTTTCACTAATTTTATCATCAAAATCAAATTTATAAGAAAAGCCCTGACAACCGCCACCGTCAATAGAGATTCTAAAAAACTTTTTTTTTTTTCTCTTCGAAACTTCAACGATTCGTTTAAGGGCAGATTTAGATACATCAAACATTATACAAAATACAAATTTATGTTAATAATAATTACATAATATATTATGAAAGAATATTCAAATTTTTCAATAAATTATAAAAAATCTAAGGGTAGAGTTTTTTCTGAGAAGGAAGACTCTTTCAGGACTTGTTTTATGAGAGATAGGGATAGGATAATTCATAGTTCCGCGTTTAGAAGATTAAAATACAAAACACAAGTATTTGTTTATAATAAAGAAGATTTTTTTAGAACAAGACTGTCTCATAGTATTGAGGTTTCTCAGTTGGCTAGATCAATAGCAAAAGTATTTAGAGTTAATGATGATTTAGTTGAGTCTATTTCATTGGCACATGACCTTGGTCACACACCCTTTGGACATGCTGGTGAGGATGAACTAAATCTTAAAATGAAAAAAAATGGTGGATTTAACCACAATTTTCATGCTTTAAAAATCTTAACCAAACTTGAAAAAAAATATTCAGGTTTTGATGGTTTAAATCTTACTTTTGAAACGCTAGATGGTATTTTAAAACATAATGGTCCTATTAAATTTAAAGTTCCAGAGTATATTTCAGATTTTATTTTATTTTTTAATGGTAATTTGGCAAAAAATGGTTCTTTTGAATCTCAACTTTCCTCAATTTGTGATGATATAGCATATAATAATAATGATATTGACGATGGGTTGCATGCAGGTTTTTTTTCCATTGATGAGCTTTCCGAAATTGACTTAGTAAAATCTGTTTTAAAAAGAATAAAGAAGAATAAATTAAATGATTCTTCAAGGATAAGATATGAATTAGTAAGAAATTTAATAAAAATAATGATGAATGATTTGATACAAAATACTAAAGAAAATATCCAAAAGTATAAAATTAAATTTTCGGATGATATTGAATGTCAAAAAGTTAAAATTGTATCTTTAAGCGATGATATGATAGAAGAAGAAAAAAAATTAAAGCTTTTTTTAAAAAATAATATGTACCTACATCCCAAAATAAGAACTATGACAATAAAAGCAAAAAAAATAATATCTGATCTATTCGATTTATTTATTGAAGAACCAAGCTTAATGCCGAGTAATTGGAATAGATTTACAAATAACAATCAAAAATTTACAAATGTTTGTGATTATATTTCTGGGATGACAGATAATTATGCAATAAATACTCACCGTAAATTTTTTGATTTGTATAGTTTTTAATGTTATTTCAGGAATATTTAAAGAAAGAGATTTTTGAAATAGTAATAAAATTACTTGAAAAAATGAATCTTGAAAGTGACTTTTTAGAAAAGCATTTTTTTAATGTTGAAATATCGCAAAAGCAAAATTTTGGTGACTTGTCATCCAATGTAGCCTTGGTTTTTTCTAAATTTTTTAAAATTTCGCCTGAAAAGTTAGCAGAATTAATATCAATTGAACTTAGGAAAGATAAGTATGTATTAAAAGTTGAAGTAATAAAGCCAGGTTTTATTAATATTTTTTTTTCAAATTTGTTTTGGCAAAATCAATTAAGTCAATTCATTAAACTTGATGGTTCATATAATTATAATTTAAAAACAAAATCTATCTGCATTGAGTTTGTATCTGCAAACCCAACAGGTTTGATGCATATTGGTCATGCTAGAGGAGCAGTTTTGGGTGATGCAATGTCTTCAGTTTTACAAGAGGTTGGCCACAATATTACAAAAGAATATTACATAAATGACGCTGGTGAACAAATAAAAAAACTTAATAAAACAATACTTTTTCATGTTGAAAATTTACTGGAAGATTCAGAAAATCCACTACCTGATGATTTGTATCCTGGTGAATATTTAAAAAATATTGCAAAAAAAATATTCAATAAGTTTGCATTAAAAAAATCAAGCGAACTAAAAGAAAAAGAGGAAAAGATTTTAGAAATAATTTTAAGTGATATTAAAAAAGATTTAGTCGATCTTAATATAAACCACGATAACTTTGTTTCAGAGAAGAGTATTTCTTCGTCAGATAATATTAAAAAACTTAAAAATAAATTATTAGAGTTGAAATTAGCTTATTATGGTTTTCAAGAAAAGCCAAAAAACATATCTAGTGAAGATTGGGAGCAAAAAGAACAACTTCTTTTTTGTTCTAAAAAATTTGGAGATGATTCTGACAGGGCATTAATGAAGCCAAGTGGAGAGGTAACCTATTTTATGTCTGATTTACTGTATCATACAGATAAAATAAAAAGAAAATTTGAAATTTTAATTAATATATGGGGCGTAGATCATTTTGGGTATGTAAAACGCTTAAAAAGTGCACTATCACAGCTTATCAAACACGACTATATTTTTGATATTAAACTTACTTCTCTGGTGAATTTGATTAAAAAAGGCGAAAAGTTAAAAATGTCAAAACGTAAAGGTGATTATATAACAATGCGTGAAGTCATAAAAGAAGTGGGAGTAGACGCGTTAAGGTTTATGATGATTTCGAGAAATGCTGATAAAACGATTGACTTTGACTTTGACTCATTAAAAATTAAGAATAAAGATAATCCTGTTTTTTATGTTCAATACGCCTATGCAAGGTGTATGTCAATATTAGAGATACCAAAAAAAGAAATTAAAGAAATTGAAAAAGGAGAGTATAAATTAGATTATTTAATTTTACATGAAGAAAAAATGCTCATTAAATATATTTGTAATTTCTATAATGTAATTAAAAATTCTGCTGAATATTTTGAACCCCATAGAATTACAAATTATTTATATGATCTTTCAAAAACTTTTCATAATTATTGGGGTCTAGGAAACATAGATAATAAAAATAAAATAATAACTGATAATAATGACTTAACAAAATCAAGGCTTATACTGGTAAAAGTAGTTAGTATGACACTCAATAAAGGACTATCACTTTTAAAAATTAGCTCACCAAAAAGTATGTAATGAAAGACATAAAGATAAAATACTCTTTAATAGCTCTTAGCTACTTATTTCTTATTTTTTTAATTATTACTTCCTATGTATCAATCATGCCAGAAGAAGATGTCCCTATACTAGAAAATTCAGGAAAATTAATTAAAGAAGAAAAGAATAATTTCTTAAATAATGAAAATACAGTTTATGAAATTTTAGAAAAAAAAGAAAAATCAATTGAAGATATTATAGAAAAAGAATTAGAAGATAAGCAAAAGGTTAATTTAGAGAATAAGTTTGAAAAAATACAAAAGGCCAATTCAAATAAGGTCCAAAATTCAAAAAAAAAATTTAGAATTCAAGTTGCATCCTTTAAAGAAAAAAAAAAGAGTCTAGAGGTTTCAAAAAAACTAGAGAAAGAATTCTCTTCTGAAAAATTTATCAAGTTTGAAGTTAAACAAATAGTTCTTAAAAATAATGACATTTTTTTTAGAGTAATTAATGATATGACATTGACACTAGAGGATGCCAAAAAATTATGTAAGAAAATTTTAGATAAAAAATATCAATGTTTGATAGTTATGGATACATAATGTCAATTCCTGATGGTATAATTTGTTCAATTGATAGTGAATCAATTTCTAAAAAAGAAAATATTTTTTTTAAACAAACAAATCCTTTAGGGTTTATATTATTTTCCAGAAATTACAATAATAAGAGACAGCTAACCAATTTAATTAGTGAATTGAAAAATTTAACATTAAATAAGTCTCCATTTATTTTTATTGACCAAGAAGGTGGAAGAGTTCAGAGGCTTACAAATTCAAGTTTTACAAAATTTCCTGAACAAAGGTTTTTTGGCGAACTTTATAAAAAAAATAAAGAAAAATCTAAAAAACTATCATATTTAAATGCTTATCTTTTGGCTAATGAACTAAAAAATGTAGGCATCGACATAAATTTTTCTCCAGTTTGTGATTTATATTTTAATTTCGCTAATGATATCATTGGAGACCGTTCATTTAGTTCGATCCCTTCAATAGCTAGAGATTTAGTCCAACAATATTGTAAGGGTTTTAGAGATTCTGGAATTTTGCCTGTGTTGAAGCATTTTCCTGGACATGGGAGATCTCTTGTTGATACTCATTTGGAGCCATCTGAAGTAGATGTTAGCTTAGACATCTTGAGAAAAAATGATTTCATTCCTTTTGAAATGTTAAAAACTGAAAGCCTTATGATGCTTGCTCATATTGTTTATCCAAAAATTGATAATGAGGTTGCTACTTATTCAAAAAAAATAAATAAGATAATTAGAAAGGAATTATTTTTTAAAGGATTAATATTAACTGATGATATATCTATGAAAGCTTTAAGTGAAAATTTAAATATAATCATAAAAAAATCTTACAGTGCCGGTTGTGATGTAATTTTACATTGTAGTGGAAAATTAGATGAAGTTAAAAGCTTTTATGGTTGCGTTAAAAAAATTAAAAAAAAATATTATGATTACTTCATTAATGATATTTTAAATTTAAAGTTACAAAAACAAAATATTTTAAATATTAAAAAAATACTCTCCTCTGATAATGTTATAAAGAATCAATGCAACTAAATCTGAATATAAGTGGTTATGAGGGGCCTTTAGATCTACTTTTAGAACTTTCCAAAAAACAAAAAGTTGATATTAAAAAAATTTCAATATTAGAGTTAGCTAATCAATATTTGGATTTTATTGACCAAAATATTAATCAAATTAAGTTATCAGCAGATTATTTGGTGATGGCATCTTTACTAGCTTTATTAAAATCAAGGCTTTTGTTACCTGAGGATGAACAAGTAGAAGAAGAGAATCTTCAGGAAGATTTAACCCAAAGACTCATTCACTATGCGGCTATAAAGGAGTTATCAAAAAAAATTTTTGCTTTACCTCAAAATGGCAAGGATTTTTTAACTATTAAAATTAAAAATAAGTTTATTATAAGTAGTAAGGTTGTTCCAAAAGTTGGTTTGCAAGATTTGATACTAAAATATTTAATTATAAATAACAGAGGGAAAACAATAAAAATGCTTGCTGATGAAACTAATTTGTTCTCAGTTGAAGATGGTATTAAATGGTTAAACCAAATTTTCCAAATAAAAGAGGATAACTGGTTTTCGCTTTTTGACTTTTTGCCTAGAGTATTTAAAAGTACTAAAAAAAAAAAATCTGCTATTGTATCGATACTACTTGCGTCATTAAATGAGGTTTCAAATGGTAAATTACTTTTAAATCAAGAAAGTCATTTTGAAAAAATAATGATAAAGGAAAGAAAATGAATGAAAAAGATCTAAAAAACCTTGTTGAGTCTTTAATTTTTTCAGCAGATGAGCCTTTAGCTAAAAATGATATTAATAAAATATTGTCTCAATATGGTATTTTTGATCTTGATAAAGTTTTGAATGAACTCATTGATGATTACAAAGATAGAGGTGTAGTTTTATACTCCTCAGATAATAAGTTTTATTTTAAAACTTCTGATGGTCTCCAGGATTTCCTAACTATACAAACAAAGAAAACAAAAAATTTATCAAATGCAGCTATGGAGACTTTGGCTATAATTTCATATCATCAACCAGTAACTAGAGCAGAAATTGAAAAGATAAGGGGAAAGCCAGTCTTTAGAGGGACCCTTGATTCTCTATTAGAGATTAAATGGATTAAACCTGCAGGAAGACGAGAAACCCCTGGTAGGCCTGTCACTTGGGTTACTGATGTTGAATTTTTAAAGCATTTTGGTTTAAAGTCTATAAAAGATTTGCCGAAAGTAGATGAATTAGAATCAATAATCTTGTAATATCTCATTAGATAGGATTATTATATGTTTGGACTAGGTCATTGGGAAATTATTTTAATACTTGTTATTGTATTAATTGTTTTTGGAGCAGGAAAGTTACCAAAGGTTGCCGGAGAGCTGGCTAAGGGAATTAAATCTTTTAAACAAGGTTTAAAAGATGAAAAAAAAAATGATAATGAAAAAAATTAATGTTCAATATTGGTTTGTTTGAGCTTTTAGTAATTTTTTTTTTTTTAATTCTTCTTATAAAACCAGAAGAAATCCCTAAAGTAACTAAAAATATAGGACTCCTTTACAGAAAATTTAATAGATATATTTTAAATTTAAAGTATGAGATAGATGAAATTGACTTAATTTCCACTGATTCAAAAGTATCTAAGAAAAGAATAAAAAAAAAAAATAAAAAATGATAAATGAAGTATCTTGAGTATCTAAGAGAATTGAGAAACAGATTATTATTTAGTTTTTTATTCATGTTTCTGTGTTTTTTATTTTTCTTCCTTAATATTAGTTTTGTTATTGAGGCTCTTACTCATCCTTTATACGAGCTTTTAGACAATCAAGATAACAATAGAATGATTTTTACTGGTCTACCTGAGGTTTTTGTTTCAAACCTAAAAGTATCATTTTTTGTTGCTTTTTTATTTTCTTTGCCGATTTTTATTATACAAATTATTCTTTTTACTTCCCCAGCTCTCTATAAGAAAGAAAAGAAAGTTTTTGTGCTAGTATCTATAATGTCAATTATATTTTTCTTTCTGGGAATATTATTCGCGTACTTTTTTTTAATACCAATGATATGGTCTTTCTTTATTTCCTACGAAAGTTTTGTAGATGGGTCTTTACCGATACAATTAGAATCTAGATATTCAGAATATATGAAATTAACAATGTTCCTTCTTCTCGCCAGTGGATTATCATTTGAATTTCCAATAATAATAATTTTTCTCACAAAATTAGGGATTTTTAATGTATATTTTCTCAAAAAAAATAGAAAATTCTTTCTTATTGGCATTCTAATATTCTCCGCCTTATTTACACCACCTGATATAATTTCGCAGATTGGGATTGCTATTCCATTGATAATCTTTTATGAGTTTTCAATATTGTTCATCAAATTCTTTTTTAATAAGAAAGTAAAAAATGCATGATATTAAATTTATAAGGGATAATAGTTCACTTTTTGATGAAATATTAAAAAAAAGGAATATTTCATCCCACTCAAAAGAGATACTTTTTTTACATCAAGAATATTTAGATAATTTAAAAAAAACTCAGGGGTTACAAGAAAAAAAGAATTCGTTGTCAAAAATGTTTTCTCGAAAATTAAATCAAAAAGAATTAGAAAAGATAAGAAATGATGTTGCAGAAATCAAAAATGAATTAGATGAATTAAAAAATAAAACTGATGAAAAAAAAATTAAATTAAATCAAATTCTTCTTGAGATTCCTAATTTAGTTGATGACAAAGTTCCAGTTGGTAAATCAGAGGTTGATAATATTACAATAAAAGAAGTTGGTGAGATAAACAAACCAGAGTTTGAGATTAAAAATCATGTAGAAATTTTAGAAAAAAATAAACTGTTAGATTACAACAAAGCATCAAAACTCTCTGGTAGCAGGTTTTCCGTTTTAAGATCAAGTCTAGCGACTTTACATAGAGCTTTAGTAAACTTTATGATAGATATAAATGTAACAGAGTTTCAATATGAAGAGTGTATAGTTCCAGAGTTGGTGAAAAGTGATTGTTTAACAGGCACTGGACAATTACCTAAATTTGATGAGGATTTATTTAGAACTAATTTTAATGATTTATGGTTAATACCTACTGCTGAGGTACCTTTAACAAACTTTCATAGACAAGAAGTTATTGACTCAACTACATTACCACTTCGTTATACTTCCTTTACCAATTGTTTTCGTTCAGAGGCTGGTGCTGCGGGTAAAGATACCAAAGGACTGATGCGAGAGCATCAATTTGGAAAAGTAGAGTTAGTCTCTATTGTCGAACCTAATAAATCAATGGCTGAAATGGAAAGAATGATTGAATGTGTTGAAATGATTTTAAAAAAACTAAATATTCCTTATCGTTTGGTTGAACTATGCTCTGGAGATCTCGGCTTTTCTTCTGCTTACACGATTGATTTAGAAGTTTGGATGCCTGGACAAAAAAAATTTAGAGAAGTCTCAAGTTGTTCAAACTGTAAAGATTTTCAATCTAGAAGAATGAAAATGAGAGCAAAGAATCACAGTACTGGAGAAATTTATTATCCCCATACATTAAATGGTTCTTCAATAGCAATTGGAAGAATTCTTATAAGTATAATAGAAAACTATCAACAAGAAAATGGTACAATTTCAATACCTGATATTTTAAAAAACTATATGAAAGGGATAACAAGTATTGGTAATAAATGAAAAAAATTAAAAGATTTGGAAAGTTTGATCTACTCCTTGATTTAAAACAACAAGGAATATCAGATATAAAGGTTCTCAATATAATTGAGCATATTGATAGATCATTATTTATTGATACTAATTTAAAAGAAAAATCAAATCTCAATGTTGCGCTACCAATTGATTGTGGGCAAACAATATCTCAGCCTTTAATTGTGGCACATATGACCCAAACACTTGATATTAATAAAAAAATGAGAGTTTTAGAGATAGGAACCGGAAGTGGTTATCAATCAATTGTTTTATCAAAACTTTCTAGATTTGTTTATACTATTGAAAGACATAATATGTTACTTAAGAAAGCAAAAAACCTTCTCCAAAGCTTAGAAATTAATAATGTATTTTTTAAACATGCTGATGGAGGGTTGGGTTGGTCAGATCAAGCTCCTTTTGATAGAATAATTGTAACAGCTAGTGCACCCGAAATTCCTACAAAACTTTTAAGTCAACTTGTAGATAATGGTATTATGGTTATTCCAGTTGGTGAGGATAATGATAACCAAGTATTAAAAAAAATAATAAAAAAAGGTGATAGTTTTATTGTAAAAAATATAATGAACGTTCGATTTGTTCCATTACTAGAAGGCAAAGTGGAGTATTAAAAGATGAGATTGTTTTTAGTATTAATAATTATTTTCCTTTCAAGTTGCGAAAGTTTTTTTTTTCAAGAATATAAAATTAAAGCCTATAAGTTTAAGAAAAAAGAAGATAATCTCTATTATACTGTAAATAAAGGTGACAATTTATACTTAATATCAAAAAAATATAATGTAACAATTTCAAAATTAATTAACTTTAATAATATTGACTCACCTTATAAAATTTTTCCTAGTCAAAAAATTTTTATTCCAAAAAAGAGAACCCACATTGTTGAAAAAGGTGATACTTTATATTCAATTTCAAGAAAATATAGAACTGATGTTTTTACAGTATCTAGATTCAATAATCTTAAAAATGCCAATCAAATTTACACAAATCAAAAATTAGTAATACCAGATCATTTCGAAAGAAAAAAAAAGATTGTTAGAAAATTAAAAAAAAAAGAAACTAAAAAAGTAAACAAAAAAATCATTGCTAAAAAAGATAATAAAAAAAAAGTAAGTAAAGAAATCTTCAATCAAAAATTTATTTGGCCAGTTGAAGGCAAAATTTTATCAAAATATGGAAGCAATGACCCAGGGTTCTTTAATGATGGAATCAACATCGAGTCAGTTTCTGGTAAAGATGTTAAGGCATCTGGTGCTGGAGAAATTGTTTACAGCGGAAACGAAATTCCAGGATATGGCAACTTAGTTTTAATTAAACATTCAAAGAATTGGATTACTGCCTATGCACACTTAAATAAAATATATAAAAGAAAAGGAACATTAGTAAAGAAAGGCGAGTCTATCGGAGCTGTTGGAAACAGTGGAAATGTGAAAATACCTCAGCTACATTTTGAAATTCGAAAAGGCAAGGAAGCCGTTGATCCATTAAAATATTTATCTTAATTTTTTTTTAAGGTTAGAATATATTGGTAAGCAGTTCTGCCGGAAAAGTTTCCTTTTTCTAAAGACCATTCTGAAGCTCTAATTATTTGTTCTTTAGTTAAAGAAATACCATTGACATTTGCATAATGTTGAACAATTTTTAAGTAATTTTCTTTATTATTTTCAAAAAAACCTAAACGAACTCCAAAACGATCTGATAAAGAAACAATATTTGAGTAGTTTTCTTTTTTGGTAATTTCGTCTATGTTTTCTCCAGTTTGTTCCTTAATTGAAAGATGACGTAAGTTTGAGGTTACGTAAAACCTAACATTTTGAGTATCACTTATTAAACTACCGTCTAAAATACTTTTAAAAAGCTTAAATTCATTATGAGAATTATCTAAAGTTATGTCGTCTATAAAAATTATAAATTTATATTTTAAATCTTTAAAGAAATAAATTATTTCTGGTAAATATCTTAAACTATAATTTAAAATTTCTACAAATTTAATTTTTGAAGACATTTCGTCGTTTATTTTTTTTACTGTACATTTAATCAAAGATGATTTGCCCATCCCCCTCGCGCCCCATAAAAAACAATTGTGAGACTGATGGTTCTTAGAAAATTGTTTTATATTCTCAAACAATTTTTTTTTTTGATCTTCAACAAAAAGAATGTCGTCAAAATTTATTTTGAACTCTTGCTTCCAACTAACAATTTCCATCAAATTAGGAAGTAGTAAGAAAAAATTGTCTTCTTTTAAAATTTTTTTATTTTTTAGAAATTTCATATTTTGCTTGATGCTTTTTTTTGATTTTCTTATTTTATACTTGTATTAAATAAGTTTTAATATAATGAAGTTAAGTATTATTAATTAATTTTTTTTTTCAAGAGGTTTTATGTTTAATCCTGCTTATGCACAATCTGCTGCTCAACAGCCCTCAATGTTTGCTTCTTTTATTCCATTAATTCTTATTTTCTTAGTTTTTTATTTTTTACTAATTAGACCACAGCAAAAAAAACAAAAAGAGCATAAGATACTTTTAGAAGCCATCAAAAAAGGCGATGAGATTCTTACAAGTGGTGGAATTATTGCGAAAGTTACAAAAGCTGAAGGTGAAAAACTTAATGTTGATATCGCACCTAACGTAAATGTTGTTGTTTACAGGTCTACAGTTGCTGATGTTATAAATAAAAAGTAGTTTTATGCTAAGTTTGAATAAGTGGAGAATTTTTTTTGTTATTCTAGTCTGTCTTTCTGGTATATATTTCTTGTATCCCAACTTTTTTAATAAAACGGAAGTAACAGCCTTACCCAATTATTTATCTAAAAAACAAGTAAATCTTGGTCTGGATCTTCAAGGTGGATCCCATCTACTTTTAGAAGTAGATACCAAGTCTGTTTTGAAAGAGAAATCTGAATATTTAGTTGATGACATTAGATCAGCCTTAAGAAAACAAAAAATAAAATATAGTAACCTTGGCTCAAAATTAAGTGGCGCTGTCGTTACAATTACCAATAAGGAAAAAGTTGACTTAGCAAGAAAAAGTATCAGAGAAAATATTGAAAAAGGTATTCAAATTAGTACTGAACAGACTAAGTTAAATTTATCTTTTTCAGATGAATATATTATTGATTCAAATATCAAAACTGTTGATCAATCTATTGAGGTTGTAAGAAAACGAGTTGACGAATCTGGTACTAAAGAACCAGTAATCCAGAAGCAAGGTGAAAAAAGGATAATAGTTCAACTTCCTGGTATTAAAGATCCAGAGAGGATTAGGTCGCTTATTGGGAGAACAGCAAAGTTAAATTTTCATTTGTTAGATCCAACTACGGTTGAATTGGCTCAACAAAGAGGAAAACTTCCACCGGGTACATTCAGAGTTTCAAATGCAGATCCAACAGCATACGAAAAAGAATTTTTAGTTAAAAAGAGAATCTTACTTACTGGTGATAATCTTGTTAATGCTGCTGCCACAGTTGATGCTCAATCAGGAAAATATGTTGTTGCTTTTGAATTTGATAGAAAAGGAGGTAAAAAATTTGCAAAAATAACCACAGAAAATGTTTATCAAAGATTAGCTATTCTTTTAGATAATAAGGTTATAAGTGCACCCCAGATTAGAGAACCTATAACAGGAGGACAAGGGAATATAAGTGGTAATTTTTCTCCTGAGACGGCTAATGACTTAGCAGTCTTATTAAGAGCTGGTTCTCTTCCGGCCCCTATTGAAGTTTTGGAGGAACGAACAGTTGGTCCTAGCTTAGGCTTAGATTCTATCGAAGCTGGAAAAAAAGCTTTAATTGTTGGTTTTATTTTAATTATTTTATTTATGATTATTCGTTATAGAATTTTTGGTCTGATTGCTGATTTTGCAATAATATTTAATATTATATTACTTATTTCACTTTTAAGCCTTATTGAAGCAACTTTAACTATGCCTGGTATAGCCGGAATAGTTTTGACTGTGGGTATGGCAGTTGATGCAAATGTTCTCGTATTTGAAAGAATAAAGGAAGAGCTGAAGTCGGGAAGGTCAATAATAAACTCGATAGATTTAGGATACAAATTTGCTCTAAAGACAATATTAGATGCTAATTTTACAACTTTGATTGCTGCTCTTCTTCTTTATAATTATGGTTCGGGGCCAATCAAAGGTTTCGCTGTAACCCTTAGTATTGGAATTATAACTTCTATGTTCACTGCCTTAATTTTAACAAAGTTAATTGTTAGTTTGTGGGTAGTAAAACTTAAACCAAATAGACTTTTTTTAACAAAAATATCATGAAAATAATTAATTTTTATAAATATAGAATATCAGCTTTTATTTTCTCTTTTTTCTTAATTCTATTTTCTGTATTTCTTTTTATAAAAGACAATCTTAATTTAGGAATTGACTTTAAAGGAGGTATTTTAATTGAAGCAAATTTTGCGACTCCTCCAAATTTAGCTGATTTACGAGATAAATTAATTGGTATGGCTGTTGGAAACGTAGAAATTCAAGAATTTGGTTCTCCTGAAAATGTTTTAATAAGAATTGAAAAAAATTCTGAAAAGAAAGATGAACAAAATGCTCTAATCAACAATATTAAAAATGAATTACCATCTGAAATTGATTATAGGAGAATTGAGTTTGTTGGACCAAAAGTTGGAAAAGAGCTTCAAATAATGGGTATTAAAGCTGTTTTATTTTCTTTGCTTGCAATGTTTTCGTACATCTGGTTCAGGTTTTCAGGATGGCAGTTTGGTCTAGGTGCATTAGTAGCTTTATTCCATGATGTTCTTTCTACAATAGGTTTTTTTTCTTTAACTCAAATAGAGTTTAATTTAGCATCAATAGCTGCAATTCTTACAATAGCCGGATATTCTATAAATGATACGGTTGTTGTTTTTGATAGAATTAGAGAAAATCTTTCAAAAAAAGAGTCTCCTTTTTCTGAACTGCTTAACTTATCAATTAACCAAACACTTTCAAGAACACTTATGACTTCATTAACAACATTATTGGCTTTATTAGCTCTTTATATCTTTGGTGGAGAGGTGGTTAGAGGGTTTGTAAGTGCAATGATGTGGGGAGTTTTAATAGGAACATATTCGTCTATATTTATAGCCTCCCCACTTATAGCTTTATTAGGTTTTAAAATAATTAAGCAAAATCAATAAAGGTTTTGCGCTCCTACCATACAATATAGCATAGGTATTGATAATAAGGTGTTTGTTCTAGAAAATAACATTGCTTTTTTAGCAGATGCTGCTTTTTGTTCTGCTGAGGCCTCTACAATGCCCAAAGCTTTTTTTTGATTAGGCCAAATTACTCCCCATACGTTAAATGCCATTATAGTACCTAACCACATACCAATACCAATCATAAGATTTTTTCCATCTGAAGTATCAAGGGTTAGGGCATCGTGAAGATATCCGTTAATGTGCGCTAGTATTAACCCCGTAATCAACGTTGCTAATGCAGCCCAGCGAAACCAAAATAGAGCTTCTGGTGCAATAAACTTTGAAATAGCTGGCTTTTGTTCATTAGGGATATTCGGCATACTTGGAATTTGAACAAAATTAAAATACCATAACAAACCAATCCACATAACACCTGAAAGAACATGTATCCATCTAAAAAAGAAAGATAAATATGAGTAATCAAAATAAAGTTCAGATGTTGAAGAAATGATTAGCATAATTAAAAAAAGTAATATAAAACCGCTGATAACGGTTTTTAACAATGATGATAAAATATTAGACATAAAACTCCCAAGATTAATATAATAATATTTATAGGTTCAAGTGATAATTAATTCAAGAGATCTTTTTTTTGTTCGAAAAATTCAAGTCAACTTTTATTTTAAAAAAAATAAAATTGTACAAAGCTTATTTTTTTTGGAAAACATGCTGTTTAAAACTTACGCAGTTAAAAACGAAGTCTTTTTATCAAACATAAAATTGAAGTGGTTATATGATCAATTTACAAAATCTGGACAAATAGATAAGTCTTTATCTAATTTGAAACCTTTATTAGATAATAAAAAAATAAAAAAATATCTAATTAACCTACTACAGGATTTTTCAAAAGTTAACAATTTTTCTGATAAAAAGAACTTTATAAAAACTTTTAAAAAATTTAATTCTACCTTTAACAAAATTATAATTTTAACAAATGAAAAATTCTCAACATCCTGTGAATTTCAAATTTTAAATTTTTTTTACATTTCTAAAATTAACGAAATAAAAAAATATAAAGAAATTTTATTTAAAACTAAAAAAACAGTTGATATAGCAGAAAGTGTGTTTATTGATTTTTTTTTTAAAAAGTGTGATTTTAATTTTACAAAAGTTTCAAAGTTTCAATATTTATTTAATTTACTAAAGGAACTTATAAAAAGATGAATTTGCTAGTAATATTTTTTTTATTAATGGTGTTTGTATCAAATCTTTTGTTGTATTTATCATTCAATTTTGACAATAGAATTTCTTATTTAATTTTAACTTTATTAATATGTCTGAATTTCTATTTGTATAAAAGACAAAAAAAAAATTATGAACAGCCCAAAAAAGAGGTTTCGGCAGAGGAACATCCAATTATTAAAGCAGCAAGAGAGAGATTAAAAAAATAATCATTTTTTTATAAACGTTTTTAAGCATGAGGCTGTATCGTTTTTTTCTTTTTTTAATAAATCATCCACTGTTCCTTCAAAGAGAACAAATCCTCCTTTTTCTCCACCTTCAGGACCCAGATCAATTACCCAATCTGAAGATTTAATTACATCGAGGTTATGTTCAATTACAACAACAGTATTTTTCTTATCAACAAAACTATGTAAAATTTCTAAAAGTTTACTAACGTCGTGAGTATGTAAGCCAGTTGTGGGTTCATCTAAAATATAAATTGTTTTTCCAGTCGATCTTTTGGATAATTCTTTTGCTAATTTAATTCTCTGCGCTTCTCCTCCTGAGAGTGTTGTCGCTGATTGACCTATTTGAATATATCCCAAACCAACATCTTTAAGTGTTTTTAGTTTTGAAGAAATTGAAGGTATCGCTTTAAAAAAAATTAGACCCTCATCCACCGTCATTTTTAAAACATCACTTATATTTTTATTTTTAAACTTAATTTCTAATGTTTCTCTATTAAACCTATTACCTTTGCAAAGGTCACATTTAACAAATACATCAGCTAGAAAATGCATTTCAATCCTAATCATACCGTCACCTTGACAGTTTTCACATCTTCCACCTTTTACATTAAATGAAAACCTGCCTGGTTTATATCCTCGCATTTTTGAGTCTGGAAGGTTTGCATACCAATCTCGTATAAATGTAAAGCAGCCGGTATACGTTGCAGGATTTGATCTGGGTGTTCTTCCAATGGGACTTTGGTCAATCTCAATAATTTTATCCACTAACTCATCCCCAGCTAATGAATCAAATGGAAGGGATTTTAAATTAGAGCCATTAATTTTTTTTGATAGAGCTTTATAAAGAGTCTCGATTACTAATGAAGATTTTCCACCACCTGACACACCACTAATGCATATAAAATTATTTAAAGGAAACTTTATATCTATATTTTTTAAATTATTTCCTCTTGCTCCTGTTATTTGTATAAACTTATCAAGCCTTAAATTTCTTCTTTTCGAAATTTTTACGTCTAATTCATTAGATAAATATTTAGCAGTAATGCTCTTTTTATTTTTTATTAATTGATCTAAATTTCCTTCTGCAATAACATTTCCACCATTTATTCCTGCTTCAAGGCCTATATCAATAATATAGTCTGAGGCACGAATTGTTTCTTCATCATGTTCTACTACAATTACAGAATTACCTAGATCTCTTAGTTTTTTTAAAGTTTTGATTAATTTTTTATTGTCTCTTTGATGAAGACCAATCGAGGGCTCATCTAAAACATATAAAACTCCTGTTAACCCAGAGCCAATTTGTGATGCAAGTCTAATTCTTTGACTTTCACCCCCAGATAATGTTGTAGAACTTCTTGAAAGTTGTAAATAACTTAAACCAACGTTATTTAAAAAAGAAAGACGATCAATTATTTCTTTTACAATTCTTGATGAAATAATTTTTTGATATTCCGATAAATTTTCTTCCAATTCTCTGAACCAATTCAAAGCTTTATCAATTGATAATTTTGTAATATCAAATATATGTTTTTTATTAATTTTAACTGCCAGGGCTTCTTTTTTCAATCTGGTACCGGAGCAAGCTTCACACGAAAACTTATTCATATATTTGCCTAGTTCTTCCCTTTGCCACATATCAGATCTTTTAAGTTTTTTTTCTAAAAACCCAATTACGCCTAAATATTCTTCATTATAATTCCAGCCATTATATGAATTAAAGAAACTCAGGTTTTTTGAGTCTCCAAACATAATCAGCTTTTTTTTATCTTTTAATATTTCCTTCCATTTTTCTCTTGGATTAACTGAACAATGCTTACATACCTCTAATATAAGATCTTTATAAAATTGATTATTTTTGTTCCAAGGTAATATTACTCCTTCGATCATTGATAGATTTTCGTTTCCAATAATCAGATCTGGATCAAACTTTTCTTTGAAACCTAGACCATCACATTCATTACACGCACCATTAGGACTATTGAAAGAAAATAGCCTTGGTTCAATCTCTTCAATAGTGAAGCCTGATATTGGACAAGAAAATCTCGAAGAAAAAATATGATTAATTGAATTTTCAACATCATAGAAATAAATTATTCCATCAGATAGATTTAATGCAGTCTCAATAGATTGAGAAATTCTGGATTTATATTTTTCATCAATCTGAATTCTATCTACAACAACTTCTATATTATGTTTAAAGTTTTTTTTTAAGGTAGGTAAATTTTCTGATGTGTAAATTTCATCATCAATTCTAAATCTTATATATCCTTTTTTAATCAGGTCTGATAATTCTTTTTTAAATTCACCTTTTCTATTTCTCACAATAGGTGAAAGAAGATAGTAAAAGCTTTTTTTTTCTAATTTGAAAAAATCGTCAATTATTTCTTGAACACTCATGGATTTGATTTCTTTTCCTGTCTCGGGAGAATATGGTTTCCCAATTCTTGCAAATAAAACTCTAAAATAGTCATAAATTTCCGTAACTGTTCCAACAGTCGATCGTGGATTTTTGGATGTAGTTTTTTGATCTATTGATATTGAAGGAGATAACCCCTCAATTAAATCGACATCAGGTTTTTCCATCATATTTAAAAATTGTCGAGCATATGATGATAAGCTTTCAACATATCTTCTTTGTCCCTCTGCATAAATGGTATCAAATGCTAATGATGATTTCCCTGAACCTGACAAGCCAGTAATAACTACAAATTGATTTTTTGGAATTTGTAAATTAATATTTTTAAGGTTATGTTGTCTTGCACCAATAATTTTAATACAATCTACTAATAATTTTTTACTCACCTTTTTCATGTTTTCAGATAGTTTATAAATTTATAATATGTTATTATTTAGCTAATTAGTATGGCAGGTTCAATAAACAAAGTTATATTGTTGGGAAGATTGGGTGCTGACCCCGAAGTTAGAGTATCTCAAGAGGGTAACAAAATAGCAAGGTTTTCTATCGCTACAAGTGAAACTTGGAAGGATAAAAATACAAATGAAAAAAAAGATAGAACAGAATGGCATAAGATAGTTATATTTTCTCCAGGTTTATCCGAAATTGCAGAAAAATATCTTAAAAAAGGTTCACTCATTTATATTGAAGGTCAGTTAAGGAATAGAAAATATACAGACCAAACTGGTATGGAAAAAAATATTTCAGAGGTTGTTCTTCAAGGCTATAATACAACCCTGACAATGGTAGATAACAGAAATAACTCTGATATAAATGAATTATCTTCGCCTAGTCTTGACAATTCTACAGCAGATAAAAATGTTACATCGGATTTTGATAGCATTGATGTCGAAGACGAGGTCCCTTTTTAGTATAATATGATTGACGACTTTACACCTGAAGAACCAAGTTTTAAAAACACTGAACGCGTAGACATTGAAAAGGAGATGGAGAACTCTTTTTTAGATTACGCTATGAGCGTAATTGTTTCAAGAGCACTTCCTGATGTTTGTGATGGTCTTAAACCCGTTCATAGAAGAATTATCTACGCAATGAATGAAGCAGGTTATACTTCAGGAAAGCCCTCGAGAAAATCTGCTAGAATTGTTGGAGATGTCATGGGTAAGTATCATCCACATGGAGATTCAGCAATTTATGATGCAATGGTTAGGCTTGCTCAAGAATTTAGCATGAGAGTTCCACTCGTTGACGGACAGGGTAACTTTGGTTCCATGGATGGAGACTCGGCCGCTGCAATGAGATATACAGAAGCAAAGCTTTCTTCTATATCATCCTACCTTGTAAATGATATTAATAATGAGACAGTTGCATTCAAGGAAAACTATGATGGAACAACTTTAGAACCAGAATTACTTCCTGCAGAATTTCCTAATTTATTAATAAATGGTTCTGAAGGAATTGCGGTTGGAATGGCTACAAAAATTCCTCCACATTGCCCCGCAGAAATAATAAATGCTTGTTGTAAATTTATAGAAGACCCAGAGATATCAGATGATGATTTACTTAAGTATGTAAATGGACCAGACTTTCCAACTGGTGGAATAATAGTTGGAAAATCAGGCATACGAAGTGCATATTTGAGTGGAAAAGGTTCAATTTTGATCAGGGGAAAGACAAGTATTGAAACAACAAAAAAAGGAAGAAGCTCAATAATAATAAATGAGATTCCGTTCGCAGTTAAAAAATCAAATTTAATTGAAACAATTGCCAAAGTTTCAAGAGACAAGATAATTGAAGGAATTTCGGAGCTAAGGGATGAATCTAATAGAGAAGGTGTTCGGGTAGTAATAGATCTTAAAAGAGATGCTCAAGCAGAGGTAATACTTAACCAATTGTTTAAATTTACCCCTCTCCAAACCTCCTTTGGCATAAATATGCTAGCACTTAATAAGGGTGTGCCTGAGCTTTTAAATTTAAAAAAATCAATAAAACTTTTTGTCGAATTCAGAAAGGATGTAATTTTTAAAAGAACTAAGTATCATTTAAAAAAAACCAGAGAGAAGGCTCATGTCCTTTTGGGACTTTCTATAGCTTTAGAAAATATAGACAAAGTAATTGAAATTATTAGGTCTTCAAAAGATACAAATGAGGCTAAGGAAAATCTCTTGAGTCAAAAATGGTCTCTTCCAAAAGATCAATTTATACTTTCTTTTATCAATTCAGAGAATAATAATTCGTTGGTAGAGAAAAACTTCTTTAAACTATCTGATGTTCAAGCTAGATCAATTTTAGAAATAAGATTGAGTAGACTAACAAGTCTTGAAAGATCAAAGCTTTCAGAGGATCTGAATGAATGCGTTAAACTAATAGAGGATTACCTTGAAATACTGTCTTCACCTAAGAGATTAAACTCTGAACTTACTAATGAACTGATTGAAATAAATTCAAAAATTAATTCATCAAGAAAAACAGAAATTTCTGATAGTGAAGAAATTATTGATGATGAATCACTTATAACTTCTGAAGATGTCGTTGTAACTTTAACTAATACAGGTTATATAAAAAGAGTTCCCTTAAACTCCTACAGATCGCAAAAAAGAGGTGGTAAAGGAAGAGCAGGAATGACTACCAAAGAGGAAGATTTTGTAAATGAAGTATTCGTCGTTAACACTTTGACTCCACTATTATTTTTTTCATCCATGGGTATTGTCTACAAATTGAAAACTCATAAGATTCCATCTGGAAGCCCGACTTCAAAAGGAAAGGCTCTTGTAAATTTGCTTCCTTTAAGATCTGGCGAAAAAATAACAACGACAATGCCATATAATCTGTCTGATAAAAAGAATAATATTATTTTTGCTACTTCTTTAGGTAATATTAGAAGAAACAAATTAAATGATTTCCATAACATAAATGCAAATGGAAAAATTGCTATGAAACTTAAAGAAAAAGATAGTCTCGTAAATGTTGTGGTATGCTCAGATAAAGAAAATATTTTTATGTCAACGCGTTTAGGAAAATGTGTTCGTTTTTCCTGTAAAGATTTGAGAGTATTTTCTGGTCGTTCCTCTGTTGGAGTAAGAGGAGTGAAACTCTCAAATACAGATTCAATTATTTCACTCGCTATACTTAACGGTTTTGATTTTGTTGTAGAAGAACGGGATGAATATTTAAAAATCTGCTCTGCTGAAAGAAAAAATGAAAAAATTGAAAGAGAGATTCTTGACGAAAAAAAATACTCTTTGCTAAAAGAAAATGAGGAATTTATCTTAAGTGTAACTGATAAGGGTTTTGGGAAAAGAAGCTCTTCTTATGAGTATAGAAAAACAAGTCGTGGTGGAGTTGGAATTGCTAATATGCAACTTACAGAGAGAAATGGAAATGAAGTGGTTGCCTCCTTTCCAATCACAGATAAAGATCAGTTGATGCTTGTTACAGATAAAGGCAAGCTAATTAGATGTCCTGTTAATGATATAAGAATAGCAGGAAGACAAACTCAAGGTGTTACGTTATTTAATGTTTCTGATGATGAAAGAGTAGTTTCTGTGGCCAAACTTGAAGAAAATGAATGACCATAAAATTATAACTGGTATTTATCCAGGTACTTTTGACCCGGTTACCTTTGGACACCTAGATATTATTGAAAGGGCATGTAATATTGTTGATAAATTGATTATAAGCGCAGCAGAAAACATTCACAAAAACCCTTTTTTTACAGTTGATGAGAGAGTCTCCATGATTAAAGAGTCATTAATGCTTATTAACACAAATAAATGTTTGATTGAAGTTGTAGGTTTTGATAATTTATTAGTCGATCATGCTAAAAGGTTTGATGCAAAAGTAATTATTAGAGGTTTAAGAGCAGTAGCCGATTTTGAATACGAGTTTCAGATGGCAGGTATGAACTCAAAATTAGCACCTGATGTTGAAACTATATTTTTAATGGCTTCTGAAAATCTCCAACTTACTTCTGCTAGATTTGTGAAGGAAATAGCGTTTCATAGTGGAAAGATTAATAATTTTGTACCTGATCATGTAATAAAAATGTTTAAAAAAAAGGAAAGTAATTAATGCCCAAGTTTTTTATAAAATTAGTGTTAGTTTTGTTTGGACTTTTTAGTAATAGTCCGAAGGCTGCAGAACAAGTAACTATTCAAATGCTTTTGGAAAAAGGAATCGTGATAATTGAGACATATCCTTCCAAAGCACCAAAGACAGTAAAAAGAATCACTGAATTAATTAATCAAGGATTTTATGATGGTCTTACTTTTCATAGAGTAATTTCTGGGTTTATGGCACAAGGAGGAGACCCCCTAGGTAACGGTACTGGTGGAAGTGGAAAAAATATTGTTGCTGAATTTAATGATATTAAACATGAAAGAGGAATTGTATCAATGGCACGTAGTAATGATCCTGATTCTGCGGATAGTCAGTTTTTTATATGTTATGATTCACATCCCTTTCTTGATGGGAAATATACAGCATGGGGTAAGGTTATTGAAGGTATGAATATTATTGACAGAATACCTGAGGGAAAAGGCCCAAATGGCCAGGTTCTTAGTAACGCAACTAAAATAATTACAATGAGAATAAAATAAAAAAAATTTTTGTTGTTAAATATTTAATATTTCATTATATCCTAATTAAATAAATGTGCGCCCGTAGCTCAGCTGGTAGAGCACTCCCCTTTTAAGGGAGTTGTCATGAGTTCGAACCTCATCGGGCGTGCCATATTAAACAGTTAAGATATGTTAGCCAAAATCAAAAATTATTTTTTAACTGGGGTCTTAGTTTCTGCACCAGTTTTTATAACATTTTGGATAGTTTATTCTCTTGTAAAATTTTTTGATCAACTAATAACACCACTTATACCTTTCTACATAAACCCTAATTACTATTTGCCTAGAGATGTTCCTGGTCTTGGGTTGATAATACTAATAGGGGTTCTAGTTTTTATAGGATTTATCACAGCAAGCTTTTTTGGTTCCTTTATAATTAGGAAAACAGAATCATTAATTAGCAAAATCCCTTTAATTAAAATTTTCTATAAAACTATTAAACAAATAATTGAGACAATTTTTAAAAATAACTCTAATGCATTCAGAGACGTAGTTTTATTAGAATACCCAAGAAAAGGTGTTTGGGTCTTGGGTTTTACAACCGGTGAGGTTAAAGGAGTAGTAGAAAAAAAAATAAGTCAAAAATTAATAAATGTTTTTGTACCAACAACACCTAACCCAACTTCTGGATTTCTATTAATGGTGCCAAAAAATCAACTAAAATATTTAAATACAAAGGTTGACGATACTGTAAAAACAATTGTTTCAGCTGGAATAATTGATTTAAAATCTAAGCAGAAAAGTAATTAAGAAATTCTTTTTCGCCATAAAAGGTATTAATCAGGAAATCAATTTTTTTTCTATTTGTTATTGCATCACTAAGTAATAATTTGCAGTCATTTTTTACATCATCAAGAAAATCAATATCATCATAGGGCAAAAAGAATTTCCATTTTGGAAGTCCGGACTGATTTGTACCAAAAAAGTCACCTGATCCTCTTAAAAACATGTCTTTTTCTGATATTTCAAAACCATCATCACTATTTCTTAGAATTAATAGTCTTTTCAATGATAATTCAGAGAGATTTTGATTATGCATGAGAACACAGTTTGATGGTTTTGTGCTTCTTGAAATTCTTCCTCTTAATTGGTGAAGTTGAGCTAAACCAAATTTGTTTGCTTCCTCTATTACAATTAGTGTAGCTTTAGGAATATTAATTCCAACTTCGACCATTGTGGTAGATATTAAAATCATTTTTTTTCCAGTCTGAAACTCTTGCATATTTTTAATAATTATCTCATCTGACATCTTTCCATGGATTAAACTTACCTTATCTTTAAAAATATTTTTTAGATAATTAAATCTGGATAAAACTGTTTCATTTTGATTTTCTTGAAATTCATCATTATTACCTATATTAGGTAAAATCCAAAAAATCTGTTCATCGTTTTTAATTTTTCTCTCTATACCATTAATCAAGTTATTAATATTTTTTTTACTTATTATTGAAGTTGTTACCTTTTTTCTATTTTTTGGTTTTGTTTTAATAATTGATACATCTATTTCTCCATAAAGTGCAATTGATAGGCTTCTAGGAATTGGGGTTGCAGACATTATTAACATGTGACAATTTTTTGATTTTTCCAAAAGTTTTATTCTTTGGTTTACTCCAAATTTATGTTGTTCATCAATTACCACTAATCCTAATTTTTTAAAATTCAGTGACTTATTGTAAACGGAATGGGTTCCTATTAGTAACTGGATTTTATTATTAGAAACTTTATCAATTATAATTTTTTTTTTTTTAGATTTACTTGTTAATAATTCAATTTGAATATTATAATTGTCAAAAATCTTTCGAAAATAAGTAAAATGTTGTTTTGCGAGAAGCTCAGTAGGAGCCATTAAGACACATTGATAACCAGATTTAATTACATCAGCAATTACTAATAGTGAAACGATTGTTTTTCCTGAACCAACGTCTCCTTGAATTAATCTATAAATTTGCTTTTGGTCAAGAAGTTCATTCTTAATTTCTTCAATAGTGCTTTGTTGATCTTTAGTTAATTTAAAGTTTAAGGATTCGACTATTTTCTTGGATAATGAAAAATCTTTAACATAAAAATTATTACTTTCTTTTTTATTTTTCTTTAATCTGTCAAAAATTAAAAAATTTGATAAAAGCTCGTCATAAGCTAGTCTTTCTCTGTAAATTTTAAAATTACTATAACATTTTTCTGGAGTATGGAGGTTGATAAGAGAGTTTTTAAAACTTTCCCATTGATTTTTTTGTATTATATTTCTGTTAATCCATTCTGAGGGTAAATAAATATTTTTAAAAATATTTAAACTTTCTAAAACTACCTTTCTAAAATATTTTTTATTAATTTTTTTTCTTACTAAATTATACTGAGGCTCTAGTTCCTCAAACTTACCAATATCCTTTTCATTTATAACTTCATACGGATGAATGAATTGAAAAGTATTAGAAAAGAAATGAAGTTTACCTGATATTCTATAAAAAAAACCAATATTAAACTTATTGTACATAAATCTTTTAAAACTTCCGAAATAAAGAATATTTATTTTCTGACCAGATGTATTGATTGCAATAATTTTATAAGGCGCCTTATTATTGAATGGTTTTATATGATTCAAAATTTTTAAATCAACTGTAATTATATTATTTACATCTGCTAACTCTAAATGAGTTTTAAGGTTTTTTTTTATAATTTTGATTGGTCTTTGAGTAAGTATATCAATATTTCTATTACCAAAGTAATTTTTTATGCTTGTTATTTGTAGGCTTTTTCCTTTAATTTCATCAAAAATATTTTGTTTTATAAAATCCATTAAATATACTAATTTATTAATTTATTATTATCACTAATGGCAAAAAATCTCTTTAAAAAAAAAATTTTACATCGAGCGAAATATAGAGGAATAAAAGAACTGGATATTATATTTTATAAGTTTTTATTAGAGTATGAAGATAAGATAACTGATGATGAACTTTATGAACTAGAAGGAATTTTAGATCTCCCAGATAGCGAACTATTAGATATTATTTATAAAAAAACGAATATACCGTCAAACCTTAAAGATGGGCTTTTAAAAAAAATTTTAGAAAAATGTTATGCTGAAGATTGAAATTAATGACAATAAAAAAATAAACCTTTGTGATGAATCTATTCAAATCTTTTTATCATTAATATCAACTAAAAAAAAAAAAATTGCTTTTTTTGCAACAAATCATGAAGAGGCAATTAAGCTTAAAAATAAAATTAAGTTATTCGACCCTCTTGTTAAAGTATTAGTTTTTCCTGATTTTGACTGTTCATTTTTTTCAAATGTTTCCCCCACAAAACCAATCTTACTTGAAAGAATTAAAACATTATTTGAATTAATCACCTCTCAAAAGGAAAGAATAATTTTCATCGGTACAATTAGTTCTTTGGTAACTAAAACTATTAAAAAGGATGATTTAATTTTTTTTGACGTTTTTAACCAATCAAAAAATACTTTTTTTAAGCTGAGTAATTTCTTAAGACATAATAACTATGAATTTGTTGATACTGTAAGAAATAAAGGGGAATGTTGTATAAGAGGACAAATAATTGATATGTTTTCTCCATTAGAAGACAAACCTGCGAGAATTTTGTATAATTTTGAAGAAGTTGAGACAGTTAATTATTTTGATATTTTTAATCAAAATAATACTGGAGTTATTAAAAATTATTACATATCCCCTTCATCCGAAATTATCTTTAATTTAAATTCTATTAAAAATTTTAGAGAATCTTATAGAAAACTCAAAATAAAGAATAAAGATGATTTTTATAAATCAATTTCAAATGAAGATATAATTCCAGGATCAGAACAGTTTTATCCTATCTTATATGAAAAATATGATTCAATAATCAACTATTTAGATGATTTTGTTTTTTTTTTTAGAGAGAATTCAAATTTTGATTTTGAAAATAAATTTAATCAAACTATGACTGAAATACCAAGTTATGCAAAAGAAGTCATTAAAGAATCTATATTTTACGAAAGTAAAAATTTAATCAATAACCAGTTTTTGAAAAAAAATACATATTTGTTTACACAGATAAGTAATAATTCAAAAACATTTTTGTTTTCTGAAAAATTATTTCTTAACTTAAAACAAAATGTCAATTTAAAACAAATTGAGAAGTATTTTTCCTCTTCAGATTTTGAAAAAATATTTTTTTGTTACGATAGTATTATTAATAAAAAAAAAATAGAAAAAATTTACGAAAATCTAAATATCACCTATGAAAAGTTATCTTCAATCAATGGTTTGGCAAAGAAATTTAATATAATCAATGTTTCAACTAAATCTAGTTTCATACTAAAGCTTGAAAATGAAAAAATTCTATTTTTGTCAGATTATGACTTTTTTAAAAAAATAATTAAAAGAAAAACTACCGCTGAAATTCATGATGATAATATTATAAGTGAATTTAGTCAGTTAAACTTTGGTGATTTGGTTGTTCACATTAATCATGGTGTTGGAAAATTTAATTGTCTTACAAAAAAAAAAATCAACAATTTTGAACAAGAGTTTATTGAACTTCTTTACCATAACAATGATAAACTTTTAATACCAATTGAAAACTTAGAATTAATTTCTAAATATGGCTTTTGTAATCAAACTGTAAAGCTTGACAAACTTGGCTTGCAAAATTGGCAATTTAAAAAAGCAACATTAAAAAAAAAAATCAAACAAATTGCTTCTGACTTGATACAGACGGCTGCAAAAAGAAAATTAACTAAATCCTTGGAGATAAAACCAAATAGAATTGAATATGAAAAATTTTCTTCATTATTTGAATTTACTGAAACCTCAGATCAAATGAAAGCCATTGAACAGATTGAAAAAGATTTTGATTCTTCTAAAGCTATGGATAGATTAATTTGTGGTGATGTTGGGTTTGGAAAAACTGAGATTGCAATGAGAGCTGCTTTTTTAGTTTTATCGTCTGGTTATCAAGTAGCAGTAATTTGTCCTAAGGTTTTATTAGCAAATCAACATTTTAATACTTTTACTAAAAGATTTTCTGATTTTGATTATAGAATCGAAAAATTATCTAGATTCGAAAAAACAAGTAAAAAAAATAAAATTAAAGAAAAATTGAATCTTGGTTTACTTGATTTAATAATTGGAACGCATTCTATACTTTCTGAAAATATTATTTTTAACAACTTAGGGCTTATAATTATTGATGAAGAACAAAGTTTTGGTGTAGAACAAAAAGAAAAATTAAAAAAAAAACAACCTAACTCACATATTTTAACATTAACTGCAACACCAATCCCTAGAACATTGCAGGCATCTCTTTTAAAAATGCGTGATATTAGCCTTATTAAGACTCCACCTTTAAATAGACAAAATGTAAAAACTTATCTAATGTTTTATGAGGATAATTTATTAAAGAATATCATAAATAAAGAATTGGAAAGAAAAGGACAAATTTTTTTTGTAACTCCAAGAATAAAAGAAATTGAAGACTTAGAAAAAAAAATAAAAAAAGCTTTTCCATCAATAAATTATGCAATAATTCATAGTAGGTTGAGTGCAATTGAGATTGAAAATATTTACACTAATTTTTTTGAAAAAAAAATTGATCTCCTTTTATCAACAGCAATGATTGAATCGGGTTTAGATATTTCTAATGTTAATACTATTATTATTAATAAACCCTATTTGTTTGGGTTGTCACAACTTTATCAGCTTAGGGGAAGGGTAGGGAGATCATCAATTCAAGCTTATGCTTATTTATTATTAGAGAAAAACACACCTTTAAGTGAAGAAAGGCTGAGGAGATTACAACTAATTTCAAAAATAGATAGTCTTGGAGCAGGGTTTTCTATAGCCGCAAATGATTTGGATATTAGAGGTGCTGGAAATATTGTTGGTTCGGAGCAGTCTGGTCATATAAAAGAGGTTGGAATTGAATTGTATTACAAAATGCTTAATGAAGCTATAAGTGAACTTAAAAATGAAAAAATTTCATCAAATGATTGGTCACCAATTATTAATTTAGGATTTTCTTATAATATTCCAGATGATTATATAATAAATTTAGATTTAAGGATGCAAATTTACAGAAAAATATCAGGAATAAATGAAATATTAGAATTAAAAAAAATAATCAGTAATTTAGAAGACAGATTTGGAAAATTTCCTAAATTGTTTAATAATTTATTTAAGATTATAGAAATAAAAATATTATGCAAAAAGCTTAATATTTTGAAAATAGATAATTCCTCTGAGGGTTTTGTTTTAAAGTTAAGAAGTAATGAAACAAAGTATATTGATAACCTAATAAGTCTTGCGAAAGATATTCCAAAAAAAATTAAGCTCTTGCCCAATTCGAAGTTAATTTACATTAGTAAAAAATATGATAATTTTGAGAAGGTACTTGAATTGAAAAAATTTTTAGAATCTTTAATGAAATATGCTTAATAAAAAAAAAAATAGTTTTTTCCAATTGGATCGATTTAACCTTATACACTTTTTAGAGGGGGTTGATATTTTTTTAAATTTTTCTATAGTCACCTTTTTGTCAATATTTTTCTTAGCCGATTATGATGAAAATTATTCATTACCAATTATAATATTTATTATTTGTCTTTCTTTCTTTTCTAGAATTTTTGTCATTCCTCTTTTGAAAAAATTACTTTACTATACAAAAAACAAAAAAATTAATTGTTTATATTTTTTAAGTTTAGCCTACTTAATTCCTGTTTTTCTTCCAAACAGTTACTTAATAGTCTCTCTTTTAATTTTTGTGTTTTGTAGGTTTAGTATTGGAATCTTATTTTCATCTATACATTTAAATTATTTTAATTCACTAATGGATAAAGATGAAGATTCATATTTTATAAAATACTCACTTACAATTATAGTAGGTATGGTTTTAGCAAATTTTTTATATTTATTTATAGATGATTTTTTTTCAAACAATCAACTTAACGAATGGGCCTGGAAAGTAACCTATTTAATACTTTTTTTGATAACAGCCTTGATTAGTCTAGTTTTGAAAATTAAAAATAAACCCTTTCACATTAGTATAAGTTATAATAGTAGTCTAAATGAACAACTTTCTTTGAAAAAAGTAAAAAAATTCTTTTTTGCAAATATTTATATTTTAATTCCTCTGTTTTCGTTTATTTTTTTTTCATCTAATAGATGGCTACCCAAATTTGCTAATCCAGAAAATATGCAGTTTCTTGAATTTAACATTGTTTTTATGATGGTCATTTTTTTAATATCTATATTTATTTTTCCTTTAATAAAATTAATTGGTAGAAAAAGATTAAGTAATTTTTTGGGTTTTAGTATAGTAATTATTTGTTTTATTTCTTTTTTCTTTAAGTATACTTCTAGTTATAGCATTGATTTACTGAAGTTTTTTATTGCTCTTGTATCCAGTTTTTCCTTATGTATTTTTTTTCTTAATAATAAAAACCTTAAAGATTTCGGAGTGATAAATATAAATATTATCCAAAACTTATATTATTTGGTGTTTTCATTAATTTCCCCTTTGTTATTTTATTATTTCATTAACAACTCAATAAGTTATAATATTATATATTTAATCATAGGTTCGTTTTTTGTTGTAAGTTTAGTTTCTACTTTTTATGTCAAAGAAAAATAAAATTTCCGCATCTCATATTCTTGTAATGCACCAAGAATCACAAAATTCAAGATCAGAGCTTACATCTGAAGAAGCAAAAAAGAAAATTGATGATATATATATAGAAATTAAGAGTGGAAGCATTAAATTTGCAGACGCGGCTGTTAAACATTCAAATTGTCCTTCTGGTCAATCTGGTGGTAGCTTAGGAGAATTTACAAAAGGAATGATGGTAAAAGCATTTGAGGATATAGCTTTTTCATTAGATATTGAACAGATAAGCGAGCCTTTTGAATCTGAATTTGGGTTTCATATTGTAAAAAGAGACCAATAACTATTTTGATAGTTTATATTCTTTTTAATTAGGAGAGGGGAGAGAAATAATTAATTTATTTTTATAATTTCTTTCATTAACCTGTTATTGTAAATTGAAGAATAACCATACTTTCTATAAAATTATTATTTCAATATAATTGTTGAAATTTTTTTTTCGATTCAATCACATTGATGAGCTTTTAATAAAAACTACTATTGATAATATTTATAATATGATTTTGAAATGTAAATATTATTATTGATGAAGGATATTATATGAAAACTTACACAAACTTACTAATTTTTGTCATACTTTTTTTTTTAATATTTGATTTTTTTCAAATGTATAGTTTTAAGAAAAATTTTAAAGAAAACCTTGAACTTATAAGTTCTCAAATAGGAGATTTAGACGAAGATATTCACTTATTAGAGGAGTTAATTGAAACAAAAAAAGATTAACGTTATATGAATATA
>CACAXP010000006.1 GCA_902536485.1 uncultured Alphaproteobacteria bacterium | reverse complement strand
AAACTTAGAGATTTTGATATTCTCATTACATCAGGAGGTATTTCACGAGGAAAATATGATTTAGTAAAAAAAGTCCTATGTAATCTGAAAATGAAAATTTTGTTCGATAGAGTCTCGATTAAACCAGGAAAACCGACAACATTTGGAAAATTTTCAAAAAATAGATATTTTTTGGGTTTGCCAGGTAATCCTGTTTCATGTTTCACATCATTGGTTTTTTTTTTTTCTAAATTTATTAATTGTTTTTATGGTAGCGACTATCTTAAAATTACAAAGACAAAACTCATTTTAAATAATAATTTAAAAACAAATAAGCATTTAACATTATTCTTAAGAATAAAAAAAATAAAAAATAAGCCTAATTTTTTTAATGTTTTTTCAAAACAAGATAGTGCACAAATGAAAATTTTAAGTGAATCAAATGGTATACTTATAAGAAAACCCTACGAAAAGAATTTAATAAAAGGGACAGAATGCAATGTACTTTTATATGAAAATATGTTCAACAATCATATATAACTTGACTAATTGGTAGAACTTATGTAGAACATTTATAATGTTAACTTTTAAACAAAAAATATTGTTAGATTTCTTAGTCGATTATTATAATAAAAATCATGTTTACCCTACTTTTGATGAAATGAGAGATTTTTTAAAAATTAAATCAAAATCAGGGATTCACAAACTTTTATCAAGTTTAGAAGAAAAGGGTTTTGTTAATAGGCTTCCTCATAAAGCAAGGGCACTAAGTATAAATTCAAGTGTAAATAAAAATGAGAAAAGCCTTCCATTTCTTGGAAGGATTGCCGCTGGAAACCCAATTGAAGCAATAACAGGAAGCTTTGAACAGATTTCGGTACCTAATTATCTAATTAACAATAAAGACGAACATTTTACCCTTGAAGTTACTGGAGACTCAATGGTCGATGCTGGAATCTTTGATGGTGACATAGTAATTATAAGAAAAACAGAAGCTGCTAATTCTGGTGATATAGTAGTAGCTTTGATAGACCAAAATGAAGTAACTCTTAAGAGATTTAGATCTTTCAAAAATTCTATAGCTCTTGAACCTGCTAATAAAAATTATAAGATCAGACTTTTTGGGGAAGATAGAGTGAAAATACAAGGTAAGTTGGTAGGATTGATTAGAAAATTCTAAAAAATGGAAACAATAACAAGATTTGCTCCATCGCCAACAGGCCTTCTTCATCTTGGTGGAATGAGAACAGCTCTATTCAATTTTCTTCATGCTAAATCTACCGGAGGAAAATTTAGGATAAGAATCGAGGACACTGATCATACAAGAAATAAAAAAGAATCTATAGATTCAATCTTGAATGGGCTTGAATGGCTGGGCCTTAACCATGATGATGAAATTATCTACCAGAGTAAAAAAATTGAAGAACACCAGAAAATTATCAATCAATTAATTAATAATAATTTTGCTTATAAATGTTTTCATACTGACGAAGAGATCCTCGAATTAAAAAAAAATAATAAAAAGTTAGAGAGTAAATGGAGGAATAAATTTGATCATCCCAAAAATACTCAATTTTGTGTTAGGATTAAATCACCATTAAACGGACAAACTACTATAAATGACAAGATTCAAGGAACAGTTACAGTTGAAAATAAGGAGCTTGATGATTTTGTAATAATGAGATCAGATGGTTCCCCCACATTTCTTCTATCTTCAGCTGTTGATGATTTTTTGATGTCAATTACTGATATTATTCGTGGTGATGATCATTTGACCAACTCTTTTAGACAGATGATAATTTTTAATTACTTGAACTATTATCCAACATTTTCGCATATGCCATTAATACACAATGAAAATAATGAGAAACTTTCCAAAAGACATAACGCTTTATCAATTGAAGATTACAAAAATGAGGGTTTCTTACCAGAAACTATGATAAATTACCTTTTAAGATTGGGTTGGTCCTATGAAGATAAAGAAATTATTTCATTAGATGATGCTATAAAGAATTTTAAAATAGATAAAATAGGAAAATCTCCATCTAAACTGGATGAAAAAAAGATCCTTTTTCTGAATAATTTTTATATTAAAAATAAAAATGATGATTTAATTCTTGATGAAATTAAAAAAAACCAAGCTTTTTTAAAAATTAAAAATTCAGAGGAAACTATTTCTAAGGTTAAAGATTTAATAAATATTTTCAAAGAAAGATCAAATACATTGAACGAACTTGTAGATTATATTAATTTAATAAATAAAGAAGTTTTTTCTTACTCAAAAGTTGAAAAAAAAATCTTAAATGATTCTGTTAATTTAAAAAATAGTCTACTTGATAAATTATCTTTTATAGAGTCTTGGGATGATTATATATTAGAAAATGCTATAAAGGATATTATAAAAAATATGAATTTAAAATTTAAAGACTTAGGTCAACCATTAAGATTAGTGTTATTGGGAACTATGAATGGACCATCTTTAACCAAAATAATGAAAGTTATTGGTAAAGAGTCAACACTAAAAAAAATAAAAACTAACTGGATCTAAAATTGAAGAATAAAAATACTATTACAGTTGTTGACAACAGAAACAATAATAAATTTGAGTTCAAAATAAAAAAAGGATCATTCGGACCAGATGTTGCAGATCTTACTGCTTTTTATTCAAAAACAGGCATGTTTGTTTACGACCCTGGATTTACCTCAACTGCAAGCTGTTCATCTGAAATAACTTTTATTGATGGTGAAAATGGCATTTTACTTCACAGAGGCTATAAAATTGAAGACTTAGCTGAAAAATCTGATTATCCTGAGGTTTGTTATCTCCTTCTAAACGGTGAATTACCTGACACTGAGAATAAAAAAAAATTCTTCAAGATTTTAACCAATCATACGATGTTACACGAACAGTTATTGAGATTCTATAGTGGATTTCGACGTGATTCTCATCCAATGGCAGTGATGGTTGGTATTGTCGGTGCATTATCGTCATTTTATTCTGAAAAAAACTATGATTTTTCTTCAAATGAAGGAATGTGGGTTGCTGTAAGTAGATTACTAGCCAAATTACCAACTATGGCTGCTATGGCATATAAATATTCCTTAGGTCAACCATTTATTTATCCTAAAAATAATTTAAGTTATAGTGAAAACTTTTTACACATGTTATTTTCGACTCCATGTGGTGAGTATCACCCATCAAAAGCAAGTGTAGAGGCCTTAGATAAACTTTTAATACTTCATGCCGATCATGAACAAAATGCCTCAACATCTACAGTAAAAATGGCTGGTTCTTCAGGAGCTAATCCATTTGCCTGTGTTGCCGCTGGCGTTGCTTCATTATGGGGACCAGCACATGGTGGTGCAAATGAATCAGTTATAAGGATGCTTAACGAGATTAGAAATGTAGACAATATTCAAAAATTTATAGAAAAAGCTAAAGATAAAAACGATTCATTCAGATTAATGGGGTTTGGACATAGGGTTTATAAAAACTACGATCCAAGAGCTAATGTACTTAGAAAATACTGTCATAATTTACTCAATGAGATAGATAATTTTAACCTGCCTCTATTTAAACTGGCAACGAAACTTGAAGAAATTGCACTAAACGACAGTTATTTTATAAAAAAAAAACTATACCCAAATGTTGATTTTTATTCAGGAATAATTCTTAAAGCACTTGGATTACCTGAGTCAATGTTTACGGTGATTTTTGCAGTAGCACGAACAGTTGGATGGATATCTCAATGGAAAGAAATGACTGAATTAACAAATAATAAAATAAGCAGACCTAGACAACTCTATACAGGAAAAAATAAACGAGAATTCGTAGAAATTAATAAAAGAAAAAATATAAAAAAAATGTATCCAGGAGAAATTAAATAACTATTTTTTAATAATTTTTTCTACTAATAACTCTGCTGGATTTCTTTTATTTAACATTTTTTTTGAAAAAATACTCATATATTTTATTTGCTTATTTCTTAACTTTTTATCATTCAATAATTTCTTAAATTCTCTCATAACGCCAGTGTAAGTGAAATTTTCAAAAATAAATTCTGGAATAATTTCTTTATTAAAGAAAATATTTATTAACGAACAATATTTAACTTTTACAAAAAGCTTAATTAAAAGTCTGGTAAAATAATTTGTATCATAAACAACAATCATAGGTGTTTGATACTTACTTAACTCCAAAGTAACACTTCCTGAAGAGGCCAAAGCAAGTGAAGATTGCATCATAATTTTTTGTTTTAAATTAAAATTAGTTATTATTTTGACTTTAGGATTCTGAATATTTTGATTTATCATTTGTTTATGATGATCAAAGCCTAAAATATAAAATTTAAAATTTGAGTATTCAGAAGAAATATCATTTAATATTTTATTCATTTTAGATAGATTTTTCATTATTTCGACTTCTCTTGAACCTGGTAGAAAACAAATTATATTTTTTTTTTTAATATTCACTTTGTCAAAAAAAATTTGATGTCCAACCCAAGTAGTATGTAATCCATATTCATCAAAATATTTTTTTTCAAATTTAAAAAGTACAAAAAGCTGATCATATAAATTAGCAAATATTTTAGCTCTATACTTTTTCCACGCCCAAACCGTAGGAGCAACATAGTGAACCATTTTTACTTTTTTTCTCAAATTCTGAATTTTTTTTACAAGTCTATAACTGAAACTTGGTGAATCAATTGTAATTAGAATATCTGGTGGATTATTTTTAATAAGATTTTCCACTTTTTTGAAGATTTTATAAAATTTTGGTATTCTTATTAATACCTCAAATAATCCAATTGTATTAAATTTTTCAATTGGAACCCATGAACTCATTCCTTCCTTTTTCATTAGCTCACCTCCAATTCCTTCAATTGAATAAATTTTTTTCTTTTTAAGTTCTTTTATTAAATGAGAACCTAGATAATCACCAGATGCCTCGGTAGCTATAATATAAATCTTCATCACAAACCATATAAGAAAAATTTATTCTTAATACAAAAGTTTAATATTTTTTCTTTATCTAAAAAAATTGTCTTGTTTGCACTATATGCGATTCCAACAACTCCGCTTTTAAGACAATATTTAAGAGTTTTTAATCCAATTGTTGGTAAGTCGGCTCTTAAATCTTGTTTAACCTTTACTAATTTTATCAACACTCCTTTTTTAACTTTTTGCATGTAGGGTAAAGATTGTTTAATTAAATTATCAGTACCCTGAATAGCCTCTATTCCAATTACATTTCCTTCTTGAATTAGAATTGATTGTCCAATGTCATATTTAGAATTATTATGCAGAATCTTGGTCCCCTTTTGAATATCTTTAAGTAAGCTATTAGATACTTTAACCTTAGTTTGATTACCAAGACCAAGAAACAAATCTGGAAAAGTTTTATGAATATATAAAATTTTAAATCCAATATTTTCTAGCTCTTTAATTACAAATTTTAATAGTTTATTATCTCCGCCCTCAAAAAGTACCTTTGTAAACTTGGGTAAAAGTTTTAGACTATTTAAGTCAGGGTTGATGTCAGATATTCTTGGTCTATTGATTGATCCTGCCATAAGAATTTTGGAAAATCCTAATTTTTTAAGCTTCTTGAGCTCAGTTATAATCTTTCCTAATCTTACGGTTTTAGATTTTGAGGATTTATATAATTCATTTTCACCGATGAATAAAATTTTAAATTCAAAGTTGAAACATGCTATTTTTTTTAAAATTAGTTTAGGTAAATTACCATGTCCAAAAATAAATATAATTTTATTCATTGTATTAATCAGGCATACAATAAGATCTGTCAGAATGGTTATGAAGAAATTTTAAAAGTTTTAAAATAATATTATTTTCATGTTTTTTTTTCATAACTTCTTTTATCCTATCTCTAAATGTAGATTCATTATCAAAAAAAATATATTTAAAAATTTTTCTAAATTCTGATATTTCCTTTTTTCTTATATTTCTCCTTTTTAAACCTAATATGTTAATTCCAGATAATTTAGCGCGATTTCCCATTACAGTTGAAAACGGTATTACATCAGCAGTAACTCCTGACATACCTCCTATCATAGCTCCTTCTCCAATTCTACAAAATTGATGAATTGCACTAAGCGCTCCAACAACAACATTATCTTCAACAATAACATGTCCTGCGAGAGTGGAGTGGTTTGCAAAAATCACATTATTTCCAATACGACAATCATGTGCAATGTGAGTTCCTATCATCAACAAACAATTATCTCCAACAGAGGTAATCTTTCCACCGCCATTTGTACCTGGGTTAATTGTAACGTACTCTCTGATCTTGCAATTTTTTCCAATTTGGATTGTAGTTGATTCACCCTTATATTTGAGATCCTGAGGTGAAGAACCAATTGAAGCAAATGGAAAAATTTCAGTATTTTCTCCAATCGTTATATTTCCAGTTATACTAACGTGATTATGAATATGACAATTTTTAGCAATTTTAACATTTTTTCCAATAAAACAAAATGGACCAACTTCAACGTTATTTGCGATATTTGCTTTTTCGTCTATAAAAGAAAATTTACTAGGCATTTCTAACTTTAGAATTTGTTATTGATGAAAACAAATAAAAAAAAGTTTCAAAATATTTCAATTATTAGGGAGTATTTAAAATAGCTGCTATCTCTGCTTGTGATACCAAGTTGTCATTAACAAATGATCTGCATGTGAATTTCCAAATATTTTTTATTTGTTGTTTTTTTTCAACCTTATTCATTAATACATCCCCGGGACAAACTGGTTTTCTAAATTTAGCTTTATCAACCGTCAATAAATAAACTGAGGTATTTTTAGATTTTTTTTTTAAACTGTACATAACCAGTGTTCCTGCAGATTGAGCCATAGATTCTATAATTAACGCTCCAGGCATTACTGACATTGATTCAAAATGGCCTTGAAAGAAATTTTCATTAAACGTTACATTTTTAATACCTGTAGCACTCGTATTCGGAATTATATCAATTAATTTATCGATTAGTAAAAACGGATATCTATGAGGAATTAAATTTTTAATTTCTTCTATATTAAGTTCTTTTTTTTTCATTATCTTTTTTTTTTATTTAAGACTGTACTTCTATGCCAATCTATGATGTTTACAGCAGGATACCCACCAACACTAGTATTGTCTGAAATGTTTTTCATAACCCCACTTTTAGCTGCTATTTTGACATTATTACCAATTTTTAAATGACCACTTATACCTACTTGCCCACCAATCATAGAATTTTTTCCTATTTCACAACTACCAGAAATGCCTGTCATAGCTGCAATAACTGTATTTTCTCCTATTCTAACATTATGTCCAACATGAACAAGATTATCAATCATAACATTCATTGAAATTATTGTATCACCAATGGAACCTCTATCAATGGTCGAATTACACCCAATCTCCACATTATCTTTAATAATAACCCTACCTAATTGAGGAATCTTTTTAAAAAGATTTTTAGAAGATATAAATCCAAAACCTTCGCCACCTATTCTAGCTCCGTTATAAATTTTTACATTATCAGAAATAATTGAATAATATATGGATACATTATCACCAATAACACAATTAGACCCAATTTTAACACCAGGTCCAATTTTAACAAATGATCCAATAACACAATTATCACCAATTTCAGAATCTTTGTGTATAAACTGATTCTCAGAAAAAGATTTTTTTTTTTTTGAATCAGGATATGAAAAATTAGGATATTCACAATCAGGATAAAAAGTTGAAGCAACCTGTGCCATTGATAAATATGGATCATCTGAAAAAATAAAATTTATTTTGTCAATTTTTTTTCCTTCCTCTTTTTTTAAAATTACTACACCAGCTTTCGATTTAATAAGTTGATCTATATATTTTCTTCTATGAAAAAAACTTATTTCATTTGAAGATGCTAAATCAAGTGTTGCTATATCTTCAATCTTGAAATTAGGATCACCTGAAAAATCTAAATTAAGTTTTGAAGCGATATCAGATAGAGTAAACGGACCAACATTTTTATAAAAACATTTATCTATCAAGTTAACTCTCTTTAATAACTAATCTTTAGTTATTTTTGGCAAAATTTTATTTAACTCTTTAATAGCATCTTCAGTCAGATCAATATCTTTACCTACAAGAAGAAGTTGGTTTTTGGCCATTACTACGTCCAACTTATTTTTATTTGCTATCATTGAAAGAACATCAATAAGAGCACCTTGAATCTTATTAGTTGATTTTTCAAACTCTCTTTCAAATTTTTGGGCTTCACCCGCCTGTTTAGCTTTTAAATCATTAATTTTTTTATTTAGTTCTTTAATTTTGTTTGCAAAAACTTCTTTAGAAAGTACACCCTTTTGTTTAGAAAGTTTGCTTTCTTCATCTCTAATAACATCCTCAATTTTTGTAAACTTGTTCCTATGTTTTCTTCTCTTTTCTTCAAACTGGTCTACTAATGCCTGATATGCGGTTGAGTCTTGAAGGATTTTTTTCATATCAACAACCCCTACTCCAGACTTAAAAATGTTTTCTTTTGGGGTGTTGCTTGATTTTTCTTGTGCATTTATTTCAACAAAAAAGAATGAAAATACAAGTAAAAATAATAACCTTATCATAATACTCCTTAAAATTTAATTGTTTAGTATGTTGTACCAAAACTAAATCTAAAAATCTCTTTTTTATCATAATTTTCTTTTAAAATTGCCTTTGACAGATAAAACTTCACTGGACCAAAAGGGGAAAGCCATGAAATCCCTACACCTGCAGATGCACGAGGTTTATTTTCATCTAGTACACCAGCTCCGGATTCAGATAAACTATATAAGGTGCCGATATCAGCAAATAATAATCCACCAACACCTAAATCGTCTGGGAGACCGAGTGGGAATGTTACTTCATTTCTACTTAAATAATAAATCTCTCCTCCGAGAGCATCAGTTGTTGAGGAATCTCTTGGACCAACTCCAAGGTTTTTAAAGCCTCTTAATCTATCTCCATTTATAAAAAACCTATCATTAATTTTTACATCTTTAATCGGATGTATATAGCCTCCTTCAATGAAGTTTCCTAAAATTATTCCATCAGTTAATCTAAAAAAATTTGCTACTTTCAACTCGCTTTGAAAATGTTCAGCATCTCCGAGTAATCCATAATAATCTACGTCCAAACGAACTCGCATACCTTCCGTTGGATTAATTCTATCGTTTAATGAACTATATTGAACTGCCTGTCCAATTATCGACGTTACTCTTTTCCCTTCTTGGTCTTGAATAAATCTAGATGTTGTATTGCTTATATCATGTATCTTATCTCTTTTAAGAGTGTAACTAGAAAAATGTCTTACATCATTAATTATCTCGTATCCTGAACGAAGTCTAAAACCCAGAATATTATGTTTATATCCACTGTATCTTTTATTATTTCTTCTAACATTGAACAAATCTATACCGGCAGCTACATCCTTATCTAAAAAATATGGGTTTGTATAAGACAAATCAATTTCTTGTTTTCTTGTTGATATCCCAAGTGCAAGAGTGACTTCTTTGGCTTCTCCAAAAAGATTAGATTCTTTGATTGACACATTACCAATAGCCCCATCTAGTGATGAAAATCCTCCGCCAACAGAGAATTGTCCAGTAGCTTTTTCTTTAACTTCAACCTCTACAGTTGCTTTATTAGAATCTGATGACTCATCAAGTTTTATTTCCACACTCTCAAAAAGAGCTGTATTATTAACATTTCTTTCACTTTGTCTTAATTTTACTGAATTGAAAGGGTCGCCATCAACAAGCTCAAGTTCTCTTCTTATTACTTTATCGACTGTTTTCACATTTCCAACTATATCAATACTATCAATGAAAATTTTTTCTCCTTCCTCAATTTCAAATGTTAAATCTACAAAACCCATTCTTTTTTTTATTACAGGATATACTTCAACAAAAGCATAACCATATTGGCTTGCTTTTTCACTTATATTCTTAATTGAATTATCAATATCAATAGAGCTGTACCAATCACCTTGTGAAATTTCGATTAAATTAGAAACATCCAATTTTTGTAAATTTCTAAGATTTGTTCTTACACTGACATTTGAAACTTTATATCTATTTCCTTCAAATAAAGAAAAATTTACGACAAAATCTTTTCTATTGTCTACTAAACTTGAGTTTACGGAAACTATGCGAAAGTCTATATATCCATTATCATAGTAATATTTTTTTAAAAGATCCTTGTCATAGTTTATTCTATCCTTATCAAACTTATCATTACTGCCCCAAAACTCATACCATCTGTATTCACTGGAACTAATTACATCTTTAAGCGTGGAGTCTGAAAAAACATTATTATTAATAAAATTAACTTTTTTTATTTTTGCTTCATTACCTTCATAAACCTCAAAAACTAAATTAACTCTGCTATCGTCTATTTTTATTACTTTTGGTTCTACATATGTAGAAAAAAAACCTTGTCGTTTATACAAAGTCTCAATCATATCAGCATCAGATTTTATCACATCAATGGAATAAACATTTCTAGACTTTATGGTTAATTCCTCTAAAATCAGCTCGTCTGAAATCTCTTTGTTTCCTTCAATAGAAATTAAATCAATAACTGGGTTTTCTTTAACATTAATATATACAAGGTTATTATCTTTAAAAATTTGAACATCATCAAAGTAACCAGATTTATATAAATTTTTAACAGCTTTACTAAGACTTTTCTCGTTAGTACCTAATGTTTGAATTTGCGATTGATTGATAATTAAATTAGATTCTAATCTTTTATTACCCTGTACTATTATATTAGTTATAACGTTTGTATTCTCTAACAGAACGTTAGAATCTATTTCGTTATTTTTTTTTTCTTTAGAGTAGTAATCGAAATCATAGCTTGAAGAAGGCGTACCCGGGGATTGTGATTTGACAGGGCTAAAAAGAAAAATTTGACTAAAAAAAAAAGAAAAAAAATAAAAAAAATAATTTCTCATTATATTTATTTTATTATTCTTAGTACATCGTTATATGTTGCAAATACCATTAGTGAAAGAAGTAATACCAAACCAACTGTGTGAACCAGCTCAAGTGATTTTTTATTAAGTGGAGAGCCTTTTACAAATTCAATAAAATTAAGAAGCAAATGACCCCCATCTAGCATAGGTATGGGAAAAAGATTAATTAATCCAAGATTGAGCGAGATAATCATCATAAACCACAAAGTACTGTGGATCCCTTTGCTCCAAAAATCTCCAGATAATTCAGCAATACGTATTGGTCCGCCCAAATCTTCAGCCCCTCTTTTTCCAGAGATCATTTCATAAATACCAACTAGTGTCATCTTTACAAAATTATAAAATTGCACAACAGATGTAATACACGAATTAAAAAAGTTAAGTTTTCTTGTTTCAACTGTACCTTTAATTCCAATTTTACCTTTGACGGTTTTTAAATTAATAGTTTCAATATTATTATTTCGGCTATATGTAACTCTAATGGTTTCATTGGATGAAATTATGGCTCTGAGATCTGAAAAATCAGAAATTTTTTTTTCATTAATTTCCAAAACAGTATCACCTACTTTTAATCCTGAAAGATCAGCTGGCATACCTTTTTCTATTTCACTAATTATAGGCTTGGTTGATGTGAATCCAAAAAAACAATTTATAAAAACTAGTAAAATTATAGAAAAGATAAAATTTGCAGCTGGACCTGCAAATAAGATTACAGATCTTTGACCAATTGTCTTATTATGAAAAGATTTTTTAAGATCAATATTATCTTTACTTTGCTTAGTACTTGATTCGTCAGCATCTCCATGCATTTTTACGTAACCACCTAATGGTAACAGAGAAAATTTCCATCTTGTACCTGAATTATCAGTAAAACCAAATAGCTCTTTTCCGAAACCAATAGAAAATACCTCAACTTTAACATTATTTTTTATAGCAGCTAGGTAATGTCCAAGCTCGTGAACAAAAACTAATATTGTAAGAATAATTACAAAAGGAATTATCGAATTAAAAATTATATCTAGCATGAAAACTAATACTTTCCAGAAATAACCATACTCGTTGCTATTTGCCTTGAATTTTTATCTATTTCTATTACTTCTTTTATACTATTGATATTGGAAAATGAAGCTTTATTTAAAGTTTTTTCCACTAATTTTGGTATAGATAAATACTTAATTTTATTAGATAAAAATGCATCGACAGCTATCTCATTGGCAGCGTTAAGAATTGTTGGGGCACTCTTTTTAATTTTTAAAGCTTCATAGGCAAGTTCTAAACATGGAAATTTTCTTAGATCAGGTTCCAGAAAAGTAAGTTGTTTAACCCTCCCTAATTCAAGCTTTTTCGCGGAGTTAGAAATTCTGTCTGGATATGCTAGAACAAAAGAAATAGGTATACGCATATCAGGTGTTCCCATTTGAGACAAAATAGAACCATCATCATACTCAACACAGGAATGAATAATAGATTCTGGATGGATTATGACATCAATTTTTTTGTAAGGCATCTCAAATAAATAATGTGCCTCTATTAGTTCAAGACCCTTGTTCATCATTGTTGCAGAGTCAACGGAGATTTTTTTTCCCATAGACCAATTAGGATGTTTCACGGCCTGTTCTGGAGTAATATCAACAAGATCTTTAGTTTCTTTCTTTAAAAAAGGACCACCAGATGCTGTTAAAATTAGCTTTGAAACCTTTGAACGATTTTTTGTATCTAATACTTGAAAAATTGCATTATGTTCAGAATCAACTGGAAGTATAATTGAACCATTTTGTTTAGCAATTGATGTGATCAATGACCCAGAACAAACAAGACTCTCTTTGTTTGCTAATGCAATAGGAATGCCCTTTTTTACAGCCTTGACAACTGGCATCAATCCAGTTGACCCAGTAATAGCAGCTACAACCATGTCTGTTTGATAATTAAGAATTTCATCATAACAATCTTTGCCATTAACGACTTTTAGACTTTGATTTTGATTAATTTCCTTAAATTTTTTATAAGATTCATTATCATTTATGGATACTATCTTTGGTTTAAAACTTTTTACCTGCTTAATTAATTTTTTATAGTTATTATTAATAGTTAAACCAACTATTTCGTATTTTTCAGGATGGCTCTTTACAAGATCTAAAGTAGAATCGCCTATTGAACCGGTTGAACCAAATATAGTAATTTTTTTTTTCATCTAATTTTATATTATAAAAAAAAAATTAAAATTTAGTATTTTTAATATAAATATTACCATTACTAATAAAAACAATCCATCAAATCTATCTAAAACTCCACCATGACCAGGAATTAAGTTTCCACTATCTTTAACATTACACAATCTCTTAAAATATGATTCCAAAACATCTCCTAGCTGAACAATCATGGAAAAAAATATTGAAGAAAATAGAACTAAATAAAAATCTTTTAAATTAATAAACATGAATAAAGAAAGTATACAAGGAATTAAAATTCCTCCAATTGTGCCGGACACAGTTTTACCAGCGCTTATTGACGGATAAATTTTTTTTCCTTTAAAAATTTTTCCTGAAAAAAATGAGAATACATCGGTTAAAATCGTAAAAAAGAAAATAAAAAATAAAAATTGTTCATAATTATTATCATATCTGAGATTTACCAATATAAAGAAGGGGGCTGAGCAATAAACTAGACCTAAAAGCTTCTCAAAATCAAACTTTAATATTAAATAAGAATACAAAAAGAAAAAAATTAATATTACGAAAAGCAAAATGTAGTTTGAATAATAAAAAGTTAACAATAATAAAAAATTAACTTTAAATATTATAACAAAATCTAAACCAGAAATCTTATACCGACTAAGTAATATATTAGTTTTTTTTTTTTTTTTAAGATAATCTTTAAAACTTTTTAATCTAAAAAATTCCCATAGACTAAGTGAAAGTAAGAGTAGAATAACTAATAAAAAAATAAAATTATTTTTTGAAAAAAGAAGAAATAAAGGAATAAAAAGAAAAATTGATGAAAAAAACCTTAATTGGAAATCTTTTACCATTAATCTCCTCCATATCTTCTTTTTCTATTAATAAAATTTTTTAAAGCAATCATGTATCTGTTAACATCAAAATCTGGCCATTGGGTTTTAGTAAAGTATAATTCAGAATAAGCAATTTGCCATAAAAGAAAATTTGACAACCTCTTTTCTCCAGATGTTCTTATGATAAGATCTGGTTCAGGCAAGTGACTTGTCATTAAATTTTCAGAAATATCTCTTTCTGTAATATTGTTTTTAATTTTTTTTTTTAAAATTTTATTTATTGCACCTAAAATTTCACCCCTAGAACCATAACCTAAGGCTAAGGTAAAAAAAAGTTTTTTAAAACTACTTGTTGCTTTTTGTAAATTATATAGTTTTTCTCTAATTAGATAATCAAACTTCCCAATATCACCTATAAATGAAAAATTTATTTGATTTTTCATAAAATTATCAGTTTCAGAATCAAGGTAGAGTTTTAATAATGACTGCAATTGAAAGACCTCATGTTTACTTCTATTCCAATTTTCAGCAGAAAATCCGTAAAATGTTAGATATTTAATATTAAGTTTGATTGATTTACGGACAATTTTTTTGATTATTTCAGCACCTTTTTTGTGACCGTCAATAACAGGAAGATTATTTTTTTTTGCCCATCTTCTGTTCCCGTCCATTATAAATGCAACATGAGAAGGAAACAAATTTATAGTATCAATTCCATGAGTCATTAGTCATTGATTATACTCTTAATATATCTTTTTCCTTATCAGTAAATAAAGTATCAATTTTTTCAATCAAATTTTTAGTCATACTTTGAACTTCATCGTAAAATTTGAAAGATTCATCTTGAGAAATTTCTTTGTTTTTTTCAAGGTTTTTTATTTTTTCCATAGCATCTCTACGAATATTTCTAATTGAAACCTTAGAATCTTCAGAATATTTAGAAGCAATTTTTACTATCTCTATTCTTCTTTCTTCGGACAGTTCAGGAATGGGTATTCTTATCAAGCTTCCCTCAATCATAGGATTAAGCCCAAGGTTAGAGTTTCTTATTGAATTTTCTACAATATTAACAAGCGAATCATCCCAAACTTGAACTATTAATAATCTAGATTCAGGGACACTAATATTAGAAACCTGATTCAATGGTACCTTTGAACCATAAGCTTCAACAAAAATTGGATCTAGTAATGAAGTGGAGGCTCTACCTGTTCTTAGTCCGGAAAATTCTCTTTTTAAAACATCAATAGCTTTTTCCATTTTTTCTTCATATATCTTTAAATCAAACACAACTCTACCCTTTTATGGTTGTAAAAGAACCATTACCATTTATTATCTCAATTAAAGAATCCTTTTGCAATATTGAAAAAACTACAATTGGAATTTTATTCTCCTTAGCCAGTGTTATTGCGGTTATATCCATTACTTTTAAATTTTTACGAATAACATCATCATAACTTAGTTCATCAAATTTTTTTGCTTTAGAATTTTTAAATGGATCAGAATCATAAATCCCATCAACCTTTGTTGCCTTAAGTAAAAAATCACACTTCATTTCAGACGCTCTAAGACTAGCTGCGGTATCAGTGGTAAAAAATGGATTACCTGTGCCTGCGGCAAAAATGACTATTCTATTCTTTTCAATATGCCTAATTGCTCTTCTTCTAATGTAAGGTTCACAGACTGTGTCCATTTTTAGGGCAGAGAGTACTCTTGTTTGTACTCCTTTTTGTTCCAAGGAATTTTGTAGTACCAAAGAATTTATCACTGTTGCCATCATTCCTGTATAATCGGCTGATGACCTATCCATCCCAAATGAAGATGCAGAGATTCCCCTAAATATATTACCCCCTCCAACTACAATAGAAAACTTAGTCCCATTATTGTGAATGTTCACTATTTGCTCAGTTATAGAGTTGATAGTGTCAAGATCTATCCCAAAATCATTATCTCCCATTAATGATTCACCTGATAATTTCAGTAAGATATGCTTTTTTTTTAGACTTATCAAAATGAAATGGTTTTGTTATAGACCTAATTTAAAAATAAAGTAATTCTTGATAGTTAAGTCCAGATTATTATTTTTGTTAAATTCAGATATGACATCTTTAATCTTAATTTTATTATCGATAACAAAAGATTGTTCCAACAAACAAACATCTTCATAAAATTTTTTAATCTTGCCCTCTATAATTTTTTCAATAATGTTGTCAGGCTTTCCTGAAGATTTAAGTTGATCTTGGTATATATCTCTTTCTTTAGAAACTAATGACTTATCCAAGGAATCAGTATCTATTGATTTTGGTTCAGTAGCTGCGATGTGCATACATATTTGTTTGGACAACTCACTAACTTTAACATTATCTTCCTTCACACTAAAAGATAAAAGTACTCCAAGTTTGCCTGAATTTTCTGAGACGGAATTGTGTAGATATTTTTGTAGCTTTAAATTTGGATCATTTATGATTTCTAATCTCTTAATTACTATATTTTCACCAAGTTTTGATATTAGGTTTGTTAGTTCGTCTTTGACTTTATTACCCGAGTTATCAAAAGTAGAGTCAAGAAGGTTATCAAGGTCTTGAATATTATTTTTAGCACACAAACTTGAGATAGTTTCACAGAATTCTTGGAAATTTTCATTTTTAGCAACAAAATCTGTTTCAGAATTAATTTCTAAAATTACACCAGTATTATTTTCAATTTTTATAGTAATAAGTCCATCTGTAGCCGATCTTTCTGATTTTTTTTGTGCTGTATTAATCCCTTTCTTCCTCAACCAATCAATTGCTTTATCAATATCTTTAGTTTCATCCAAAGCTTTTTTGCAATCCAACATTCCTGCCCCGGTTTTATCTCTTAATTTTTTTATATCTTCTGATGAAAATGACATTTTAGCCTTTACTCTAAGTTTTTAAGCTTTGATTGTTTATTTTATTTTCATTAATTGTTTCAGCTACTGCATTACAATAAAACTCAATTGACCTTATAGCATCATCATTTCCAGGAATAGGATAATCAATACCTACTGGATTTGAGTTAGAATCGAGAATTGCCACGATTGGAATCTCAGATTTATTAGCTTCCTTTACAGCAAGAAATTCTTTATTCGTATCAATAATAAATAGTAGGTCAGGTTTTGAGTTCAGATCTTTGATTCCACCTATTGATTTATTGAGCTTTTCAGCTGTATTTTGAAATTTAAGTAATTCTTTTTTTGTGTAAGATTGAGAATGATTTTCTAAAATATCTTCAATTTTTTTTAATCTTTTAATCGAATTTTGGATAGTATCCCAATTAGTCAGAATTCCACCAAGCCACCTTTTATTTATGAAAAATTGATTACAAGATTTGGCATATTTTTCAATTAAATCTGAGGCTTGCCTTTTTGTTCCAACAAAAAGAACATTTTTACCTTGAGATGAAAATTCTTTTAGGATTTTTAAAGCTTCGTTCAATAGAACAACTGTCTTTTGAAGATCAATTATGTGAATTCCATTTCGGTGACCATATAAAAATTCAGCCATCTTAGGGTTCCATCTATTAGTCTTATGACCAAAATGAACACCAGCATCTAATAGATCTTTTATTGATATAGCTTGCATAATTCTCCGGTTTTACTTTCACGTAACAAATAGCACCAGAGATGTTACGTGTATGGAATTATTTTTAATAAATACATTTTTAAAAATATAAATCAATATTTTTTTTCATTAATTTCTTCAATACCTATTACACCCTTTGTATTTTTTAAAGACATCAAAAAATCCATATTGACGTTAAATTTGTTATTACTCTTTATTTTTATAGCATGATCGGAATGTAAAACTTTAAAAAAAAATTCGCAATTACCACTGCTATATTCATCTAATAACATTTTTAAGTTTTGATAGTCTAAAATATCTTTGTCTAATGAAATTAAATATTTTAATTTATTTTCAGAATCGTCTAATGGATTTACTGACGAAATAACAGCCCTACTGAGGTCTTTAAAATTTTGAAATGAAAGCCTTACGAAAACAACTTTTCCAATTGTCAAATAATTTTGCACAGATTCTAATACTTCAGAAAAACATATTGTATCAATACATCCCGTCTCATCTGATAAATTTAGAAAACAATATTTTTTACCATTTTTGGATGTTCTTTGATTTATTTCGGAAATGAGACAGATTAAGCTAAACGATTGATTCGATTGGTTATTGTCAAATTTAAAATCATTGATATTTTTAATATCTGATACACTTTTATCATTATTCAATGTTTTATAAAATTTTGAAGGATGGTCTGATAAGTAAAATCCAAAAGAATCATACTCCATTGTTAACTTTTCTTCAAACTTGCACTCTTTATAATTAGATGAATCAAATTGTTTTTGATCTATAAAATCAGTAAACAAATTACCCTGATCCTTTGAAACATTCTTATGATAACTTGAATTAAAACTGATTATTTTATCTATGTTTGTTAACAAGAAATTTTGATTTTTTTCTATAGAATTTAAAGATCCTGAAAAAATTAAACCTTCTAATACTTTTTTATTCAATGTTTTATTATTTACCCTTTTTAATAGATCAATGAGGGTATTAAATTTTCCATTCTTATTTCTTTCCTCTAGTAATTCTAAAACTGAATTTTCACCAATATTTTTTATTGCACTCAACCCATAACTTATTCCAATTGCTTTATTTTTTTGATTATAGATAACTTTAAAAAATACATCAGATTTATTGATATCAGGAGGGAATAATTCAAAATTTAATCTTTTAATTTCAAAACAGTAATTAGAAATCTTTTCAAAATTGCCTATATCATAGTTCATTAGTGAACAAAAAAACTCAAGAGGGTAATTAGCTTTTAAAAATGCTGTTTGATAAGCTATTTTTGCGTACGCAGCTGCGTGACTTTTATTAAAACCATAACCTGCAAATTTTTCTATTTCATTAAACAAATTTTGAGCTTTACTTTCTGGAATATTGTTTTTGATACATCCATTAACGAAATTTGATTTCTGTGCAAGCATTTCTGATCTAATTTTTTTTCCCATTGCTCTTCTCAGTAAATCAGCTTTTGCCAAACTAAACCCTGCTAATTTTTGAGCAATTAACATCACCTGTTCTTGATAAACCATAATTCCATAAGTTTCATTTAAAATTTCTTTTAATGAAGGATGCAAATACTGATATGATTCTTTGCCTTGTTTTCTATTTATATAAGTTGGAATATTATCCATTGGTCCTGGTCTATAAAGTGAAACAACAGCAATAATATCCTCAAATCTATCGGGAAGAACTTTTTTGAGCGTATCTTTCATACCTTGACCTTCAAGTTGAAAAACTCCTGTGGTATCGCCTCTTTTAAGAAGTTCAAAAGTCTTTAAATTATCTAAAGGAAGTTCATTAATATCTAATGTTTTACCTATATCTTTTAAATATTTACATGCTTTATCAATTACACTTAAAGTTTTTAATCCTAGAAAATCAAATTTTATCAATCCCATTTTTTCAACATACTTCATAGAAAATTGAGTAACTGGAATATCTGACTTTGGATCTTTATAAAGTGGAAGTAAATTTAGAAGGGATGTGTCTGAAATTACTATTCCAGCCGCATGAGTAGAAACGTGACGATATAAGCCCTCTAAATCAATTGAAATTTTAAAAAGCTTTTTAATATTTAAGTCATTTTTAATTAGTTTTTTAATTTTATCATCACCTAAAGTTTCACTTAATCTTATAGGTTGTGCAGGGTTGTACGGTATCATTTTGCATATATCATCAACTAAATTTAATGGTAATTGCATTACCCTTCCTACATCTCTAATAGCTGCTCTCGCCTGAAATGAACCAAAGGTAATTATCTGTGCAACGTTAAGCTCTCCATATTTTTTTTTTACATATGAAATAACTTCATCTCTTTTTTCCATACAAAAATCAATATCAAAATCAGGAAGTGAAACTCTTTCAGGATTTAAAAATCTTTCAAATAATAATCCAAATTTAATAGGATCAAGGTCAGTAATAAATAGTGACCAAGCAACTAAAGACCCAGCTCCAGAACCTCTTCCAGGCCCAACTGGTATATAATTTTTTTTTGCCCAGTTTATAAAATCTGAAACTATTAAAAAATAGCCTGAATAACCCATTTTGGTAATAATTTGAAGCTCATAATCTAATCTTTTTTTATAATTAGATGTTACATTTTCGTTATAATTATTTTTTTTTAGTCTAATTAAAAGACCTTCTTCAGACTTTTTTTTCAAAGAATTGTCCTCTTCGATTTTTGAAGAAAAAACTTTAGGAAGAACAGTTGGTTTTTCGTCAAGATGAAAATTACATTTCTTTGCTATTACTCCTGTATTCCATAATGCTGAAGGTATATCAGAGAAAACGTCTAACATATGTGACTCTTTTTTTAAATAATATTCTGAACTACTTTTTAATCTATCTTCGGAATCAATGTATTTTTGCTCAGAAATACTTAATAATGCATCGTGAGAAGTATAAAATTTTTTATCTAAGAAAAAATTCTCATTTGTAGCAACTAATGGAATATTAAGACTTAAAGATTTAGAGATTAAAAAATTATTAAAGTTTTCCTCTTTTTTTTTTAATCTTTGAATTTCAAGAAAATAATCACTTTGATAAATATCTTGAAAAATCTTTATGAGTTTATCTGAAACTCTAAAGTTGTTTAACTGATAATTTTCAGTCAAAATCCCAAACTGACCACCTGAAAGACAAATTAAACCCTCGCTATATTTTTTTAAATTGCTAAATGTTACAAATACATCAGAATTAGCAGAATTTTTAAGACTTGAAATAGAAATTAATTTAGATAAGTTTTGAAATCCTTTTTCATTTTTACATAGTAGAAGAAGAAAACCAGGAGCAAAATTTTCGCTCCTCACAAAAATATTAGAGCCCAAAATTGGTTTTATACCATTTTTTATACATTCAATAGAAAACTCCATACACCCAAATAAATTATTAAAATCTGTTATTGAGATAGAAGGAATATTATTTTTTGTACAGAATTGAATTAACTCGTTTATTTTAATTGCACCCTTCGATAGAGAATATTGTGTGTAATTCCTAAGATGAATAAACTTTTGACTAGATTTCAATTAACTTACCTTTTTCAATTTTATAACAAATATCTAATCTCTTAATAATTTCTAAATTATGCGTGGCAATTATAGAAACTGTATTATTTATTTTTGCTAAACTTAGTATAAGATCCATAACTAAAGAAGAATTATTTTTATCTAGACTACCTGTAGGTTCATCTGCAAGAAGAAGAATTGGGTCTTTGATAAGTGCTCTAGCAATAGCAATTCTTTGTTGTTCTCCACCAGATAATAAGCCTGGTTTTATAAACTTTTTGTTTATTAAACCGAGCTTTTCCAAAAGAGTTAAAGATTTTTTTTTGGCGTCACCAAAAGATTCACCATTTAAAATGAGAGGAAATGCAATATTTTCCAGCACATTAAAATCCTCTAAAAGCTGGTTATTTTGAAATATATACCCAATAAACTTTCTGCGAATTTCGGTTTTTAAATTTTGAGACAAACTTAAACAATTATTACCTTGTAAAATATACTCCCCAGAGATTGGAGTTTCTATCATTCCTAATATATTGAGAAAAGTAGATTTTCCTGAACCAGAGGGACCTATGACACCAATATTCCTTACGCCATCTACTGAAAAATTTAGTTTAGACAAAACATTGATAATTGAATCGCCTTGCAAATAACTCTGACTAATATTTTTTAAATTTAACAAATCAGTCCCACTTTATAAGATTTATAGGATCAACCTTAGATGCTCTAATGGATGGATAAATGGTTGACAAAAATGAAAGAAAAATTGAAATTGATGCAATTTTTAAAATTTGTGAATAGTTGATTATTACAGGAAGTTGTGAGAAAAAATAAATTTCCTCAGAAAATAAGCTAGAATCTAGAAAAAATTCGATAAAACTTTTTATTTCATTAATATTTATACAGAAAATTAAACCAAAAAAACATCCAATAATAGTTCCTAAAATACCAATTATTGAACCATTAATTACAAATATTTTTAATATTTGATTTTTTTTTACTCCCAATATTCTCAGCACACCAATGTCTTTTCTTTTCATTGACACTAAAATAATCATTGAAGAAATTAGATTAAAGGCAGCTACAATTATTATTAGTAATAGGATTAAAAACATTACATTTTTCTCTACCTCAAGAGCATTAAACAAGGAGGGATTTAATTGTCTCCAGTCAGAAATTTTTAGAAAATTTGGAATATTTTTTTTTAATTGAGTTTGTACTTCATTTAATTGATCAAAATTTTCTAATTGAATTTCGTAAAAATCAAAATAATTTTTCATATCCAAAAAACTTTGAATTATATCTAATGGAATAAAAATCAAGGCAGAGTCGTATTCATACATTCCTGTATTGAAGAAGCCCACTACTTTGAAAGATGAAGATCGTGGCATATTTCCAAAAACAGTTTGAATATTATTTGATGATAAAATATTAACAAAATCACCAATTTTTAGGTTTAACTTTTTTTGTAATTTTTCACCAATTAATATCCCTTCATTATTTTTAAAAGCATTTATTGATAAGGGTTTTATATTCGAGAAAATTCTTCTTTCAGAAAAATACTTTCCATCAACGCCTTTTAAAAAAACTCCAGTTGAAAAAGAATTTTTTGAAAATAACGCCTGACTTACTATAATTTTATTGACAAAAATACCAGTAATTTTTTCGTTTAATGTTTCATTAAGTGAATCATTACTATTAATTTTTAAATTATTATGATGTTGTAATTTTAAATGTCCATTAACACCAAGAATCTTACTTGTTAACTCATCTCTAAACCCATTCATGACTGACATAACAATAATTAATGTTGCCACACCCAATGAAATACCAACGAAAGAAAAAATAGTAATTATTGAAAAAAATTTTTCTTTTGTCTTAGGAAGAAGATATTTTAGAGAAACCCATATTTCAAAAAAGGTAACCATTAAATTTTCATTTGATTTAAAAATTCAATTATATTTTCACTAGAAACGGTTGATTCTTTTAAATCTTTTCTAGTCTTTACACCTATCTCTTTCTTATCAACAAAGTTCTTTCCAACAATTATTTGAATTGGTATACCGATTAAATCTGCATCGGAAAATTTTATACCAGGCCGTTCAGAACGATCATCAAGTAAAACATCATAATTATTTACCTTTAACTTAGCATAAAGGTCTTCACAAAAGCTTGTTGTATTTTCGTTGTTTGAGGTTAAATTAATTAATACAATGTCAAAGGGAGATATTTCTTTTGGCCAAATAATTCCTTTATCATCGTTAGAAGCTTCAATAATAGCAGCTGGAATTCTCGAAATTCCTATTCCATAAGAACCCATGTAAGGAAATATTTTATCATTTTCATAATCAATTTTAAAATCAAAGGATTTACTATATTTTGTTCCAAAAAGAAATATATGGCCAAGCTCAGTACTCTTTAGATGTATTAAACTTTGATTGATATTTAAAGATTCATATAATTCATCTGTGAAGCTATTTATAGATTTTATTTCTGAAATTTTTAAATCAGAAAAGTTTTTTTTTAAATAAGTTTCATCAACAAATATCTTTGACTCACCTGTCTCTAACAATAAATGAAATTCATGAGAGAGGTTTCCTCCAATTTCTCCACTAGGTGCTCTAACAGGAATTATTTTTAAACCTAATTTTTCAAAAATTCTTAAATATAATCTAAAAAACCTTTCATAGGTTTGTTCTCCTGATTTTTCGTCTTTATCAAAACTATAGGCATCCTTCATCAAAAATTCTCTTGCTCTCATTACTCCAAACCTGGGCCTTATTTCATCTCTAAATTTACTTTGGATGTGAAAAAAATGGCGAGGAAGATTTTTATGACTTTTAATAAAATGTTTGCCGATTGCTGTAATCATTTCTTCGTTAGTAGGACCATAAAGTAATTCTTTATCATTTCTATCAACAATCCTTAACATTTCTTTGCCATAAGTATCGTACCTATCGCTAATTTTCCATATATCAGATCCTTGTATTGTAGGCATAAGAATTTGATTTATTCCATTACTTTCATGCATGTCTTCAATAATTTGTATTATTTTTTTTAAGACTTTAAAACCTAGCGGTAACCATGAATATATTCCAGAGATTTCTTGCTTTATCATTCCAGATTTTATCATTAAAACATGGGATTTTATTTTTGCATCAGAGGGGTTTTCTCGAAAAGTTGGAATAAAAAAATTAGAATATTTCATTTTTTACTACAATAGCAACTGCTGTCAAAATTAATGTTACAAAAGATGAAATTATTGCTTTTTTTTTTACTAACGATTTCTTTGGAGCACCAGGATCATTCCCAAAGGTGACATCTTGATCACGCTCAATGCCAAAAGGTAACATAACAAAAAAAACAAGCCACCATAGAATCAGGTAAATAACAAGAAAATCAAGCAATTTTTTTACTCCTGTTCTAATTCTATAAGTGTTCCATAAAAATCCTTTGGATGAAGAAAAACAACAGGTTTATTATGTGCTCCAATCCTTGGCACACCATCGCCAAGAATTCTTATGTTTTTTGACTTCAAATTTTCGCATGCCTGATTAATATCACCTACTTCAATACAAATGTGATGAATGGCCCCTCCAGTATGTTTTTTTAAAAAATTCTCAATGGGAGAATTTTCTCCATAAGGCTGCATTAATTCAATTTTAGTATTACCGAGGTCAATAAAAACTACACTAACTCCGTGTTCAGCATAATCATAAACGTCTGAGACACTTGCGTTCAAAACATCTTTATACTTTCTAGATGCGTCATCAAGGTCAGGAACAACTATTGCAACATGATTAAATCTTTTAAGCATAATTAATTATATTCTAAATTCTTACAATCTCAATATAAGTTAAAGGTTTCAATCCTATACTTTTCTTAATGTAAGATCTAACAATTTTTTTTAATTCTTCGCTGAGAATTTGATCGGTTAGTGAATTTGATGCCATTTTAAAGAGTTGTTCAGAAATTAGAATCTTTAAATCATCAACTAGCTCATTTTTATCTGTTACAGTTGGACAAAAAACTACTGGTTCTGTAAGTAATTTATTATCTAAATCACAAATTATATTTATAAAAATTTCACCTTCTGAACTTACAATCTTTAGGTTTTTCAAAAAATTATTTTCTAATGAAAACGTTTTGTTACCCTTTAAAAGAATCCTACCAGAAAAAACCTTTTCAATAATTCTTGAGTTATTATTTTCCAATAAAACAACATCGCCATTTTCAACCAAAACCTGCTTTTTAATTCCACATTTTTTGGCAAAATTGGCGTGTTCACTTAAATGTTTAAACTCACCATGTACAGGAATAATTGTATTTGGAGAAATCCATTCATACATTTGTTCTAATTCTTTTTTTGATGGATGTCCTGAAACATGAATTTTTGAAATTTTACTATCAATTATCCTAACTTTTTTTTTTAGTAATTGATTTTTTAACTCACTTATTTTTTTTTCATTACCTGGTATTTCTCTTGAGGAAAATATAACTAAATCATCATTAAAAATCTCAATAAATCTATTTTTATCGTTAACTAGCCTTGACAATGCAGCATTAGTTTCTCCTTGACTACCAGTACATACAATTACTAGGTTGTCCTCTGAAATTGACCCTGACTCCTTTTCAGAAACAATATTATTTAAATTTTTAAGGTAGTTATTTTCTTTAGCTGATTCATAAATTCTATGAATTGATCGTCCTAAAAACACACAACACTTATCAAATTCATTTGAAACTTTCAAAATCGTCTCAAGTCTAGCTATATTTGAAGCAAAACAAGTAATTATTATTTTATTTTTTATTTTTTTTGAAAAAATTTGTCTTAATTCTTCTCTAACATCATTTTCGCTACCAGATGGATTTTCATTAAAAACATTTGTCGAATCACAAACCATGACAGTCATACCTTCATTTTTTAAATCATTTAATTTGTTTTGGTCTATTGGGTTGCCTACAAGAGGGGTTGGGTCAATTTTCCAGTCACCAGTATGAAAGATATTTAACTTTTCAGTTCTAATTATAATAGCATTTGGTTCTGGGATTGAATGAGTTAATGCTAGAGTTTCAACACTAAATTTTCCAATCTTTTTATTTTCATTGTAATTTAAAAGATCAATATTAATCTGTTTAATCCCAAAAGAATCAAACTTTCTTTTTAGTACAGATGCAGTGAATGATGTAGTGAAAATTTTAAAACTACCTAGTTTTTCATAAAGAAAAGGAACAGCGCCAATATGATCCTCATGTGCATGAGTAAGAATTAATCCATCTAGTTTTATATTATTCTTTATCAAAAAATCGACATTTGGCATTATCAATTCATTTGAGGAAAGATTTGAGTTTCCAAACATCACACCCAAATCAATCATTATCCAGCTATCATTATAATGATATAAATTACAATTCATACCAATCTCACCGGAACCTCCAAGAGGTATAAAAACTAGATCATTTTTTGAAAAATTCATTTTACATATTCATTTAAAATATAATTCAAAGCTTTAGATGTAAAGAATTCATCAATTAAGACAACTTTTTTGTGAATTCCTTTAAAATAACTAGCATTTCCTCCTGTTAAAATTATTTTAAAAACATCTTTTTGTTCTTGTTCAATTTTCTTTATTAATCCTTCAATCATAGAACAATATCCCCAAAAAAAACCTGACTCAATTGCTTCTATAGTATTAAATCCAACAACGTTTTTTGTTTTTTTAAACTTTACTAACGGAAGCTTTGCAGTCTTATACTTCAAAACGTTAAGAGATAAATCTATTCCTGGGGTAATAATTCCGCCAAAATAAATTCCTTTACTATTTAAAACATCAAATGTTGTAGCTGTACCAAAATCAATTACTATAACACAATTTTTATAGATTTTTTTTGCATAAATAATATTTGTCAACCTATCATCACCAATTTCTTTTCTATTTTTTATATTAATTTTTATATCTATTTTCTTTAATAAATCTTTCAAGGAAACTGAATGAACTGAGTTATCTTTAAAAAAAGATTTAATTAATTTTTCAATTGAGGGGACTACTGAAGAAATCAATGATCTAACTTTAGGGTCTTTAAAAAAAATTTTTTTTAAATTATTAAGTTCTTTTAAATCTAATTGTTCTTTGGGAACCCTAACATGTTTTAGTAATTTATTCTTTTTAAACATACAGAAAGAAATTATTGTGTTACCTATATCAATTGTCACGTTTGTCATAAAATCTCACCAAAATTGATCAATAATTTTTTTTGGGAAGTAATTAATACCAGTTCCCCATTTTTGGTTATAGAATTAAATTTGCCTTCTAAAACTTTTTCTTTAAACTTAATTTTTATAATTTTTTTAAAATCCTTAAAGTTTTTTAGAAAGTCGTTATCTATTCTCAACAATGAAGAGTTTTTAAGTTCAAAATAACTATTAGTAATTGTTTTAGAAATTTCTAAAAATAATTTTAATGAGCTAATTTTTTTTGACAAATTTTTTAGAGAAGTTGTTGGATAGCTGAGATTTTTTGGGTTACTTACTATGTTGACACCAACACCAAATAAAAAATAATTTACATTTCCATTCAATATACTTGTTTCAACAAGAATCCCACCTAACTTTTTTTCATCTAAATATATGTCGTTAGGCCATTTTATTTTTAAATTTAAATCTGGATTTAATTTTTTGAGAATAATAAAAACTTTATTTATAAACCACAAATTAATTTGACCTAACTTTTTTACTGAAGTTTGAAAGCTTACTAAAAATGAACATGTTAAATCTCCTTTTTTACTTAGCCATTTTTTATCAATTCGTCCTCTACCACTTTTTTGTAAAAGTGTTAAAAGAGCAATATTTTCTGATTTTTTAGAATCATAAATTTTTTTTGCAGTATCATTTGTATTTTTCAAAGATTTGTAGAAGAAATGATCAAAATAAAAATTAGTCATTATTTTAGCGCAAATAATGAGAGTGCTATCGAAGCTGAAAGGTTTAAAAAAAATTGGGGATAAAGTATCACTGTCAAATTAAAAAAAGAAAAGAGAATCATTAACAATTTCGATTGATTATTAGTTAAAATATCCAATTCTTCTGTAGGGTCATCAAAAAAAATTGATTTAACCATCCTTATGTAATAGAAGGCTGCTATTACAGAAGTTAAAACGGCAATAATAGCTAGAAAAAATAAGTTACCGTCAACTACAACATTAAGAATGAGTAATTTTCCGACGAATCCTGCCAATGGAGGGATACCTGCCATTGAAAAAAGAATTATTGCCAGACAACCAGCCATTACAGGTTCAGTTTTATACAAACCAGATAAATCCTTAATTGTAGTGACATTAATCTGGTCTCTTTGCATGTTTAATATAAACAAAAATACACCAAGATTCATTGTTAGGTAAAAAATTAAATAAATTGAAATAGCAGTTATTCCTTCCTCAGTTCCTGGCACAAGACCCATCAGCATAAAGCCTATATGATTAATTGTACTATAAGCCATTAGCCTTTTTATATCACTTTGCATGATAGCTCCTAATGAGCCAATAATCATTGATGTAATAGAAAGAATTATAACCAATTTACCCCAATCTACTATTATTTCCCCAAAGGGAAAAACAAGGAGTCTAATTAAAACACCAAAAACAGCAACCTTTGGTGCCGTAGATATAAAAGCTGTTACAATTGTAGGTGCACCTTGATAAACATCTGGTGTCCACATATGAAATGGAGCTGCTGAAATTTTTAAGGAAATCGAAACTAATATAAAAATTAGACCAATTATAAGAATCATTGGAATATCAGGTTGATCTGTCATATAATTACTTATTGATGAAAAGTCTGTTGAACCTACTAGACCGTATATCAAACTTGAACCAAATAAAAATATACAGGTTGATAAGCTACCCACTACAAAATATTTAACTCCTGCCTCAGAAGAATTTAGATCCTCTTTAGAGAATGAGACTAAAATATAAAGAGCTAAACTTTGAAGTTCTATTGAAACAAATAAAGACAATAAATTATTCGCTGAGACCATAAACATCATTCCTATAAGAGATACTAAAACAACTAATGAAAATTCAGGTCTATTTAGGGATTTATCATGTTTTACAATCAAATAGAAAAACAAAACTAAGCCTGCGGAAATCAAAATAATTAATTTTAAAAAAGAGCCAAAAGAATCAATTATAAAAAAACCTTCGAATACTTCTTCAAAAATAAAAATATCTTTTACAATTGAAAATTGTGTTAAAAAAATAAGCAACAAACTTAAATATCCAATATACTTATGAGAATCAGCTTTTATAAAAGGTGATATACACAAGAGAAATAAGAAGCCAAGAGACAAAATAATTTCTGGTAAGATTATCAAAACATTGCCTTTAAAAAATTGTTATTGGATACAATGATACAATTCTATCCAAAGATGAAGTAGTGTAACTTAAAATTAAATTAGGTTTAATACCTATTATTAAAATCATGATTGAAAGGGCTAAAAAAGTTATAGTTTCATAGACATGTAATTGATTGACTTTATTATCTAAATTTGAATTAATTGGCCCAAGAAAAACTTTTTTATACAAAAGAAGCATATAAGTTGCAGCAAGTATAACTCCAAATGAGGATATGAAAGCTACCAAGGTACTCCTACTGTAAACTGAAACCAAAGTTAAAAATTCACCAATAAACCCTGAACTTCCAGGAAAACCAATAGCTCCTAATGTGAAAATAAGAAAAAAAACCGACATTTTTGGAATTTTTTGGCTTAATCCTCCAAAATAATTAATCTCTTTCGTTTTGTATCTATTATAAATAGATCCAATACAAAAGAACAATGCTGCGGAAATTATACCATGAGAAATCATTTGCACAATTGCACCGTGAAGACCTTGCATATTAGCTGAGAATATTCCTAATGTAACAAAACCCATGTGTGCCACCGATGAGTAAGCAATGAGCTTTTTCATATCCTCTTGAACAATAGCTATGAAAGATGTGTAGATTATTGCGATAACTGAGAGAAAATAAATGAAAGGCGTAAAAAAAATAGAAGCGTCTGGTAAAAAAGAAAGATTAAATCTTATGAACCCATAGCCACCCAACTTAAGAAGAATTCCAGCTAAAATTACCGACCCTTCAGTTGGTGCCTCTACATGAGCATCGGGCAACCATGTGTGAAAAGGCCACATAGGTATTTTAACAGCAAAGGATGCAAAAAAAGCCAACCACAACCAAACCTGAATGTAAAATGGTAAGGTATAGTCAAGAAGTCTAGCTATGCTTGTAGTTCCAAACTCTTGGTATAAAAAAATTATTGCAATTAACATCAGCACTGAACCAATTAAGGTATAAAGAAAAAATTTATATGCCGAATAAACCCTTCGGTCTCCTCCCCAAAATCCAATAATCAAATACATTGGAATTAGAATTGATTCAAAAAAAATATAAAATGAAAACAGATCTATAGCGCTGAATGTTCCAACTAAAAAAGATTCTAGTAAAATAAAGGAAGCAAGATACATTCTCATATTTTTTTTCTTTTGCGGATAAATGTAAATTACACATAATAAAATTAAGAAAGTTGATAAAACAATAAATGGCATCGAAATACCGTCAACACCCAATGTAAATTTAAGATTATCACTATTAAACCAGTTAAATGAATTAACGAACTGAAAATGTGGTATTTCCTTATTAAAATTTAAAGGTAGATATAACGATAGTAAAAAGTTACTGACTGATGTCCAGATAGCAGATTTTTTTGACTGAATTGAGTTCTCATCGTTTTCAGAAGACAAAAGAATGAAAAGAAGTCCAATTAGAGGCAGACAAATTAAAATAGGTAATATAGGTAAGTTAATCATTAAAATATATAAGTATATAAACTAATTAGTAATGTAAGACCTATTATTATAGACAATACATAATGATAAAGAAAACCTGATTGAAGCCTAGAAACCAAAAAACTGAATGAAAGAACAATTCTACTAAAACCGTTTGGACCAAGATTATCAATTAATTCTTTATCAACTGATTTCCAAAAACCTTTACCAAAGTAAAAAGTTGGTCTAATAAAAACTCTTTCATATAATTGGTCCACGTACCATTTGTTTTTGAAAAAATTATAAAAAAAACTGAGCCTTAATTTTAGAAAAGGAATTAGATTTTTAAATGAAAAGTAAAGAATAAGAATTAAAATTGTTCCTGTAAGAATCATTAGTAAAGGAAGTTTTTTGAATATAACAGGAACATTTTGACTGATAAAAGTCGCATCCAATGATTTGTTAACATACATTGTGGTTGACCACATTTCCAAAAAGTTAAATTCAGTAAAAACTATTTTCATAAACATTCCAAAAAAAATAGCAAAAATTGACAAAATCACTAGAGGTAAAATCATTATCGAGGAAGATTCATGAATATGAGCTATAACTTTCTCATCGGCTACGCTGTCACGATGAAACACATAAACAAGAAGTCTTAATGAATAGATAGATGTAAATAAAACTCCAATCACGCCCATTAAAAAGAAATAAAATGAATATTCATAATCATTTAAATAAATAATTTCTAGAATTAGATCCTTTGAATAGTAACCACTCAGAAAAGGTAAACCAACTAATGATAAAGATCCTATGAGCATAGTTATGTAGGTTAAAGGAATTTTATTGTAAAGCCCCCCCATTTTTTTTATATCCTGCTCATCAGACATTGAATGAATTACTGAACCTGCACCTAAAAATAAAAGCGCTTTAAAAAAAGCATGTGATAACAAATGAAAATATGCAAGGGTGTACGCTGATGAACCAATAGCCATAAACATATAACCCAATTGACTACAAGTTGAATAAGCAATTATTCTTTTAATATCATTCTGAAAAACTGCTACTGAAGAGGCGAATATACAAGTTATTGACCCGATAATTAAAATAAAGTTTAAAGAAAATTCAGAAAATTCTAACAATGGAGACATTACAATCAACAAAAAAACTCCAGCTGTTACCATAGTTGCTGCATGAATTAATGCCGAAACAGGTGTAGGACCTTCCATTGCATCCGGTAACCAAACATGTAAACCGAATTGTGCTGATTTACCCATACAACCGATAAATAAAAGTAAACTTATTAATGTTAAAGAATGAATATCAAACTCCAAGAAATTAAAAATTGATTCATTTTGTGAATTAATTAACAGTTTTATTTCACTTATATTTAAAGTTCCAAATACAACGAAAATTGTAAATAATGCTAATAATAAACCAGCATCGCCAACTCTATTGACAATAAAAGCTTTCAAAGCAGCACTATTAGCTTTTTCCTTGTAATTCCAGAAGCCAATCAAAAGATAAGATGTTAAACCAACACCTTCCCAACCCAGAAAAAGTTGAAGAAGATTAGATGAAGAAACTAAAAAAAGCATAAAAAAAGTGAAAAGACTCAAATATGCCATAAATAAAATTTTTTTTGGGTCTTTCTCCATGTAACCAACAGAATAAATATGGATCAATGAAGATACTAAATTAACCATTAATACCATTGATGCTGTGAGAAGATTAAGCTGAAGAGACCAATCTAGACTCAAGTTACCAGAATCTATCCATCTACTTATAATAATAGAAGACTCACCATTTGACTGAACAAATATCAAGGAACAAGCAGAAAGAATAGTTGCAATAACCATCATTAAACATGAAAAAAAATTCAAATATTTTTTTGAAAGGTTATCTTGAAGAAAAATACAGACTAAAAAACTAAAAAGTGGAAGAAATACAGAAACTAAAAACAACTTTAACCCTTTAATTTACTGATGTTATCAATACTAATTGAGGATGTTTTTTTAAAAAAAATAGTTAAAATAGCCAAACCTATTGCTGCCTCTGCAGCCGCTACCACTAAGATAAATAAAGAAAAAATTTGGCCTGAAAGATCATCAAGTAAATAGGAGAATCCAACAAAATTTATGTTGGCGGAAAGTAACATTAACTCAATAGACATTAAGATAGTAATAATATTTTTTCTATTAACAAAAATACCAAGAAAACCAATAGCAAAAACTGAAGTAGAAAGAGTTAAAAAATGAATATGTTGCATAATTAGTTTAGTTTAATAATTGTTTTTTTATCTACATTTTTTTGATTAATTGGAGAAATACTTTTAGGGTTTTTAAAATCACTATGAGCAAGAACAATTGCACCTATCATAGCGAGTAAAAGTAGAAAGCCTGAAATTTGGAAAATAATAAAGTAATCTGTATATAAAAATAAACCTAAAGACTTTGTATTATTCATACCAAGGTTCATTATTTCATTGATTTTTATCAATCCACTCTCAGGAAAAATTATTTCGTCGGAGTAAAAAATCATAAAAAGCTCTATTAAAAAGATTGAAATCAGTAATAGTCCAAAAGGAAAATATCTCAAAAAACCTTCTTTAATAATTGATTCAGATATGTTTAACATCATTACTACAAATAGAAACAAAACTGCAACGGCTCCCACATAAACTATTAAGAGTGTCATAGCTAAAAACTCAGCTTGAAAAATCAAAAAAATAATAGCAGCATTGAAAAAAGTAAAAATTAGAAATAAAACTGAATGAACTGGGTTTGAAACGAAAATAACCAAAAAACTTGATAGAATTACAATAGACGAGAAAAAATAAAAAAAATATAAGGTCATAAATATTTTGATTCCTTTTTTAAATTCTTACTAATTTCCATTTCCCATTTATCACCATTTTCCAATAATTTATTTTTATTGTATATTAGTTCTTCTCTGGTTTCTGTCGCAAATTCAAAATTTGGTCCTTCAACTATAGCATCAACAGGGCATGATTCTTGACAAAATCCACAATAAATACATTTTGTCATATCAATATCATATCTAGTAGTCTTTCTTGACCCATCATTTCTTGGTTCAGATTCTATTATAATTGCTTGAGCAGGACAAACAGCTTCACATAACTTACAGGCAATACACCTTTCTTCTCCTGAATCATATCTTCTTAATGCGTGCTCACCTCTAAACCTAGAGCTTAAAATACCTTTTTCAAATGGATAATTAATTGTTACTTTTGGTTTAAAAAAATATTTTAAAGTTAATAACAAACCTGAGAGTATCTCAATTAAAAGAAATTCTTTTAAAACAAATAATATTTTATTTAATTTTTTCATTTATTCATTATCTAGTTTTGGAAATAAATAACAACAGAAGATGTAATAATTATCCATGCTAAAGATAGAGGAAGAAATACTTTCCAACCTAATCTCATCAACTGATCGTATCTATATCTAGGAAGGGTAGCTCTTACCCACAAAAAGAGGAAGAGCAAAAATGTGACTTTAAGTAAAAACCATATAAAACCTGGAATGTTTTGAAAAAAGCTAATATCGACTGGTGGAAGCCAACCACCTAAGAAAAGAATTGTTGACATTGAACTCATAAGAATCATATTTCCATATTCTCCAAGAAAAAAAAGCCCAAAAGACATCGAGGAGTACTCGACATTATAACCAGCTACTAATTCTGATTCAGCTTCAGGAAGATCAAAAGGTGCCCTGTTAGTCTCAGCAAGAGTAGATATAAAGAAAATAATAAACATTGGAAAATGTGGAATTACATACCACATATTCTGTTGTTTCATAACGATTTCAGTAAGATTTAATGAACCAGATGTAATTAAAACTGAAATTATTATAAGACCAATAGATACTTCATAAGAAATCATTTGAGCAGCAGATCTCAATGCACCCAGAAATGCATATCTAGAATTACTAGCCCAACCAGCCATAATTATTCCATAGACACCCAGAGATGAAACAGCAAAAATATACATTACGCCTACATTTATATCCGCTAGAACAATTTTATAGTCAATTGGTATCACTGCCCAGCCAATTAAGGCTAATGTAAAAGTAAGAATAGGTGAAAAAATAAAAATAAATTTATTAGCGTTTTCTGGAAAAATAGTTTCTTTTGTTAATAATTTAATTCCATCAGCAATAGGTTGGAATAAGCCAAATGGGCCGACAACATTTGGACCTTTCCTTAACTGTATTGCGCCGATCACTTTTCTTTCAAAGTAAGTTAAATATGCAATAAAAAGTAATAAAGGAATAACTATAAGTAAAATTTTTAAAACTATAATTAAAATATCAAGGAACATTTGTTTCTTTCAAAAAAGCCAAGGAACATTCTGACATTATTTTGGAATTCCTACTTACTGAATCTGTCATATAAAAATTTGAAATATTTGACTTCATTTCTTGATTTGAAAATTTAAACTTACCATGTTTATTTCTGTTTATTCTTGATAACTTAATTTGGTTGATATTACTTAAGTGTTCATGATTCAAAAACATCTTTTCTCTTAAATCATTAAGATCAGAATACATGCTCAAATTAAATAACTTTGACAATTTATTCAAAAAGTTCCAAGAATGATTCACACCATCTATCGGAAATTTAACCTGACTCGAAATTTGAGGCCTACCCTCAAGATTTACATAAATACCTTCTTTCTCCGTAAAACAGCTCATGGGTATTATCAAATCTGCTCTTTTTACAGCCTTATCACCATGATGACCATGATAAATTACAAAAGTTTTTTTTGGTATCTTATCAAAATTAATCTCGTCGGCACTCATTAGATATAACACTTCAAATTTTCCATCGTAAATTTGCTTTATTAAAGATCTTGAAGTATTTTTTTTATTATAAAAACCTAGATCAAGTGCACCAACTCTTCCTGAAAATGTTTGTAAAACATTAAATCCATTCCAGTCAGTGTTTTTAGAAATTTTTTGATAAAAATTCAAACAATAATTAAAGATATCAGCCGCATCATCATGACACATTGCGCCTTGACCTAAAATAAAAATTGGTTTTTTTGAATTTTTGAAGACATCGAAGTTTTTCTTTTCATTTAGTTTCTTTAATGAAGAAGAGGTTTCTCCAAGATAGTCTACTGCAAAATTTAAATTAAAATTACCAACACTAAATATCTTATAATTTTTTGGTGAGGATAAAAATTTTTGTCTAATTCTCGATGATAGAATTGGTGCTTCCTTTTTTATATCTGTACCAACTAAAAGACATAAGTCTGAATCATCAATTCCTTTTATTGTGGAATTAAAAATATAAGAAAATCTCTGGGATGGAAGAAAGAATGAGTCATCTTGTCTACAGTCATAATTTTCTATTTTCAATTCATCAAGGAATTTTTTGAATGAAAAAATAGATTCACAATCAAGTGTGTTTCCAACTAATGCTGCTATATGAGAGGAATTGGTGTTGGACAAATTATTGTGTATTATTTTAAGTATATTTTCTTCAGATTCTTCAACTAACTTTCCCTCGCTATTTCTTAAATAATATCTGTCAATTCTTTGGTTATTTATGCCATCATAGGCAAATCTAGTCTTATCGGAAATCCACTCGTCATTAATCTCTTCATTGATTCTTGGCAAAACTCTCAAAATCTTATCACTTTTAGAATCAATTCTTATGCTGCTTCCAACTGCATCAAAAACATCAATTGTTTCAGTTTTTTTAAGTTCCCAAGGTCTTGCAACAAATTCATACGGTTTAGAGGTGAGTGCTCCAACAGGACATAAATCAATTACATTTCCAGACATCTCAAAATCCATAGCCTCTTCAAGATAGGTAGTTATTTCAGTATCTTCACCTCTACCTATTGCACCTAATTGAGAATTATTTCCTGCAATTTCCTCAGAAAAACGAACACATCTCGTGCAGTGAATACACCTTGTCATGTGTGTTTTAATCAAGGGTCCTAAGTTTTTGTCTTTAACAGCTCTTTTTTGTTCAACAAAACGACTAATACCACTTCCGTAAGCCACCGCTTGATCTTGAAGGTCACATTCACCACCTTGATCGCATATAGGACAATCTAAAGGATGATTTATTAATAGAAATTCCATTACGCCTTTTCTGGCTTTAACGACCATCTCAGAATTAGTCTTAATTTTCATCCCCTCAGCAACAGGCATTGCACACGAAGCTACTGGTTTATTTGAGTTTTCCATCTCGACGAGACACATTCTGCAATTTCCTGCAATGGAAAGTTTTTCATGATAACAAAATCTTGGGATCTCAACTCCAGCTGATTCACATGCTTGTATTACGGTGATACCATCTTCAACATCATAAGCTTTTTCATCTATGAAAATTTGAACCATTTAGGCAACCTTATCAACTTTTTTTGGTTTCTTTAATAAATCATTTCTAAAATGTTTTAGTAGTCCCTGAATTGGCCATGCCGCTGCATCACCTAATGCGCAAATAGTGTGCCCCTCAATTTGCTTTGTTACTTCTTGAAGAAGATCTAACTCTTCAGCTGTAGCACCATTCTTATAGATTCTATCCATCATTCTCATTAGCCAACCAGTTCCTTCTCTACAAGGGGTACACTGACCACACGATTCATGTTTGTAGAATTCCGAAAGTCTTAAAATAACCTTAGTAATATTAGTGTTTTTATTAACTACTATTATGCCAGCTGTTCCCAAAGCTGAACCAGCATCTTTCAATGAATCAAAATCCATTAAAACATCCTCACATAAATTTTTAGGGAGTAATGGTACTGAGGACCCCCCTGGAATGACCGCTTGTAAATTATCCCAACCACCAACAACATCACCAGCATATTTTTGAATTAAATATTTTAAAGGAATACCAAGCTCCTCTTCAACATTACAAGGAGTATTTACATTACCAGATATACAAAAAATTTTAGAACCAGTATTATTTTTTCTACCTAATTTGCTGAACCACTCATGTCCCCTTCTTATGATAGTTGGAACTACTGCAATAGTTTCTACGTTATTTACAGTTGTAGGCATACCATAAAGTCCAACACTTGCAGGAAAAGGTGGTTTTAACCTAGGTTGCCCTTTTTTACCTTCTAAACTCTCAATGAGAGCTGTTTCCTCTCCACAAACATAAGCTCCAGAACCATAATGTAAATATAGATCAAAATCGAAGTTAGAACCTTTAATTTTTTTTCCAAGCAGATTACTGTTGTAAGCCTCATCAATGGCTTTTTGAAGAATTGAGGCTTCATTTAAAAACTCTCCTCTTATATAGATGTAGCACTTAGTGGCTCCAATTGCATATCCTGCTATTAAACAGCCTTCAATAAGTTTGTGTGGCTCATTTCTAATAATGTCTCTATCTTTACATGTACCGGGCTCACCTTCGTCTGCATTAATGACTAAATAATGTTGTTTATCTTTGGATTTGGGCATAAAATCCCATTTCATGCCAGTTGAAAAACCAGCTCCACCTCTTCCTCTTAAACCAGATTCTTTGATTATATTAATAATATCTTGTGGGTTTTTTTTTAAAATTTTTTTAGTGTCTTTCCAATCTCCTCTTTGTATAGCAGATTTAAGGAAAGGGTCATTCCTTCCATAAAGGTTTTTAAATATAATGTTATCTTTTTTTATCATAAGAACTCTTCCTAGGTTCAGAACCCTTTCTTCCGGATTGAGAACCGATTTTTATTTTTTTATTACTTGATATGTTATTTATTAATTTATCTGTAGAATTTAAATCTAAATCTTCATAATAATTTTCGTTTATTTTTACGATGGGAGCATTTACACATGCACCTAAGCATTCAACTCTGCTTAGTGAAAACATTTTATCTTTTGAAATATCCCCTACTTGAATAGCTAGTTTTTTTTCACAAAAAGACAATATTTCATCTGAACCTCTCAGCATACATGGTGAAGTTGTACAAACTTCAATATGAAACTTACCAACAGGTGAAAGATTATACATTGAATAAAATGTAGCAATTTCTAAGACTTTTATTTCAGGAATCTCTAAAAAATCAGAAATATATTCTATTGCTTTTTTTGGTAACCAACCATTATTTTGATTTTGAGCTATGGATAATAAAGGCATAATTGAACTCTCTTTAAAGTTTTTGGGATAAATTTTTAAAATTTTTTTTGCCAATAGCATGTTATCTCTATCAAAAGCAAAATCTTTTGGTTGTATTTTATCTTCAGCAATTTTTTTAAAAGATGTTTGACTCATCTATCAATCTCTCCAAAAACGATGTCAAGGCTTCCAATAATTGCTACCAAATCTGACAACATATGGCCTTTAGATAAAAATTCTGTAGCTTGTAAAAAAGGGAAACCGGGAGATCTAATCTTACACCTATAAGGTTTGTTAGTCCCGTCTGAAATAAGAAGAACCCCAAACTCTCCCTTAGGAGCTTCAACTGCAGTATAGGTTTCTCCGGGAGGAACATGAAATCCCTCTGTGAAAAGTTTAAAATGGTTTATTAGAGATTCCATTGATTCTTTCATAATCTCTCTTTTGGGAGGGACTATTCTAGGATCATTACTAATCGATGGTCCATCTGGAATATTTTTTAGACATTGTCTTATGATTGATACAGACTGTCTCATCTCCTCAACCCTCACGAGAAATCTCTCAAAGCAATCACCAGTTGACCCTGTTGGTACTTTAAAATCCATTTCTTTATAACAGTCATATGGTTGCTTTTTTCTTAGGTCCCAGTTCAAGCCCGAAGCTCTGATGCAAGGCCCAGAAAAACCCCATTCAAGTGCATCATCAACTGAAATTTTTCCAATACCTACCGATCTTTGTCTAAAAATTCTATTTTTTTCAATCAATTTTTCAGTGTCATCTATATGTGAGGTAAATTTTTCACAGAAATTTTCAATATCATCGGTAAGCCCATCTGGAATATCTCTATGAACCCCACCAGGTCTAAAGTATGCTGAGTGTAGTCTTGACCCAGAAACTCTTTCATAAAACTCCATTAATATTTCTCTATCTTCAAATAACCAAAGGAATGGTGTCATTGCTCCAACATCTAAAGCAAATGTAGTTATATTAAGGATATGATTTAATATTCTTGTAATTTCAGAGAATAAAACACGAATGTATTGACCTCTTTTTGGAACATCTATTTTTAATAGCTTTTCAATCGCCAGTGCATAAGCGTGTTCTTGACACATCGGTGAAACATAATCAAGCCTGTCAAAATAGGGCAAAGCCTGAATATAGGTTTTATTTTCAATAAGTTTTTCAGTTCCTCTATGCAAAAGACCTATATGTGGATCCGCCCTTTCAACAACTTCCCCATCAAGTTCAAGAACTAATCTTAAAACACCATGAGCTGCTGGATGCTGAGGACCAAAATTGAGTGTGTAATTTTCGGTTTTAGTCATCAAGTTTCTCAGATTTTTCATCACCGGGAAGAATTTTTGACATTCCCTCCCATGGACTTAAATTATCAAAAGTTCTATATTCCTGCTCAAGCTTAACTGGCTCACTAATTACTTTTCCTAATTCATCATCAAACTTAACTTGAGTAAAACCAGTTAAGGGAAAATCTTTTCTGAGAGGGTGACCATCAAAATCATAGTCTGTTAATATCCTCCTTAAATCTGGGTGTCCAACGAACCTAATTCCAAATAAATCCCACGCTTCTCTCTCATACCAGTTAGCACAAGGAAAGACTTCTGTTACAGAACTTACGGGTTTATCTGCTGAAACCCAAGTTTTAATCTTAATTCTAAAGTTTTTTGAAACACTAAGAAGATTATAAATTAGTAGAAACCTTTTCTCCTCATTAGGATAATCAACTGCAGTAAAGTCGATAAGTGTATGCATATTAAAGGAAGGGTTATCTTTGAAAAACATTAATGTTTTGAGTATCTCTTTATCTTGAATAAAAATACTTATTTCATTATTTAAAATACTTACTTTAGGCTTACAAAAAGTCATCAAGCTTTTTATTAAATCTTTCATTTCCAAAATGAATTTGTCGTGTTTTCTCTGACTCATGATCTGTAAATTTTATTATCCCTCATTATTTTTTTTTGTAATTGAAGTATTCCATATAACAGTGCTTCAGCGGTGGGCGGACAACCTGGAACATAGATATCAACAGGAACAATTTTGTCACAACCTCTTACGACTGAATAGGAATAGTGATAATATCCACCTCCATTTGCACAACTACCCATAGAGATAACCCATCTAGGTTCAGGCATTTGATCATAAACTTTTCTTAGAGCTGGTGCCATTTTGTTAGTAAGGGTTCCAGCAACAATCATAACATCAGATTGTCTAGGGCTAGGTCTAAATACAACACCAAATCTGTCAAAATCATATCTGCTAGCAGCTGACTGCATCATTTCAACAGCGCAACATGCTAAACCAAAACTCATTGGCCATAAAGAACCTGATCTTGCCCAGTTTATAAGATCATTTACTTTAGTAATCAGAAAACCATTCTTAGAAATGTGTTTCTCCATTTGATCATAGTTAATTGCATCAATTTTTTTTAGTTCCAATCTAACGCTCCTTTCAGCCATTCGTATAAAAAACCGACAGTTAAAACAAATAAAAAAAAGATCATTGACCAAAAGCCATACATTCCAATTTCATTGAATGCAACCGCCCACGGAAAGAGAAAAATAATTTCTAGGTCAAAAATAATAAATAGAATAGCAACTAGATAAAATTTAACCTCAAACTTTCCTCTTGTTTCATCAAAAGGTTCAAAACCACATTCGTATGTTGAGTTTTTTTCAGCATAAGGTGACTTTTTCCCAACTATTATTGACAAAAAGAATGCACCAAATGAAAAGATTAGTGCAAATACAAGAAATATAAGAATTGGCAAATATTCAGTCATGATACTAATATAGTTAAGTATTTTTAAAATTACATCCTTGTACTAATATAGTTAAGTATTTTTAAATTTCATCAATTGTTCATAATTTCATAAACTCTATCAATACTTTCTTTAAAAACAGGATAATCTATTGAATTTTGAAGTGTATTTGAAGTTATTGATTTAATTGTGTTTGATAAAAAATCACAACCCACCATTTTTTCTCTTCCTTTGTAGTGATACCACAAGCCACCTTCGCCAACTTTACAATACGAGTTTTCATCAATATATACTTGCTTTAACTGAATAATTTTTGCATTAAATCCAAGAGATCTCAGTACATTCAATGCAAGTGGAACATTAAGTAAAGGTACTTCATATATTTTTGAAGTACTTGAAATTACTATCGTCTCATTACTACCTAATAAACCTTTTCTAGAGTAAGGAACAAAAATAAATAATTCTCTTTGACTATTGTCCATTATTCTTCCGCCTAAAAGAGAAAAAGCTAAAAGCTTAGATTCCGCAACATCAGCAACGCTGACCATAGAGTTCTCTCCAAAAAATAATGTTCTAACCTCTTGAGGTAATAAAGACTCAATAATATTTTGCTGATATCCATAATCATCATATAAAGATTTTATGGCCATGTCTAAAGACATTGGAGAAGGAACTATTTGAGTTCGGATAAACTCCTGAGCAATATTATTTTGTTTGTTAACAGCAGTTGCATACAACCTTAAAATTTTGTCAAAAGAAATTTCATAATATCCAAGAATCTGATCACCAAATAAAGTAAAAAACTGACATTTTTCAGGGTGTTTCAATAGAATTTTTGATGATCTGTCAAGCAGTGATGCAAGTGTAGCACCACCAAGACTTGCAAATTTATCAATATCTATTTTTACTGTTCTTTCATCCTTTAGTTGTAATGAATAAAATCTTATCCCTTTATGTTTAATCTCTTCGTCAGTTAAAGGTGGACCAGATTCAAATTCTTTAGAAGTTGGGTTAAATTTTTTTAATTTAAAATTTAACAAAGTAATTAATTCTGAATCTTCTGATAAACGACATTCTAAATTTTCTTCAGATTGTAAGTTAGCATTTGGTTGTGAGAAATCTGAATCATCATCATTTTCCTCCTGAGAAAAAGCTGAAGAATAGAAAAATATAACTATCAAAAGTAAAGACCTATAAAACATTTGTATAAAGTATAATATCATTTATTAACTTTTATAGACCAAATTTTTTTGGCGGGAGTGACGGGACTCGAACCCGCGGCCTCCTGCGTGACAGGCAGGCGTTCTAACCAACTGAACTACACCCCCGATTGGTGGGCGGTGAGAGGATCGAACTCCCGACATCCACGGTGTAAACGTGGCGCTCTCCCAGCTGAGCTAACCGCCCTGAAAAAATCAGGTAATATTTTTATATGACATTTTCTAATTATTTAAAACAATTTATTTATATATGTAATATTTGGTAATCTATCTTAATATACTACTTAACAAAAAATGGAAAAAATAAATAAGAAAATAACCAATTGTAAAAAATGTCCTAGACTTGTTCATTTTAGAGAAAAAATAGCATCAGAAAAAAGAAAACAATATCAAAACGAAATTTATTGGGGCAAACCAGTTCCTGGTTTTGGAGACGAAAAAGCTGAAATATTAATTCTTGGTTTAGCACCTGCAGCTCATGGTGGAAACAGAACAGGTAGACCATTTACAGGTGATAAATCCGCAGAATTTTTATTTAAGTGTTTGTTTAATTCTAATTTAGCCAACCAGCCATATTCTAAACACATTGGCGACGGTTTAAAGTTAAAAAATATCTATATAACAGTTGCTCTTAAATGCGTACCACCATTTGACAAACCAAATTCAGAAGAATTAAAAAGTTGCTTTAATTTTTTAAAAAACGAGCTCGATTACCTTCGAAATATTAAAACAATACTGACACTTGGGAAAATTGCATTTGAGGCATGTATAAAATTTTTTGAAATTAAAAGAACTGACGTGAAATTCGTTCATGGCGAAGAATATATGACAGAAACTAACCAAAGAATTGTAGCTTGCTACCACCCCAGCCCGAGAAATGTCAATACCAAAAGAATAAATGAGAAGGGGATGGTAGACTTATTAATGAAAATTCATGATTTACATAGAAAGTAAAAAGAATTTTTGTTCTAATTTAAGGCTTCCTTAAGCGCTTTTCCTGCTCTAAATTTTGGGACATTCGCTGCTGGAATATTAATGGATTCACCTGTTTGAGGATTTCTTCCAGTTGTGGCCTTACGCTTAGAAACTAAAAAAGTACCAAAGCCCACTAAGCGTACATCACCCCCACTTTTTAATGTTGATGTGATTGACTCAAAAACAGAGTCAACAGCCTTCGCGCTATCTGACTTACTCAAACCTGTACTATCTGAAACTTGATTAACTAAATCATTTTTATTCACCCTAACCCCCTTTGAAATAACGGAATATTAATAATTTTTTCATAATATTAGGTATTTACAACCTAGTCAATTATAATATTTAATGAGGTAAAGGAGATTTTTCTCTAGTGATAGTTTTACTAGGTATATCTAAATTCTTCTTGGAGTTTTCCTTGTAAGGATAAATTTTAGAAATAAACGCTTTTTTTAATATTTCATTTGCGTTTTCCACAAAGTGAATCTCAATGTTATCTAAAATTTCCTTTTCGTCTATTTCAGATAAGTCTTTTTTATTTTCAATTGGAATTAGAACTTCTTTAATGCCGCCACGAACTGCCGCAAGCAGTTTTTCCTTTAAACCGCCTATAGGAAGAACTCTCCCCCTTAAAGTTATTTCACCAGTCATGGCAATGTTATTTTTTATTGGAACACCCGTAAAAGCAGAGACTATAGCTGTAAACATGGCAATACCAGCAGAAGGGCCATCTTTAGGTGTAGCACCTTCTGGAACATGAACGTGTATATCATTTTTTTCAAAAAGAACTGGAGAAATGCCGTATTTCTTAGCGTTAGAATGAACAAAACTCTGTGCTGCTTGAACAGATTCTTTCATTACATCACCAAGCTTACCCGTATAGTACGCTTTTCCTTTTCCAGGCATTTTCACCGCCTCAATTTGAAGAAGTTCTCCACCAACTTCAGTCCACGCCAAACCAGTGCATACACCAGTCAATGGCTTAGTTTCTATTTCTCCAAATTTAAATTTTTTAACGCCAAGGTAACTTTCTATGTTTCTTGCAGAAATTGATGATTTTTTTCTTTTTTTGGTAATTATTAGCTTCAATGCTTTTCTGAGAAGCTTAGAAATTTCCCTCTCAAGATTTCTCACACCAGATTCTCTGGTATAATATCTGATGATTGATTCTAAAGCAGATTTAGCAATTTTAATTTCACTAAGTTTTAGTCCATTTTCTTTAATTTGCTTTGGAAGTAAATATTTCTCAGCGATGTTCAACTTCTCATTTTCAGTGTAACCAGAAATTCTTATAACTTCCATTCTATCGACAAGGGGCTGAGGAATGTTCAGTGTGTTAGCAGTAGTGATAAACATTACGTTTGAAAGATCATAATCTACCTCGAGATAGTGGTCGTTGAAATTTTTGTTTTGCTCTGGGTCAAGAACTTCTAGCAAAGCAGAAGCTGGGTCACCTCTCCAATCAGTGCCAATTTTGTCAACTTCATCCAATAAAAACAATGGATTAGAGTATTTTGATTTCTTTAACGATTGAATAATTTTTCCTGGCATAGATCCGATATATGTTCTTCTATGACCTCTTATTTCAGATTCGTCTCTTATTCCACCAAGAGAGAACTTAATAAATGGTCTGTCTAATGCTCTAGCAATTGACTTTCCAAGTGAGGTTTTCCCGACGCCAGGAGGTCCAACTAAACACAAAATTGGTCCTTTAGGTTTTTTAACTCTGGTTTGAATTGCGAGATACTCAATGATTCTGTCCTTTACCTTAGAAAGTCCAAAATGATCTTCATTGAGAACTTTTAGTGCCTTATTTAAATTTATAGTTGATTCTAGGTTATTATTCCACGGTATTGAAATTATCCAATCTAAGTAGTTACGTACAACAGTTGCTTCTGCTGACATTGGGCCCATATGTTTAAGCTTCTTAATTTCAGCTTTAACTTTTTCGCGAGCCTCATCTGAAAGATTTATTTTTTTTAATTTTTGTTCAATCTCTGCAATCTCATCTTTAGGATCAGATGTTTCACCCAGCTCTTTTTGAATAGCTTTAATTTGCTCATTAAGGTAATATTCTTTTTGAGTTTTATCCATTTGACGCTTTACTCTGCTTCGAATTTTCTTTTCAACTTGAAGAACGCCAATTTCATTATCCATAAATTCTATAACCTTTGATAATCTATTTTTAACTGATAAGCATTCTAATAAGTCTTGTTTTTCAGACAATCTTATGCCCAAGTGAGCACTCATTGTATCAGCTAACTTGTTTAGGTCTGAAATTTGATTAAGACTAACTAAAATTTCGGGCGGAACTTTTCTATTGAGTTTCACATAATTTTCAAATTGGCTTATCGCTGTTCTAGACAGAGCATTCGTTTCTTTGTCATTTTGATAATTAGGAACTTCCAACTTATCAAGATAGGCTTCAAAAAAATCAAGATTGTCAATGTAATGTGAAACTTTTGCTCGTTCAAGTCCTTCAACTAGAACTTTAACAGTTCCATCTGGTAATTTTAGTAATTGAAGAATATTTGCTACTGTTCCAAAATCGTAAATATCTTTTTGTCCAGGTTCGTCTACATTTGCATCTTTTTGTGCAACAAGAAAAATTTCTTTATCATTTTTTTCAGCATACTCTAATGCCTTAATAGATTTCGACCTCCCAACAAATAAAGGAACAATCATATTAGGAAATACAACAATATCTCTCAGTGGTAGGATACAAAAAGGGTCTTTGTAGTCTGACATAAATTAAGCTTTTTTATTATAAACTTTATTAGATTTATTATATATATAGAGAGGGTCTTTACTTTTTTCAACTACATCTGCATTAACAACTATTTCATCAACCCCTTCAATACCAGGCAACGTAAACATCGTATCCAACAGAATACTTTCGAGAATTGTTCGCAAACCTCTTGCTCCCGTATTTTTCTCTAGAGCCTTAGATGCGACCGAACTTAGGGCATCCTCAGTAAATTGAAGTTTAACATTTTCAAAACCAAATAATTTTTGGTACTGCTTGACTAAAGCATTTTTCGGTTTGGTTAGGATTTCAATTAAAGCATCTTTATTGAGATCCTCAAGTGTGGCGACAACAGGTAATCTTCCTACAAACTCTGGAATGAGTCCAAACTTTAGTAAATCTTCTGTTTCAATATTTTTTAGAATAGCTCCTATGTTCTTCGATGATTTATCTTTTACTTCCGCTTCAAAACCTATACTTGATTTATCCCCTCTTGTAGAAATAATTTTATCAATTCCAGCAAACGCACCTCCACAGATAAATAAGATGTTTGTTGTGTCAATTTGCAAAAAATCTTGTTGAGGATGTTTTCTTCCACCTTGAGGAGGTACCGATGCAACTGTGCCTTCCATAATTTTTAGTAAAGCTTGTTGAACACCCTCGCCAGACACATCCCTAGTAATAGAAGGGTTGTCAGACTTTCTGCTAATCTTATCAACTTCATCAATGTAAACTATACCTCTTTGCGCTCTTTCAACATTATAGTCAGCAGCTTGCAAAAGTTTTAAAATTATATTTTCAACATCTTCACCAACATATCCAGCCTCAGTAAGAGTTGTAGCATCCGCCATGGTAAATGGAACATCAATAATTCTTGCTAATGTCTCAGCAATTAAAGTCTTCCCTGAACCAGTTGGACCAACTAAAAGAACATTAGATTTTGATAGTTCAACATCGCTATTACCAGAGAGATGATCAATTCTTTTGTAGTGATTATGAACCGCAACTGACAATATTTTTTTTGCGTCATCTTGGCCTATTACGTAATCATTAAGTAATCTGTAAAGTTCTTTGGGTGTCTCAACATTTGAAGTCTTTGGTGAACCTATGACTTTATTTTCTTCCTTAATTATATCCATGCATAGTTCTACACACTCATCACATATAAAAACTGTAGGACCAGCAATTAATTTTCTAACTTCGTGCTGACTTTTACCGCAGAAGCTGCAAAAAAGGGTACTTTTGTTGTTATTTTTAGAATCGACCATAAGATATTATAAAAAATAATATTTATTCTATCCACTGCAACCTTTATTCCAAACCAAAAAATTATTTTTTTTTTGAATTTTTTTCAAAATCAGGTCTTTCTGATACAACTTTATCTACTATACCTGTTTTTTTTGCCTCATCAGCGCTCATGAAATAGTCTCTTTCCATCATTTTCTCAATAACATTTAAAGACTGGCCAGTATGTTTTTCGTAGATTAGATTTAATTTTTTTTTAAGGTTAATTATTTCTTTTGCATGAATTTCAATATCTGTGGCTTGGCCCTGAACACCTCCAGATGGTTGGTGAGTCATTATACGGGAATGTGGTAAGCAATATCTTTTTCCTCGCGTTCCTGAGGCTAAAAGCAAAGAACCCATGCTTGCAGCTTGACCTACACAAACTGTAGAAACATCAGGCCTGATATATTGAATTGTGTCATAAATTGCTAGTCCAGATGAAACAACACCACCTGGAGAATTTATGTATAAAAAAATGTCTTTTTTAGGATCTTCCGATTCTAAAAATAAAAACTGAGCACAAATAACACTGGAAACAGCATCATTAACTTCACCAGTTAAAAAAATGATCCTTTCTTTAAGCAATCTTGAAAAAATATCATATGATCTCTCTCCTCTGTTAGTTTGCTCAACAACAACCGGTATCAATGAACTCATTAATCTTTCTCCTTCTTTTTAATTATTGATTTCTCTGTTTTTAAAAATTCTGAGTCAAATAGCTGATCCATCGTACACTTTTTTTCAATTTTTTTACAACTATTAACAACAAAATTCATAACTTTTTCCTCTAAAGCAATTCCTCTAAGATTATTCATCATTTGAGGGTTATTTTTGTAAAACTCTACAACTTCTTTTTCCTTTCCGGGATATTTCTGAGCCTCCTCAACAACCGCTTTAGTTAAATCAGAATCTTCAACGTTAATTTTATTGTCGTCTGATATTGAACTTATGATTATTCCTAGTTTTACTCTTCTTTTTGCAATATCAGAGACTTCTTTTTCATTTTTTTTTTCTTGAGATTGAGATTTCAAAAAATTAACTTCTTGCTCTAACATTTTAGATGGTATTTCGAAGTTATTCTTTTTTAATAAAATCTCAGTAACTTCCCTTCTCATTTTTAAATTTGATAAGGTTTTAAAATCCTTTTGTATTTTTTCTTTCACTTTCTCTTTCAGAACATCTAAATTTTCTTCTCCAAGTTCTTTAGCTAGCTGGTCATCAATAGGTACTTTTTTTACTCTTTCTTGTATATCTTTAATTTTCAGATGAAAATTTGCCTTTTTCCCGGCAATATTTGTTTCTCTATAATCTGAGGGAAAGGTTACTTTAATATCTTTTTCTTCATTGATATTAAGTCCAACCATTTGTTCCTCATAACCTGGTATATATTTATTAGAACCTAGGACAACAGTCTCATCTTTTCCTGTATTTTTATCAAAAGCTTTTCCGTCAATCTTACCCTCATAATCAAATAAAATTAGGTCTCCATTCTTTGCAGCTCTTTTGTTTTTTAAGGGGGAAAATCGCTCGTGTTTTTTCGCAATATCATCTAATGTATTTTGAATGTCAGCATCACTGACCTGTAACAAAGACTTTTCAATTTTAAACTCACTTAAATCAATTTTTTTGATATCAGGCATTTTTTGTATTACTACATTTAAAGATAAGTCTTTTCCCTCCTCATAACTTTTAACATTCACTGTTGGTTGAACTGATGGTCTTATTTTTTTCTCTAGAAGAACTTCCCTTAAATTATCATTAATCAGGCTATCTAATATCTCGGACATAACAGATTTTGAGTATCTTTTTTTGACAATAGCTATAGGAACTTTTCCAGGCCTAAAACCTGGAATCTTTATATTTTGAGATAGCTCCTGGTACTTTTTATCTAATATTACATTAATCTTATTTGCAGGAATAGTCATGTTCCACTCAATATCTAAACCTTTATTTTTAATTTCTTCAATTTTAGTCATAATTTTTTAATCCATTTCTACAAATGGTACGGGCGGAGGGACTTGAACCCACACGACAAAAGTCACTAGAACCTAAATCTAGCGCGTCTACCAATTCCGCCACGCCCGCTAAATAAAATATAAAAAAACAACATTATTATCTTTAAATCAATTATTATTTTTAATAGTGTTCATTACTAATTGGATATCTTTCAAAAAATCTTCTACAACTACATTTTTTTTTCTATTTGATAAATCATTCTGTATACAAACAGCAGCTAAAACAGATATATCAATTTTCATTTTTTGAGCAATTAAACCTGAAATTATCCCACATAAAAGGTCGCCTGAACCAGCGGTTGCAAGGGAATTTGAAGCATCTGAATTTATCCAAACATTTCCATTAGGACTAGAAATGACTGTGTCGTTTCCCTTGTAAAGAACAATATTTGATACCAATTTAGAAGCGTTGAAACAGTCTAGGACTTTGTTTTGTGAATTATAAAATATTTTTTTAAACTCTCCTTTATGAGGAGTTAGAATTAATGATTTTTTTTTTTTTATTAATTGATGAAATTCGTTTCTTTGATTCTCAAAAATACTTATTGCATCAGCGTCTACAATTATTTTCCCTTCAAACTCACAAATTA